>CAYUCU010000159.1:0-9581 GCA_964443345.1 uncultured Chitinophaga sp.
ATCAGTGCCATCTTCGGCAGATCGGCCACATTCCAGGCACTGATGATCAGGCGACGGCTGTCGGGGTTCTTTTTTATTTGCTCTATGAGTTCGGATACCTGATCGATGCTCTTTCCATCTGCACCCTGCCAGCTTCGCCATTGCTTACCATACACGGGGCCAAGGTCGCCCTTCTCATCGGCCCATTCGTCCCATATTTTTACACCGTGTTCTTTCAGGTATGCGATGTTGGTTTCGCCTTTCAGAAACCAGAGCAATTCATGGATGATACTCTTCAGATGAACTTTCTTAGTGGTAACTAAGGGGAAACCTTTTGACAGATCAAACCTCATCTGGTAGCCGAAACAGCTTAGAGTGCCGGTGCCGGTGCGGTCGGTTTTATTTACGCCTGTATTTACTATATGCTGAAGCAAGCCAAGGTATTGTTGCATGGCTGCAAATTACTTGGAATTTGGGATTCGTCTTTTGGAATTTGTTTGGCCTGTTAGAAAGATGTGAAATCAAAAGAACCGCTTACTGTATCCTTCTCAGCAGGTAAGAACAACCCTCAAAACACATAAATACTCCAAGCTCCAGTTTATCATCAGCACCCAGGTTATAATACCACCTGTCTGTCTTAGAATTTACCAGCGATGAAACAGACATCCAAGAGCCGGATAAACTGTATTGAGAAAACAACGAATCTGCCTTGGGGAAACTGGCAGAATACGTAAAACTACTGTCGCTCTTAAACTCCATTGTAAACCACCTGTCCCTGGGAAGATCAACAAGGATAGCACCACCACCTGCACTAACAAAACTTTCTTTTGCCACCCACTTACCCGCCAATCCGGAACCCGTTATATACACATAACCATCATCTTCAACGACCACCTGCTTATTACAGGAGAAACCCAAAATGGTAAAAAATACAAAGGCAAATATGATACGCATAGAACCGGTTTATAAAGTTGACAACCGCAGGGCTATTCCCGTTGCACTGGTGGATAGCGGCCACCGGCGTATTGCAACGTTCTTAGCCCTTATTGGGTCTTGGTTGTATCTTTGATAACAAACCAAAAATAACATATGCGCCCTGTTCTGCAACACTGTATTCTCCTGTTATTCTTTTTTTCTGGCAGCCATTTTACCGGTTTTTCACAACAGGGAGGGATGGCTGATACCACCCGGCTGGAAAAGCAACTATCCATTTTGAATAAAAAATTGTTCCTGCAATTTCCCGCAGCCGCAACAATCAGCCCGAGGGTGGCAGATATAATGGCCTCTGACCCGAATGAGAACAGGGAAACCCGCATCATTTTGGATAATGGTAAAATGCGGTTGGTCTTTTTTGCCCAGGAATTATTTTCTCTTGCCGGAAATGATATGCCGGATGAACTGTCGAAACAGGTGGAACCGGAGTTCGATTTTCAACGAAAAGTGCTAACCGACTCGGCTTCCCTGCTTTCTGTACTTTCTACTCCTGCCCTTTTCGACTCCACACAAAACGGCATACTCGTAAACAGCCTGACGATTAAAAGTCCGGACAATACCGTTAGCCGTATAGATGCCTATATCAATCCCGATGCCTGGTCGTTAAGAAATGAATATGTGAACCTTACGGAGGCTGTTTTTAAAACGCTGGTAACCGGCACCCGTACCATACCATTAAATGCCCGTACAGAAATATTTAAAATACCCGGAACAAACGCTCAGTTTCAATTTGCAGTACCGGAAAAATATTTTATCACCCTGGATGAGAAGTATGACTTTAGTGTTTTTAAGATCAATAAGTATAAAAAACTGACGGATGATACGTATACCAGCATTACCATCTACACCGGCAGGTACCCGTCTTTATTTCATAAAGAATATGGCTTTTCAGACAGCATGGCGGCAAACGCAAAAGGGATATTTCTTGGAGATAATCCTGAATGGCTGTACTTCAAAGACGACATCAACAAGTTTTACCTGAAAGAACAAATATCGCCGGCTACTGAATTAGGAGGTGGTTTGGTATTTCATGTGGCACAGCTTACCAATAAAAAAGATATCATGGAGGAGATGACGGCTATCGTTGCTAAAATAAAGCTGATAAAATAAGCCGCTTTTATTTTGATCTTCTGCTCAGTTCCTTTTTGATCAAACCCAGTTCTCTTCCGGTCTGTCCTTTTACAGAAGTGTTTTCCTGTGCCCGGCGCATCAGGTAAGGTATCACATCCTTTATAGGGCCAAAAGGTAAATACTTACTTACACTGCAACCGGCATGGGCCAGGTTAAAGGTGATATTATCACTCATACCATATAACTGGCTCCAGTGTACATTCGGATGATGAAGCGGCAATCCTTTTTCCTGCAATAATTGCGTTGCATAGAGATTGCTGTATTCATTATGTGATGCCACGATCAATGCCACCCGGTCAATATGATCAATACAGAATTTCACCCCTTCGTTATAATCCCGGTCGCTGCTTTCTTTATCCGGTTGTATAGGCGAAGGATAATTATGTGTTGCGGCCCTTTTTCGTTCCTTTTCCATATAAGCACCCCGCACCAGTTTGGCCCCAAGAATAAATTTTCGTTCCACTGCAGCTTCATAGGAGTCTTTTAGAAATTGTATCCGGTCGTGCCGGTAATGCTGCAATGTATTATACACCACTGCCCTTTCTTTATTAAAGGTATCCATCATCAGTATGGTCAGCGCATCTACGGGGTCCTGTATCCATGTTTCTTCGGCATCGATTAGCACACCTACTTTCTTTTCCTGCCCCGCTTCACATACCCGCATTACCCGGTGGCGGACACGATGCCATTCTTCCTTTTCTGCAGCAGGCAAGCTTTCAATCGCTTTCAGGTAGCGTTTCATCAGCGTACCTTCTCCTTCATGCATTACTGTATCCAGTTTTTCGAGCAGGGCAAACCGTGCAAAACCAGTCACTTTCACACTCATGAAAGGGATATTGGGCTGTGTAGCTGCATAATTAATTACCCGGATAAATTCTTCACAGGCATGATCAAAATTATCTTCGCCTTCTTTTCCTTCCACACCATAATCCAGTATCGCCTGCACATTGTATTTCCCTAACATCTTGGCTGCTACGGCCGTTTCGTCCAAAGTTTCGCCTCCTACAAATTGTGCAAAAATGGTGTTTCGGATAATGCCCTTTACCGGCAATCCCGCTTTAATGGACCAGGGGGCCAGGCGGGTGCCTATTTTAACGAGCCATGGTTTACCCATCATAGAAAAAAGGAACCGGGCTTTTTTTAATTGTTTGTCCGATTTATACTCAAAAGCAAATTCAGTATTGTCAAAAGAAATAACGGGCTTAATGATGTCCATACAGCAATTATTAATACCGGTGGGTCCCGGTTGCCGCAAAATTAGCTGAAAGACGATAATTGGCAGTATGAGTTTTGTTGGGGGCAGAGATGATTTAAAAGACCCACGCAGAGGTAAGAAGAACGCTGAGAAATGCAATTTACGCCGCACCTTATTTACTTGTATTGGCTGTATTCCCTCTATGTCCCCCTTATCGCTGCGTGAAACCCTGTAGCTCTCCGTACAGACACTTATCTTTGCGCCACGATACGACGTATAAACAGAAAAACTGAAAAATGGAACCACGAAAAGCGGCCGAAAGCCTTACTATAATGACAGAACTGGTGCTGCCTAATGATACCAACATATTCGGCAACCTGATGGGCGGCAGGCTGATGTACTGGATGGATATTGCCGCCGCCATGTCTGCACACCGGCATTGTAATGCCCCGGTGGTAACGGCCTCTGTTGATAATATTTCTTTTGAGACACCGATCAAACTTGGCAATGTGGTACATATTGAAGCTAAATTGACCCGGTCGTTCAATTCCTCTATGGAAGTACATATGAAAGTGTGGGGAGAAGACCTGACACAACAGTACAAATACAAAAGCAACGAAGCTTACTATACATTCGTGGCACTGGACCCTAACAGGAAGCCCCGCACTGTGCCGCAGCTCATTCCTGAAACAGAAGAAGAGAAAAAATTATTCGACGGCGCTTTGAGAAGAAGACAATTGCGCCTGATACTGGGAGGAAAAATGAAACCGGATGATGCTATCGAACTGAAAGCCCTTTTCTTTAAAGATTGATGTCCGTCATTTATCTGTAGTTTGCCAGTGATGCCTGCCCATCAGCATGTGTTTCTTGCTTTGTTCTATAGCGTCCATCACCTGCGCCAGGATGGTTTCAGCAGGTGCATCATAATCAATCACCAGCGGTTCCTTGAAGTGGACAGAAAGAATAGTTCCTTTCTTTTTAAACTTCAGTCCTTTTTTATTAAAAGCCCTCCAGAATCCACTGATCACTACCGGAATTACTACAGGCCTTTTTTGTTTGATGATGAGTGCTGTGCCTTTTCGACCGGGGGCAAATGGTTTGGTGGTTCCCTGAGGAAAGGTGATGACCCAGTTATTTTCCAGTGCCCGGGTTATCTTCCGGGTGTCGGAAGGGTCCAGCCCTCTTCTTACTTCTTTGCCTTCTGCCCGCCAGGTCCGCTTTACAGTTAATCCTCCGGCCAATAAAAAAAGCCGGCTGATAAAACTTCCTTTCATCGTTTCTTCTGCTGCTACATAATTGACCCGTGTAAAGGGATTCAGCAGGTAATAAGGAATGCCCAGCCGGTTTTGCTTTCCCCATTTTATCGCACAAAAGATATGAAGGAAGGTGATGACGTCTGCAAAATACGTTTGATGATTACTTACAAAAAGTACATTCTGCCGGGGCAATTTTGCTATATGTTCCGTACCGGATATCTTTAGTTTGTTGATCATGGCAAGTCCCGGGTAAGAGAACAAGCCCACAAAAAAATAAACGATCTTTCGGATGGGATGGAAATTCTTAAGCCTTTCACCTATTGAAGCCATGGAATAGAATTAAAGCAAAGTTAGAAAGCTCAAATTAAGAAATTGTACCTGCTTTGGATATTCTGTTTACTAATTTCCTTTCCTCCTTAAGCAAAAAAAGGCCCCCTTTTCAGGGGGCCCAGTGGCAGCTGTAAAATTTTGAGCAAAAAAACAGCTGTTACTAAGTTTAAAGAAGTAGCTGCTAAATTTGCCGGCTATCCTTTCTTATTGTAATACCACTTTCTCTGCAAACAACACTTCGCTGGTCTCCGTATTTCTTACTCTCACAAAGTAGTTTCCGCTTGCTAAGGTATTTCTGCTGATAGTTACATATTGAACACCGTACATAATGCTCTGCTTTTGAGAGATCACTTCCTGGCCGGCCTGGTTAAATACGCTGATCACATAATTTCCTTTGGCATTAGAGAACTCCAGGTTCACCTGGCTTTGTACCGGGTTCGGGAATATTTTCACTGCTTTAATATTGCCTGCTTTACGAACGATGGCAATATTACTGTAACTGAACCTGCCATCAATATCCACCTGTTTCAACCGGTAGTAATAAACGCTGGCAGACATATTAGGATCGGTATGGGCATAATTTATTTCTGTGATACTGTTACCTGCAGCATTTTTATTGGCTATGCCGGTAAAGTTGCTGCCATCCGTGCTTCTTTCAATTTCAAAATGGCTGCTGTTCACTTCAGTAAGTGTCTTCCATTTCAGCAATACATCATTCCCGTTCAAAGCAGCGCTCAGGTTAACACCGGTAGATGGAAGCGGAATAAGTGCAGATGGTTCTGTGCTGGCAGCTACCCACCAGATATCACCAGTAAAAGGATTCCTGTTAGCACCAGCTACATTCGCCTGAACAGTGGACCACGGAAATTGTGAAGCATCAGCTCCTCTCAGGTACACCCTTAATACAACGGTCTTAACAGTACCATTGACCCGGAAACTACCTGAAGCAGCGCCCAGGTCCTGGAAAATGCCTCCTACTGTTGGTACAGATGCACCGTTAGGAGTGGTAGCACTGTTAAGTACGTTGTTTCCGGAAATGGTAAAGAACTGATTGCCTGACATCCGGGTTAAGCTAAATCCACTTGGTTGCACTTCCAATTCGGTGCTGAAATAACTGGAACGCCATTGTGCCGGGTCATTCGCATTAGTTCCGCTAACAGGAAAATACCGGTAAGAACCACCTAATCCTGCAATATGAATAACAGGATTCTGAACAAACCGGTTGAAGGTCAGTACCACATTACCATAGTAATACCTTGTTGCTGAATTATTAACAGCAGGGCCACCCGGCAGATCAAATAATACCTGCGCAGCGGTAAATACGCCCACACCATTGTTCGCTCCGTTTTGCGGTGGTGAGAAATTTCCATCCGCAATGATACCTGTTCCAGATTGTACCGTTGGAGCTGCAACTGGGCTTGAAGTAAACATATTGTTAGTGGGTCCGCCTACTGCTGCACTGAAAGAACCCAGGAGGTTATAAGTATCGTTAGGATCAACCTTCTGAACGGCAGGGAGATTAGGATCCACAGCCGTTGTAGGTGATGCACCAAACATCAACCCTGTACTTACGTTGCTGTAAGTCAAACCCGTATAGGTTTGGTTGGTCAGCGAAACGGTAAGGCTTACCAGCTGCGCCGGTGGAATGGGGCTGTTTGAAAACTGGTTTGTGTTATTGTTATCCCTTTCAAAATTGATGGGTCCTATAGGACTGATCGTTGGCCCCAGGACACTGGCAAAGTTCCTGTTGGTCATTTCCAGGGTTGCTTGCCCCATGGAGACCTTGCTTACGAGGAAGCAAAGTAAAAGTGTGTAGAGTTTCATTTTTGTGCTCATTTTTTTAGGTTTTATTATTGAAAAAGTATGTTAAGTGATGCTCTTCATCCCTGAAAGGATGAAGAGCATTTTATTTTGTTTTATCCGATTACTACGTCGCCACCTCTTAACCTGATACCAAAGTTGATATTGATAATATCAGATGTTCCTACCGGCACCACCACTTTACCATCATTGATACCATCATTACCTGTCGGGCTGTTTGGCGGGTTCGCATTCTTCTGACCCGTATTCTCCCAACCGGATGGCAGTATCTGCGCCGGCGGAGGATTACCGATAATGCCTTGTGCACTGCTGAGAATAACGGAGTACACTGAATTCGGCGAAATATCAAAGAAAGCAAAGGTTCCAGTCAGCGTATTTACAAATGCCACCTGTTCTACCAGGCCGGTACTGTTATTTACCAGGTATGCTCTTAGTCCAACGGGTATGCCTGCTGCAGGAGGTACCAATGCCGCACCACTGTTATTTACCAATCCGTCAGACATGGCATTCACATCATGCCATACGTTACCACGTAAATTGATCAGCCTGGTCAAACCGGCATCAATGTTCGTAAGGTTCTGTCCTTCTGCCACATTAAATGTTCCTGTTTGTCCTGTCGCATCCACCTTACTGTTATTGTTTGCACCGGCGCCACCAACATTCTGCAATGTCCATGGAGCTGCAACATCCGGCTGGTTGCTGAATTTCACATAATAGCCGGTACCCGGAGGCACATTAGTGATCAGGTAGTAGCCATTACCATCAGTTACTGCTGAACCGATAGCCTGGTTGGCAGCGTTATACAGTGTAACCACCACACCCGGTACGCCCGGTTCCTCTGCATCCTGGATACCATCCCTGTTCAGATCAAACCAAACAAAGTCACCGATAGTTGCAGGAACAAATGGTTTCAGACCAGCATCAACGGTCAGGTTCACCTGGCCAGCTGCCAGTGTTACCGTACCCGTTTTGCCAGTTGCAGGATTTACATCACTGTCGGCAAGATCACCGGCAATAACTGCATCCTGTGTGGTAAATACCAGTTTTTCCGGTATAGTGCTGAATCCGACGGTATAGCTGCCGGCAGTCAGGTTACTGAAGAAATATCTTCCATTCTGATCAGTAATAGTTGAAGTGATCGCAGCTCCGGCTGCATTGTACAGTATAACGGTTACGCCAGGGATACCTTTTTCAGTGGCGTCTTGTGTGCCATCGCTGTCCGCATCAAACCATACATAATCTCCTAATGCAGCCCTCGTGGAAAAGATACCTGCATCCACCGTCATAATAGAACTACCACCGCTGATAGTGTATGTTCCGGTTTTACCGGTTACAGGATCTGCATCACTATCAGCAGCAGCATTTGCGCCCTGGTTTATTGGAGAAAATACAAATCCTGCAGGCAGGTTGCTGAACTGCACGGAATAGGTGGCATTTGCAAGATTCACAAACTTATAGTTGCCATTCTGATCAGTTACAGTAGTAGCGATAGTGGTACCGGCAGCATTTAATAAGGCTACAGACACACCTGGTACACCCTGCTCTGTTGCATCCTGGATACCATTATTATTCGCATCAAACCAAACACGGTCGCCCAATTGGCCTAACGGTGCAGTGGCGTTGAATATACCCAGATCAATATCTAATCTTTCTTCATTGGCAGACAAGCTTACCGCATCTGTGGTAGAGGTACCGGCAGCCAGCGGGTTACCATCACTGTCAATAGTACGGTCTGCACCCGCATTCTTTGTTACTACCGCATAACCGGCAGGTAAGGTGCTGAAACGTACCCTGTAGTCACCGGCACCCAGGCCAGTGAATAAATATTCGCCTAATGCGTTCGTAATAGTTGTTGTTGGTTGCACACCGGCAGCAACAGGATCTTTATCAACAGGGTTACCGGCTGCATCCAGCAGCTCAACAGTGATACCCTGAACACCGGTTTCACCAGCATCCTGCAATCCATTATTATTCAGATCATACCAAACCCTGTTTCCAAGTGATGCGGTACCGGCTTGTGCTGCTTTGATACCTGCATCCACATCCAGGTTGGTTTGTCCTGCTGCCAGGGTGATAGTACCGGTTCTTCCGGTTGCAGGATTAGCATCGCTTCCTGTGGCAGCTGTACCAGCACCTGGTGCCGTAAATGTAAAGCCGGAAGGCAGGTTGCTGAATCCAACAGTATAGTTACCTGCAGCCAGGTCAGTAAAGATGTAATTACCATTCTGGTCGGTAGTGGCTTGCTTGATAGCTGTTCCACCCGAGTTGTATAAAGTAACAGTAACACCCGCAACGCTGGGTTCACCTGCATCCTGGATACCATTCTGGTTCACATCATGCCATACCCGGTCACCGATCTTACCGGTGCCAGGAGGTGTGGTCACCCAATAGCCTGCATCAACAGTAGTTATTCTTTCTCCTGCAGCAAGCGGGAACGACGCTGTTCTGCCTGTACCAGGATCAACATCACTGTCAGTGGCAAATGCAGTTACAGAAGTGCTCAGTTTGGTTGTAGTGGTATAACCGGCAGGAGTAACAAACTCCACCAGGTAGTTGCCCGGGGTCACATCATTGAAGATATATTTACCCGCAGCATCTGTTGCTGTGGTGGCAATAACGGTATTGGTAGTTGCATTTACCAATCGTACTGTTACACCGGAAATACCCGGCTCACCTGCATCCTGGATACCATCCTTATTCAGATCATTCCACACAAAGTCGCCCACACTGCCATTAGTCGTTTGTTGTGTTTTCAGACCGGCATCCACATAGCGTATCTGGTCGCCGGCATTTACAGTAAAGGAAGTTGTTCTGCCATTGGCTGGATTCACATCACTGTTAGTAGTGGTGCTTATGGCCCCGTTATTGGCTGTGCA
>CAYUCU010000160.1:0-9559 GCA_964443345.1 uncultured Chitinophaga sp.
TACCGTGGAAGGAATGACACCCGGAGAATATAAGAACGGTGGTGAAAAACTGGTGATCAACTACAGTCATGCCGAATCACCTTTTGGAGATATACTGATCGCCTCCACTCCTAAAGGGATCTGTCATTTATCCTTTGTAAAAAAGGAGGACCGTACCATTGCACCGCTTCAATCAATTTTTCCCAATGCGGAGATCATTCAGAAAACAGATTTTCTCCAACAAGATGCACTCACCATTTTTACGAACGACTGGAATAACCTGCCACAGGTAAAATTGCATCTTAAAGGAACAGCTTTTCAACTGAAAGTATGGCAATCATTATTGCAAATCCCTTTTGCTAATGTGAATACCTATGGTGGTATTGCTGCAGCTATTGAACAACCCAATGCATCCAGGGCAGTTGGTACTGCTATCGGCAGCAATCCGGTAGCTTATTTAATACCCTGTCACCGGGTCATCAGATCAACCGGCCTTACGGGGGATTATCATTGGGGAAGTACTAAAAAAGCAGCTATTCTTGGATGGGAAGCAGCTCAACAATTTGGTGAATAACAACTCAGCAAGAAACGGGTTGATATACCATCGTTCTTACTCCAACTTTACAGCAACAAAAAAAATATACAATGAAAACATTTATCCTTATTCACGGTTCCTGGCACAGTGCCTGGAACTGGCACAAAGTAATTCCGCTTCTGGAAAAACAAGGTCACACCGCTATTGCTGTTGACCTGCCCGGTATGGGCCGGGATAAAACTCCTATATCAGAAGTAAGAATGAAAAAAACAGTTGAAAAGATCTGTTCGTTAATTGACAGTATCGATGGGCAGGTAATTTTGCTGGGGCACAGTAAGAATGGTATCCTGATCTCGCAGGCGGCAGAATACCGGCCAGACAAGATCGAAAAGCTAATTTATCTCGCTGCCAACCTTATTCCCAATGGCGCAACACAGCGTGAATATTCGATGCAGGATACAGAAGGGATATTAAGACCTTTTGTAACGCAGTACCCCGAACTGAATGCCCATACGTTGCAGAAAGAAATTTATAAAGAGGGATTGTATCACGACTGCGATGATGATATCATTCAGCTGGCAAATGTTTTATTAAGTTATGAAACAATAGAATCTGCAATTACTCCGTTGCAACTTTCTGAAGAAAACTATGGAAGTGTTCCCCGGTATTATATCGAATGTTTGCAGGACAGGGCCATTACTCCTTTTTTGCAACGAAAAATGTACACAGAAATGCCCTGTAAAAAAGTGTATCGTATGGATACCAGTCATTCTCCTTTCTTCAGCAGGCCACAGGAACTGGTGGACATTCTTTGTGAGATAGCCAATGACTAACCTGCCGCTGATCCCTGTTTTACCGGAACCCCGGCCAGTATAAATGAGTAAAGCTGCCTTTTGGGCAGCTTTACTACTAGAGTACCATTCATTTCATGATTTTACTTTTAGGTTCTGAGAATGGTTTTCATCGAATCAGGCTTTCATTGGATTGGATTTGGTTTTCACAGCGATACCAGACGATTTTTCATTTTTGAACATTGGATTTCTAAACCTATAAAAGAGCAATTTTAAATTCTTGTTGTCGAACCAGTTCAATCTGACTCATTACCTTGCAGTAACAGTTCAGAAAACATCTTTACATTATAGACCCGGGAAAATGATAAGGCGGAAAGGCGCATTGCCAGTCGCAGAAATTATACATTTTACACAGGGTTGAATCTACAGTTAGTTACGGGATTTTCAGGGATAAGGATTGCCAGATTTACTATTAACTGGCTGCGTTGTTCGTACACAAACGTACAACATGATTTTAATTCATCATATAGTAAAATCACTTAGGGAAAATATGTATTGAAGCTTAATAAAATAAGGTTGTTGTAACCGTTACATAGTGCCCAATGGCCTGATTTCCAAACTCTCTTAAAATAACCGGCACTAAAATTACATGGTATCGTAAAATTTCTATCTGCTTTAGTAATAGCCTGCTCCTATTTGAGAGACCTCATTTCCCTGTTCAGCTCTTCCTCTGTAATGCCACCCAATTCCAGTTCCGCAGTAGCTTCCTTGCCAGTAGTAAATTCCTTGCGTGAAAAATAGTAGGCTCCATCCCTTTTTCCCATAGCCACTATTACCACTTTTTGCCCGGCTGGCACTCCTGGTACTATGTACTGTGTATTGTTGTTACGTTCATTTGAATAAGCCTGCATATACGAGCTGAGGGTTTTAAAATAAACCATGACTGTAGCCCCTTTAAACCCCGGTGTGCTCACATAAAAATTACCAGTATTGGGATAATTCAGGAAGCGGTCGCAATTGATCCAGTTAAGGCTTTGTGTTACGCCCACGTACTCACTGCGGTAAAACTTTACCAGGAAAGTGGTATCGAAATTTTGAATGCCATACTGCCGCTTTCCCCTGTTGCGGTACTTTACTTTTAATGTGGACCGGAGCGTTACCGAATCAATTTTTTCAATTTGATTGGTCACTTGCTTTGCATCACTTTTATTTCCAAAAGGTATTTCAAATAACCACCAGTTGGCCGTATGCGGTGTGTATTCATCTGTATATTTATGTCCCTTTCTCCAGTTTTCAAACTTTATCTCAGGTATGACCAGGTCATCCAGCTTATTCAATTTACGGGGCCAATCCCAGTAACTGAACTTTTTGGAGAACACACTGTTTGTGTTTCGCCATACGCTACTGTCTGAACGGTGATCCATTGCAAATACATTCATATTTCCGGCTACCTGGTTCACCACTGGCATTTTTAGCGTTACAGGCTTTCTTGATTTTGTATCCATGGTATCATTTCCCTGTATGATCACCAGCGTAAACATTCCCCCGGTTTGCAATAACCCCTTATCGGAGTTTGTGTTCAATCCGCTTGAGATTATATCACCTGGATCATAATACTCTTTCAACAGTATTTCAGCATTTCCTTTTACCAATTCACCTTTCTTATTTTGGATACTTCCCGGAGAGATCGTCAGTTTGGTACCCTCCTTTCCAGTAATAAAAATCGTGTCATCGAAGTTCACAGCAAATCGTTGTGTTTCCACGTCCCGGAAAAAAGGCTCCACTTCTGTTATTGATTTAGGAGCTTCTTCATAATACACTATAATAACCACTCTTCTGTTCAATGCCTGCTTTTCATCTGCATCTGTAATAAGCCGGTCCTCTCCGCTGAAATTAATGCGGGCACTTACTGAAGAAGGCAGATAAGGTTTTAATAAATCATTGACTGCTTCGCTTCTTGCCCGTGAAAGAGTATAGTTATAATTATTAGTCCCCTGCTTATCGGTATGTCCTTCAATGCTGATTCCTGTTACAGGCAATTGCTTTATTTTTTCGCCAAAAGAATGGAGGTCTCTTGTTGCTGCAGCGGAGGGCTGAGCAATATCAAGGTCGAAATATACAGTGTGGGTAACAGATTGCTGAGAGAAAGAAGAAGTAACGATCAGCAGGCAAATACTTACGTAAAGATGTCTCATGCTATATATTTTGGTGAATGCGTTCAAATTAGACACTGTTATGGACATAAAAAAAAGGGCAGGATCTCTTTAACAGATCATAAACGCATTTAGATATTCAGATCCTGACTTTTAAAATTTCCATAACAATAGGAACAAGTACAAGGGTGGTCCTTCCGCAAACGGGGTTGCTTAGCTATCAAAATTTTTGCAGTACGATGGGTGGTAAAGACATTTATAAAGTAACTTTAAGTCATCATGAAAATAATAATAACAGGAGCCACCGGGCTCATCGGTGCCGAAGTCGTGCGGCAAGCATTAAATGATACAGCTATTGATGAACTCATACTACTGGTACGTAGCCAGTCAGAATTGCAACATCCAAAAATTACGGTAGTGACTCACCATGATTTTTTCAACTATTCAGGATTAGAGCACTATTTTTCAAAAGCCACTGCCGTAGTCTGGTGTTTAGGTATTTCACAAACACAAGTGAGCAGACAACAATATGAAAATATTACGTTTGGCTACCTGGATGCCTGCACCCGGTTTTGCCTGCAGGTACATCCGACTATTCGGTTTGTATTTGTAAGTGGTGATGGTGCCGACAGAACGGAAAAAAGCCGCACCTTATTTAAGCGCATAAAAGGGAAAGCAGAAAATGCGTTGTTAGGGTCTGGTCTGAAGGATATTTATGTTGCCCGCCCTGATGCGGTAAGGCCTAAACACAAAAATAAAAAGGCCCCGCTGGCTTATAAACTTGTTTATCCTTTGTTCCCCCTGGTGGCAAAACTGGCTCCGAACAAAGTAATATGGTCGGATGTGCTGGCGAGAGCCTTATTACATATTGTAAAAAATGGTTATAAATCGAATACGGCGGAAAATACAGACTTGAGGATACTCGGAAAAACTCAATAAACGGGTTGATATTGCTGTCAAATTTGCCGGATAGCCTAAAACTTAACATCCGCTGTGTTATGTAATTATTAACTTTACGCTACTTAAATATTAATAAAAATGAGTAATACCTTATCTACACTTCCGCAAAAAATTTCCAAAAAAGAAGCCAGGAAACTGGTGTACGAAAAACTGGCAGTTGCCCTGGCAGAGTACAAAGACAGTTTGAAAGAAAAGAGGTTCATCAGCAACCTGAAGAAAGCCAGCAAACTATTTGCCGCCGACATTGCAAAAACAATTGGCCGCAAAAAAGAAAAAGCTGTAAAAAAGCCAAAGAAGATGAAACCGGTGGCAACAGGGGCTAAAGCTAAAGAAGCATCTTAATACAATTCCTTATTAAAATCCTCTTATAATAATTTGCCGCACCAGAGTTGACCTGGTGCGGCTTTTTTTATTAACTATATGAGTTGAAATTTGCTGCCATTGAGCCGGATCTTACTTTCACGAAGAATGCATCCTGAACCTACACCCGCTTCTTCAAACTTTTGTACACTTATTCCATGAGAAAGTGGCCCGTCATTTTGTTACCCGTTCTGTGTATATCCTGCAAAAAAACATAGCCAGGTGAAAGCTACGAATCAGTACCCGCAATGATAGTTTGATACTTCCAGTATTTTTTGCCATTTTTTGCCATCCCATTGGTATGCATTGAAGTTTGTGCCCTCGAAGGCTTGTGTAATGGTGAGCAGCTCTGCGATCCCATCATTATCAAAATCCAAAATATCCAGCAGCAATTCCTGGTAGATGCCTCCATCTACATCTTTTATATCTCCGCTCATTACTCCATCTTCTTTTATTTTATCGCACACACTATAATTAATGGAATAGCCGCCTGTTTTTGACCTGGTGGCAATAAAGAACAGCAATGCCCTCTCTTTTGCTGATGGCGCCACGGTATATGTTCCCACGATCTCGTTCACCTTGTTGTTATCTGCATCTATGCTGGTCAGCTTTACTAATTTCATCCCTTTCACCAACACGTTATTCTTTTTAAATTCCTTAATGATCAGTTTCTCTATTGCTGCTCTTTCTGCAACGGATGGCGTCTTTCGTACACCGGCTGCAGGTTTAGTGGCTTTGATATTAGTGGCCAGGGCCATTTCAAAACCTTTCAGTCTTACTTTTTGCGAAGTGGTGGTCACTTTTGCCGTGGCACCACCACATTCAGTTCCCACATAACTTTTTACAACCGACACTTTCCCATTTTCCTTACCGCCATAAATTAAACGATAAGAAGTTTTGGGTTGGTAATAAAGCGCATCAAAATCCAATAAGGTGTCACCGGCATCACCGCCCCCGACTGCCGGCAACAACTTTCCTTCTTTTACTTTTGCTATTGGCTCCACAGATTGTCCATCATCTAATACAGCAAATATGATTTTGGGTGACACTACCGGCTGTTCCTCATGTGTAAAGGCGAAAGAGAGGAAGATCATGGTCAGGCAGAAGGCAGATAGCTTTTTCATTGGGAAGTTTTAATAAAGGTAGAAGAACAATTTTATCCAGGTAATTCATTTCCCAAAAACAGGCATCATTTCAGGTAAAACTATTTGGCTAAAGCCTTTTGGGGGCAACCCGTCAGGACGACAAAAGACTAAAAAGCCCCGGCTCTCGCCAGGGCTTCCCTTTTACTTTTTCTTCCCACTTTTCTCCAACTCCGGTGTTTCATTCCGAAACACCACCATATTGTCAAATACATCTACTAACACGGGATGGGTCTTATCAATATCGCCTGCCAGTATCCGTTTGCTCAATTGGTTTACAATCTCTTTTTGTATCAGCCGTTTCAGCGGCCGGGCACCAAACTGAGGGTCAAAGCCCTGCTCCGCCAGGAAATCCAGTGCATAATCGCTGAACTGTAATTGTATGCCGCTATCAGCGACTAGTTTCCTCAGGTTGTTCAACTGTATCTGCACAATGCTTTTTATCTCTTTTCGCATTAATGGCCGGAACATGATGATCTCATCTACCCGGTTCAGAAACTCGGGACGAATGGTTTGGCGCAGCAGGGTCATTACTTCCAGCTTTGCCTTATCGGTTACTTCATCCACATTCTTCTCACTTACTTTTTCAAAAGCATCCTGTATCAGGTGGCTGCCGATATTGCTCGTCATGATGATAATAGTGTTCTTAAAGTTCACCACCCGGCCTTTGTTATCGGTAAGTCGTCCATCATCCAATACCTGCAACAGTACATTCCATACATCCGGATGTGCTTTCTCTATTTCATCCAGCAATACCACACTGTAAGGTTTTCTTCTAACGGCTTCTGTTAACTGTCCGCCTTCATCATAGCCCACATAACCAGGAGGGGCACCTACCAGCCTGGATACAGTATGTTTTTCCTGGTACTCACTCATATCTATCCTTGTCATCATACTTTCATCATCAAACAAATATTCGGCAAGGGCTTTCGCCAGTTCAGTTTTACCCACACCGGTAGTGCCCAGGAAGATGAAGGAACCAATAGGCTTCTTAGGATCTTGTAACCCGGCACGGCTTCTTCTGATAGCATCAGCTACAGCACTGATGGCTTCATCCTGTCCCACCACCCTTTCATGAAGATGGTCTTCCAGTTTCAGCAATTTGTCTTTATCACTTTGCAGCATCTTCGTTACCGGTATGCCGGTGGCTTTGGCAATACTTTCGGCAATGTCTTCAGCATCTACTTCTTCTTTGAGCAAACGTTTCTCACCACTCTCCTCAATTTGCTTTGTAATATCTGTGATGAGCTGTTCCTGTTGCTGGATCTTTCCATAGCGTATCTCTGCTACTTTTCCATAATCACCTTCTCTTTCTGCCCGCTCTGCCAGTTGTTTCAGGCTTTCTATTTCTGCTTTGGCATTCTGTACTTTTTCCACCAGTTCTTTTTCCTGGTTCCATTTTGCTTTATAAGTATCCCTTGTTACAGACAGGTTGGCGATCTCCGTATTCAGCTCATGCAGTTTCGCCTCGTCATTCTCTCTTTTGATGGCTTCCCGTTCTATCTCCAATTGCCGGATCTGTCTTTCGAGTGTATCCAGTTCTTCGGGCATGCTGTTCATTTCCAAACGCAACTTAGCAGCGCTTTCATCAATCAGGTCAATCGCCTTATCTGGTAAGAAACGATCCGTGATATACCGGCTGGATAGTTCCACTGCTGCAATGATCGCTTCATCTTTTATGCGTACATGATGGTGTGTTTCATAGCGGTCTTTCAATCCTCTTAAGATGGAGATTGCATCCTCCACATTAGGTTCATCGATTATCACTTTCTGAAACCGCCTTTCCAGTGCCTTATCTTTTTCAAAAAATTTCTGGTATTCATTTAAGGTGGTAGCACCTACTGCCCGCAGATCGCCTTTGGCCAATGCCGGTTTTAAAATATTAGCAGCGTCCATAGCGCCTTCCCCACCACCTGCACCTACAAGGGTATGTATCTCATCAATGAAAAGGATGATATCTCCGTCGCTGCCCGCTACTTCCTTTACCACTCCCTTTAATCTTTCTTCAAACTCACCTTTGTATTTGGCCCCGGCTATCAGCAATCCCATATCCAGTGCATAGATGGTCTTGTTTTTCAGGTTCTCGGGAACATCTCCATTTACGATCCGGTGTGCAATGCCTTCGGCAATAGCCGTCTTACCCACACCTGGTTCACCTACCAGTATCGGGTTGTTCTTTGTTCTGCGGGAAAGTATATGCAATGTCCTTCTTATCTCTTCATCACGGCCGATCACCGGATCAAGCTTTCCTTGTCTTGCCAGTTCATTTAAGTTCTTGGCATATTTATTCAGTGCATTAAATTCCTGTGATTGAGTTTGTGAGGTAACGGTCTCTCCTTTTCTTAATTCTTTGATGGCCGCCAGCAATCCTTTCTCCGTCAATCCTGCATCTTTCAGCAATTTGGCGGAGGAGTCGTTACCCTGTACAATGGCCAGTAACAAATGTTCTGTCGTCACAAATTCGTCCTTGAATTGTTTAAGTGCAGCGCCGGCCCTTAGTACCACACTGTTGGCGTCCCGGCTTATTTGTTGTGCCGGTTCACCGGATGTTTTGGGCAATTTGCTGATGAGTTCATCCAGTTTGGTGTCCACCAGGTTGACGGTCACATTATTCTTTTTTAGCAGGTAGTCGACGGGTGAGTCTTCCTGTTCGAGCAACGCCTTTAATATATGCTCCGTCTCAATGTTCGGGCTTTTTGCATTGAACGCTATTTGCTGGGCCTGTTGAAAGGCTTCAGCGGCTTTTATGGTGAAATTTCCTAAGTTCATGAAATACAAATTTGAAAATGTGAGAATGTGGAAGTTTGAAAATTATTTTGTTACCAGCTTCAGTTCCCTGATCAGCTTCGTTGCGTCGCACTCTTCAGGGTTCTGTTCGCTGCTGAGCAAAGAACAGGAAGCACAAGAGTGCGACGCAACGAAGCTCAATAGAATTACTGAAGCTGGGTACGTAAAATCAAATAACTTTAAACATAACTCTCAAATACTACTCCAAGCTCTCAAATCAGCAACTATGTCATACAAAGTTAGCGCTATCTGCCTCAAAGTCATGTCCGCAGTGGCTTTCCTGCTAATATTGCAGCCGGCAAGGGCCCAGTACGACTGGTCGAAGCTGGATGCGGAACTTCAGGCCAAACAAAAACTATTGGGGAATAATGTCGTCACTATGATCTGGTCGAAGACCGCTTCGGGAAAAGGCGATTCCCTGGTCTATAAAAAGGAAATGGGTGAATTTAACTCCAAAACGCAGGCTCCCATTGCCAGTTGCAGTAAATGGCTGACAGCAGCGCTGGTGATGCAATTTGTGGATGAAGGCAAATTATCGCTGGATGATAAAGTAGTGAAGTATATCCCCGAATTTGAAAAATATTTCAAAAGTTATATCACCATCCGCCAGTGCCTCAGCCATATGACAGGTATTGCCGATGATGATAAATTTTTGAAACGGATCCTGCAGCGAAGAAAATTCACCTCACTGGAAGAAGAAGTGAATGACTTTGCATCCCGTGATATCCGTGCCAATGCCGGTACTGATTTTTGGTACGGCAGTGTCGGTTTGAATATCGCCGGCCGGGTGCTGGAGATCATCAGTAAGAAAAGATTTGAAGTACTGATAAAGACAAAATTATTTACCCCGTT
>CAYUCU010000161.1:0-9420 GCA_964443345.1 uncultured Chitinophaga sp.
AGTTTGTCCTGGTATGGAAATATAGTTTCAATATTTATTCCAACAGCAGTTGTTGATTTCAATACGGGGGCAACCGCAGGATTAGAAATATCAAATGCCTTCAGGTTCGTATGGTCCACTACATACAGGTAATTACCGGCAATGGTAAATCGTGCCGTAGATCCACCGGCACCGGCAGCAGTCTTAGATCCGTCTGAAGCACTTTCTTTACCGCAGCTTTGAAAAAGGAGCATTGAAAGGGTGGCAAGCAGCAATAGTTTGTTTTTCATGATATATTACCTCCAGCAATTTGCGTTATCAATTGTTTTTTTCTCCCAGCCAATGATAATTCCCTTTTTAGGATCGGGACATTCAAAATATACATTCGAAAACCTGTCTGGCTTGGGTGGATATTGCAAAGCCAGGTCGGGAAATACACCTGGTGTTCGGGATACTTCCCGCACATTATTGATATTGGAAGCATCTATGACCACCAGGTCACTAAAATTATTGGTGTAGATCAGTCCGTTCTTTACCGTTACTTCCTTGCACAGGAATGAACGGATAAACCCGATCTTTTGAGGAGAAGCCGGGTTGGCATAATTAATTACATGGATACCACTATCCAGTTCCACCTGGTAGATAAGATTGCCCACCGTATATATCTTACCGGCATTGATAGTGGGTCTTGCGCCTGTGGCTGCAATTGTCTTAATGCCTGATGTATTGTTTGTATAAACAGGCACCCATGCCTCCCGCATAACCGGTTTACTTCCGGCTTCCCGGTCACAGGAAAACAAAGTAGTGGTGCTGACGATAAAGAAGAATAGCTGAAGTCTCATAAAGCGAGTTTACAATTGGTTACTTTGGTGATATGACAACCACTTCTGACAGAGTGTTGCGTACAAATAAAAAATACTTGCTGCTATTAAACGACTATCCGGGTTCCTGCTACAAGCAGGAACCCGGAGAATTCATTCATATAAAATACGAAGCGCATTAATGTCTTCTCACTTTTACTTTAGTGGCCTTACCTCCTCTTGGTCCGGTCACTGTCGTCTTTTTTACTGTTGTGGTTTTGCCCCGTGGTCCTGTTACCGTTGTTCTTGACCTGGTCACCCGGTAATTATTTATACAGGTTGAATGTCTTGTTCTGACAGCAACAGATGTAGCTCTGTATGGAGTGTAGACCCGGTGTGCATGAATTACCCTGTGTGTATGCACTATTACGAAAGGGCGGTGATAATGCACCCGGAACGGATGCCATACTTTCCAGGCAAATGGTTTCCAGGGTTTCCACCAGGCGGGATAATAATGCCAGCGCCACGGTGATACCCAGGGCCGGTAGCCGGGACCATAAACAAACCGGACAGACGGCCATATCCATACATTTACCACAATACCAGGGATCTCATTTTCAAATCCGGCATTGGGACCGCTGAGATTGGTGTTATTACTGTAGTTATTATATCCTGCATCTGCTCCGCCACTATCAGGTTCTACGATTAGTTGCTCCCCATAAATATCCTCATCTCCCACGATCTGAATTACCGCTGATTCTTTCCCGGTTTTTTCTAATTCTATAACTGCGATATCCTGTGTTTCTTTTTCAGAAACTGCTACCTGGAGAATAAATACATGAGCATCATCATCCTTTTTACTGACCACTTTTACATAGTCGATATCACCATCGCCATCAAGATCAAGATTATTTACATGATTTCCTTCTTTATTGATTGCCTCTTCAAAAGCTTCCGGAGAAGCGGCATCCTGAAAAAGTTGGAGAGCACCCTGGAGGCTGAAATTATCGCCGGGCAAGCCAGTGGAGTCCACCCCCGACTGATTTTGTGCCTGTCCGGATGTCGCTATAAATAGAGCTCCGGCTGCCAGGCAAAAGAAATGCTTGATTTTTTTCATAAAATTTGTTTGACATGAGACAACGGGCTGTCAAAAAAGTTTAGCCGGTCTTTTTTTATATTTCGGGAATGATTGTGGTCGCCTTTACTCTTGCCTTTTCTTTCGTGCAGAAACGGTAGTTTTTCCCGGGTTCCTTCTCCCTGTTGCACCCGCCCGGTGGGATTTTACCATTTTGAAGGCTATCAGTAAAGTGATAACTTGCCGGTCCAACTTCAGCGTTTGATCTCCCAAAACACCATACAACAGATACTGGGCCGCCTCGACATTCTTGATGTGATCGGAAGCTTTGTAAAATTGAAAAAAAGAGGCAGCAACTACCTTGGCCTCTGCCCCTTTCATAATGAAAAAACGCCATCTTTTACTGTATCGCCCAGTAAGGAGTTGTATAAATGTTTTGGATGTGGCCGAAGTGGCAATTCGGTTAGCTTCATCATGGAGCATGAGAAGTACAGTTATGTAGAAGCCCTGAAATGGCTGGCCAACCGTTACGGTATTGAAATAGAGGAAACCTTTCAGTCAGATGAGCAACGACAACAGGTACAGGTGGCCGAAAGCCTGTTTATTGTAAACAGTTTTGCCCAGCAGTTCTTTTCCCGTATGCTTTTTGAAACCGAGGAAGGCCAGGATATTGGACTCAGCTATCTTAAAGAAAGAGGTTTCAGAGAAGATATCATTAAAAAATTCCAGTTAGGCTATTCTCCTGAACAACGGGATGCTTTTACCAAAGAAGCGATAGCCAAACAATACAGCACAGAGGTGCTGATCAAAGCAGGCCTGGTTGCCAACCGTAATGAGCAGCTGACTGATAACTACCGGGGCCGTGTTATTTTTCCGATTCACAATCACAGTGGTAAGGTGCTGGGCTTTGGTGCCCGGATACTAAAGAGTAATGATAAGGCACCAAAATATATCAACACTCCGGAAAATGAGATCTATGTAAAAAGTAAGATACTGTACGGCTCCTATTTTGCCCGGCAATCAATTGATAAAGCAGACGAATGCCTGCTGGTGGAAGGTTATACCGATGTGGTTTCCCTGCACCAGGCAGGAATAGAAAATGTAGTGGCCAGCGGTGGTACTTCCCTTACACCGGATCAATTGCGGTTGATACGCAAATACACCAATAATCTTACGATCATTTATGATGGCGATGCTGCCGGTATAAAAGCGGCATTACGGGGGCTCGACCTGGCACTGGAAGAAGGATTGAATGTAAAGCTGGTGCTGATACCGGATAAAGAAGATCCGGACAGTTATGTAAATAAAGTGGGGGCTTCAGCCTTCCGGGAATTTATCCAGAAAAATAAAAAAGATTTTATCCTGTTTCAACTGGAAGTGGCATTAAAGGATGCAGGAAATGATTCGGTGAAAAAATCGGAAGTGGTCAACCGGGCTGCAGAAACCATTTCCCGGATCAATAAGGCGGAAGATTTTACCAAGCAGCAGGATTACATTAAACAATGTGCGGAGATTTTAAAGATAGATGAAGCGGGGATGCACTCACTGGTGAATAAATTTATCAGGGACCGTATCTCCACACAAGAAAGAAAATTGCCTTTTGAAGAAGCCCGGCAACTTGAGGAAAATGCCCGGCAGGCGGAGGCCACCAATTATGATGATGCCACGTTCAACTTATTATTCAAGGATGAGTTGCAGGAACGGGAAGTGGCCAGGATATTACTGGAATACGGTATCCGGAAATGGAACGATGATCGGCTGGTGGCGCAATATATTTTTGATGAAATGGTAGATGAAAGCCTTATTGACAATACAGATGTGATACGGCTGATCTCCGTATTCAAAGAGATATTGGAAAGCAGCCCGGAGACTGCCAATAAAAACTATTTTATCTATCATCCTGATACAAAGCTCAGCACATTTGCGGTATCACTGCTTAATTTTCCGTATGAGGAAAGTGAGCAATGGAAAAAAGAATACAGCCAGTCCAGCGGTTACCAGAAAAATTTGTTTGAACAGAGTTATGATGATTTTATTAAAACACTGGCAAAAGATAATGAAGACCAGCTGATGCGTTTTCTTAAAATGGATGAAGACAAGACCAATGAAGAAGTAGAGTCTGCAGTTAATTATTTGAAACTGCGAAAAATAAAGCGAATGCTCCTCGAGAACCAGGTGGACCTGGAAAAACAACATAGCCCGGAAGAACTAAGCATGCTTCACCAGACACATGAGCACCTGAAAAAAATGGAAATGGAGCTGACGAGAAAAATGGGTGCTGTGATCATAAGGTAGTACCAAAGCGGGTAGCCTCGTATATATCTTTCAAAGAAATGGAAACCCCGGTTGCCTTTATTTCTAATACTTCGTCAATGCTTTTGTATTGCTCCAGTTCCCAATGTTCTCTTTCATTCAATCTCCAGGCTAATACATTTACCAGTTTTGTATCAACCAGTATATATTCCTTCAGGGTAGGGATATCCCTGTACAGGTCAAACTTACCACCCAGGTCATAGTTTCTGGTGGAGGGTGAAAGTATCTCAATGATCACCGTAGGGTCAGTAGCAATATCATCATCCTGTACTTTAACCGGGTTTTTGCAATAAATGGTAATATCGGGGTAGGTATAAAGTGTATTCTGAGGTATGTGCATTCGCAGATCGCTACCATAGGGCCGGCAATTTTTTCCTTTTAACTGATTGCCCAGTTCTACAAACAAGTTGGTAAATATCTCATTATGATTTTGTCCTGCCCCGGACATGGCCAAAAGTTCACCATGCCCGTACATCTGAAATATCTCACCCTGGTAATACTCATGCTTCTCCTCAGAAGCCCTTTCAAACTCCAGGTATTCTTCAACCGTGAATTTCTTTTTACCGTAGGCTACAACGGGTTCTCTTACTTCCATATTACGAATTTACATCATCTATCTGTTTCCGCCAATAACAGATCACTATAAGATACTTCCACCAGGTCGTTCTCCTGTATGCCAAATTCTTTCAGGTAAAAATCACACTGTTCCTTTAATTGTTGTTGTGTTAATTCCGAAGCCAATTTGTTTCCAGCTTCAATTTCTACAAAAGATCCCAGCCCCGGTACCTGGTCAATATGAAATTTTACATTGCCGATATAATAGATCTCCCTCTTTTTTTTCACCACTACTTTTATTCCGTTTGATCTGGTTAATATTTCTTTCAACCCGGCAGCATCTGCAATTTGTACCAGGTTAAAATGAGAATCCTTTGGTCCGGCCTGGTTGCTCCGTTCGTAATAAATGAGATTGTTTTCAATAGTACCTTCCCGCAGTTTCAGCCTTCCGGAAGCTACATTAAAATAAGTATCTGTCTGATGGTCCGTTCCTTTAAAATCCGCCTGGTGGTTCAGCAAATAGTGCCGGATAGTAACAGCATCACTGCATTTGGCTTTGATCTCTACATTTAAAAATTTCATTACCTGTAATTAAGAAAAGCAAATTACGGATTGGATGGTGGCTGAAAAAGAAAAAGGTTTGTTGTTAAAACAACAAACCTCAAATACGTTTAAAAAACAGGTTGCTTAACCGGCCAGTGCTGCTGCTTCCCTTTTGCGGGAAGAAACTACATCCGCACCCCGGACATTTTCTTCACCTTTTACAAACCTCATGGCACTCCACACATGGTCGAGTTCCACCCGTTCAATGCTTTCGTAACCTTCACCAGTAAGCCGGTTCCAGCTGCGATCACGGTTGAGGTCAGTAACGATCTTTGAAGTGCTTTTCGGGTAAGCTACCCAGAATTTTGAACCATCTCTTAAGGAAGGCATTACATCCTTCAGGATCCCATTCAGTTGGTTTTCGCTTACGGCAAATACCAGCGCAAAATCGATCTTCCGTGTTTTTAACAACGGAGTCATGTTTTTGGCGAATGATAATTTGCTGAATTGCTTTTCGATGGAAGAGGGCAAACCCTGAATTAAGAGATTCTTTTCGTCTGCCAGTTGCAACTTTTCAAAAACAGTTTGTGACATACTTAGAAGCTATTTTAAAGGTTTCTGCCAGCTTTCCCTGGTTCGGGGGCGGTGCTGACAGCGTTCTCAAGCAGGGATGGCAAAGGTATGGAAAATTAGCGGGTTGTTAAAGCTTTTATGAAATAAAATCCCGTCCGGCAGCCATTTTGACGGGATTTTGATGCAAAACAACGTTCTTTATTTACCAACTGGTGCTACTGGTTTATAATACTGCATCGCTTCAGGCATATATTTATTCAATTGATCAATGCGACGACCCTCTGCAGGGTGTGTACTTAAGAATTCCGGTGGCTTCTGACCAGCTGAAAGTTTTTCCATTCGCTCCCAAAGACCGATCGCTTCCTGTGGATTGTACCCGGCCATCGCCGTCCAGATAAGACCATAGCGGTCAGCTTCCAGTTCATGCTTCCTGGAAAAGGGCAACATCACCCCAACAGTTGAACCAACACCGTATGCCGTCATAAAAAGATTTTGTGTTTCCTGTGGTTTATTCGCAACAGCTACTGAAAGTGCCACACCGCCGAGTTGTTGCAGAAGGCCGCTACTCATCCGCTGATTGCCATGCTGTAACAATGCATGCGATACTTCATGCCCCATTACCGCAGCCAATGCTGCTTCATTTTGTGTTACCGGAAGGATACCGGTGTACACTACAATTTTGCCACCGGGCATACACCAGGCATTTACAGTTTTATCATCCACCAGGTTATATTCCCATTTGAAACCGGTCAATTTATCGGTCATTCCCTTATCAGCATAATAAGTGTCCACCGCTTTGGTGATGCGTTGTCCTACACGCCGTACCATTTCAGCGTCCCTGTTGTTGGACGTGGCCACCACTTTATTTTGTGAAAGGAACGTTTGATACTCCTGTACAGCCATATTTTGTAATTCAGCTTCCGGTAATAATGTAAGTTGATTTTTCCCGGTCAATGCATTCTTGGAACAGGCTACGATTAAAGCGCAAAGGACAAAAAGCGTTGTGATTCTTTGTATCATTTTGGTGTTTTTTGCTATGATGAAATAGTAAGGTGCTTGCGGCAGCGTAACATAAACCATGCCGCAACAATTTAAGATTTTTTTTATTTCTAATCCTGATGAAGGGAAGAAGAGTTCTGACGTCGCTGTTTTCGCCTGTCACGGCTTTTTAATATTGGCACTTTGCTTTCATTTCCTTTTAATAAGCGGCCGATATTCTTTTGGTGCGTCAACAGTACCATCAGCGCCACTGCAATAGCAAAGATCCTGTACGCAGGATTATCTACATTAAAAATGACAAGAATAAAGATCGGAAACGCAACACTTGCTAAAATGGAACTTAAAGAAACGAAACGGGTAAGGTATAAAACCAGTATAAAAATACCCACACAGCTAAGCGCTGTCCAGGGAGAAATCCCGAGCACTAGCCCAAACAAGGTGGCTACCCCTTTACCACCCCTGAAGTCTGCCCAAATTGGAAAGATATGACCAATAACTGCTGCTAAACCAAGACCCGTTTGCAGGTTCTGCAAATTCACTTCGCTATCAGCATATTCAGGTAATAAAAGGGCCAGTTTTACGGCGACAATGCCTTTCAGCATATCAGTTACCATTACCAAAGTGCCCCATTTAGGACCAAGGACCCTGTAGGTATTGGTGGCCCCTGCATTTCCACTGCCATAATCCCGTATGTCGATGTCGAAAAAATGCTTACTTACCCAAACAGAGGTGGGTATGCTTCCAATCAGATATGCCAGAACAACGAGAAGTAGTTCGTTCATAGAACCTTTTTGCCACTGCTTTTTTAAAGACAAGTGAACAGCAAAAATAAGCAAATTTGGTAACTGGTAACATTAAATTAATAAAGCGGAAATGATCTCTTAATGATTGAACCTTAGGGATATCCACTTGTTCCGCTCTGTTTTTTTGTTTATTTGTAAGCTGAATTCCACGGCCCCAGCCACTATAGCTGCCTCATCCTCCACCAGCAGTCCGCTAAGTAGCAGTATGCCACCCGGCGCCAGTTGTGAAGCGAGTACCTGCAGATTGTCCAGGATCACATTCTTATTAATGTTCGCCAGTATTATATCAAAGCTCTCTCCCACCTCAGCAGTATCCCCCTTTCTCAGTTCAATGCGGTGGCACCCGTTCCTGCTGCCGTTCTCCATCGCATTTTCAATACTCCAGTCATCATAATCAATAGCCACCACCCGGGCAGCACCCAGTTTTTCTGCCAATATAGCCAGCACACCAGTGCCGGTGCCAAAATCAAAAACCTTCTTACCGGTAAAATCAATATTCTGCATCTGCTGTATCATCATATAAGTTGTGGCATGGTGACCGGTACCAAAACTCATCTTGGGAGTGATTACTATTTCATACTCCACCCCTTCAACAGGAGGATGAAAATCGGCCCGCAGCCCTACCCACGGGGTTCCATGAACAAGATCATTCACAACCACCGGTTCAAAGTTGGATTCCCACACCGCATTCCAGTTGGTTTCTTCAATAGTGGTTTGAGAAAAGGAAACGTTGTTCTTTGCCGCCAGCTCTTTCAATGCCGCTTCATCAAAGTCAGTGACCGGAATAAATGCTTTAAGGATCTTCTCTCCTTCTTCAAAGCCTTCAAAACCGAGGATGGTTAATTCAGCAAGCAATAAGTCGGATTGCTCAGCAGAGATGGATTGAAATTCTATTTGAATGTAGTTTGCCATAGATTGTAAATAAATACAAGTTAGCCACAGATTACACGAATTAACACAGATGAATACAAATAAACTCTCGCAAAGACGCCACGACGCAAATATGTCTGTCTGCAGGGAAGGAAAATCCAGTTGTGACTTTGCGCCTTAGCGAGACATAGCAAATTACGGAGCAATCAATCTGTGTTAATCCGTGTAATCTTTGGCCAAAAAAATAGCCCCAAAACATTTGAGGCTATCAATACTATCGAGTCCAAAGCCCCCGCAGCGGCGGGTATGGGGTGCTTTAATTCCCTCTCTCATCTTGTCTTGATTGCTGACCATCCGGTTTCGGGATCAGTATCTTTCTCGACAATTTAAACTTGCCTGATTTAGGGTCCGTTCCGATCAGTTTCACTTTCATCTGGTCGCCTTCCCTCACAATGCCTTCCAGTGTTTCCAGGCGCTTATGGCTGATCTCGCTGATATGCACCAACCCTTGCTTACCGGGCAGAAACTCAACGAATGCGCCAAATGGCATAATGGATTTCACCGTAGCATCATACACATCACCTACCTGCGGCACAGCAACAATACCTTTGATCCATGCCACGGCCCTTTCCACTCCGTCTTTATTTGTGCTAAAGATGCTGATCTCACCCATGTTGTTCTTCTCTTCCAGGTTGATGGTAGTGGTTGTTTCTCTTTGTATCTCCTGTATCACCTTACCACCTGGCCCTATCACAGCGCCAATGAATTCTTTGTCAATGAATAGTTTCACCATTCTTGGTGCATGTGGCTTCACATCACTCCTTGCTTCAGAAATGGTAGCATACATCGCATCCAGAATGTGTAAGCGGCCTTCCTTTGCCTGGGCCAATGCCTTACGCATAACATCCAT
>CAYUCU010000162.1:0-9372 GCA_964443345.1 uncultured Chitinophaga sp.
TTCTTCGGTCAGCAGGTCGCCATAGTTCTGTCCTTTATCGGCGCGGATGCCCGACTGGATCACCACGAATCGCTCGTAGTATACGATGCTCTCCAGTTTCTTGGAACTCATGCCCAGCAGGTAACCGATCTTATTGGGCAATGATTTGAAATACCAGATATGCACAACGGGCACCACCAGTTTGATGTGGCCCATTCTTTCACGACGAACTTTTTTCTCTGTTACTTCCACACCGCAACGGTCGCAAACGATACCCTTATAACGGATACGTTTGTATTTGCCGCAGGCGCATTCATAATCTTTTACCGGGCCAAAAATTCTTTCGCAGAACAACCCATCCCTTTCAGGCTTGTACGTACGATAGTTGATCGTTTCGGGCTTTAATATTTCACCATAACTTCTTTCAAGGATAGTATCAGGCGAAGCAAGACCAATTGTGATCTTTGAAAAAGCCGCTTTGGGACGATTTTCTTTTTTGATAGCCATTTTTATTAGAGCTTTTAGCTGTTAGCCTTTAGCGGTTAGCCAAAGGCCAGTTTTAAGAAAATATTTTTCAAAAGGAACGCTAGCTAATAGCTAATGGCTAAAAGCTAACGGCTTTCTATTATTCAAACTTGAGATCAAGACCCAATCCTCTCAATTCATGCACAAGTACATTAAACGACTCCGGTACACCCGCTCTTGGCACATTCTCTCCTTTTACAATTGATTCATAAGTCTTGGCACGGCCAATGATATCATCCGACTTGATCGTCAATAATTCCTGGAGAATATTAGATGCTCCATAAGCTTCCAGTGCCCACACCTCCATCTCACCAAAACGCTGACCACCGAACTGAGCTTTACCACCCAGCGGCTGCTGAGTAATTAAGCTGTATGGTCCGATAGAACGGGCATGCATCTTATCATCCACCATGTGGTGAAGTTTAATTACATAGATGATACCAACCGTAGCTTTTTGGTGGAAACGTTCACCGGTCTCCCCATCATACAGGTAGGTGTGACCATACATTGGTATATCAGCCTGTTCGCAGTATCCGGCAATTTCTTCTACTGAAGCTCCGTCGAATATTGGTGTGGCGAATTTCAATCCTAATTTCTGACCTGTCCAGCCGAGGATCGTTTCATAGATCTGTCCGAGGTTCATCCGGCTTGGTACACCCAACGGGTTCAGTACCACGTCCACCGGTGTTCCATCTTCCAGGAACGGCATGTCCTCATGACGAACGATCTTGGCAACGATACCTTTGTTACCGTGACGACCGGCCATTTTATCACCCACTTTCAGCTTACGCTTAACGGCGAGATACACTTTAGCCAGTTTCAATACACCTGCAGGTAATTCATCACCAATGCTGATGTTGAATTTCTCTCTCTTATACCGGCCCAACTCTTCGTTGAACTTGATATTATAGTTGTGCAACAGTGTATTGATCTGATCGTCCACTTTCTTATCACTTGTCCATCCCAGCGGATTGATGTTGGCATAATCAAGGCCACGAAGATTCTTCTCAGTGAACTTGGCGCCTTTACCGATCTGTATTTCGCCGAAATTATTACCCACACCAGCCGAAACATGATTGGCAAGCAGCGCTGTCAATTTCTCCAGCAATACTTCCATCAGGTCTGTTTCGTTCTTCTCATGCATTTTCTCCAGCTTTTCCATCATCGCCTTCTCTCTCACTTTGGCATTCTTATCTTTCTTGGCCCTTTGGAATAGTTTCTTGCCGATCACAACACCTTCCACACCGTTTGGCGCTTTCAGCGAAGCATCTTTTGCATCACCGGCTTTATCACCGAAGATGGCACGGAGTAATTTTTCTTCTGGTGTAGGATCAGATTCTCCTTTTGGAGTGATCTTACCGATCAATATATCTCCTTCTTTCACCTGGGCACCGATGCGGATGATACCGTTCTCATCAAGGTCTTTGGTAGCCTCTTCAGAAACGTTAGGAATATCCGGTGTCAGTTCTTCTTCACCCAGTTTAGTATCTCTTACTTCCAGTTCATATTCAGAAATGTGAACGGAAGTGAACATATCTTCTTTTACCACTCTTTCGCTGATAACGATGGCATCCTCGAAGTTGTATCCTTTCCAAGGCATGAACGCCACTTTCAGGTTTTTACCAAGTGCCAGCTCGCCATTTTGCGTAGCATATCCTTCAGTCAGAAAGTCGCCTTTTTTCACCTTCTGCCCTTTCTTTACAGCAGGGTTCAGGTTGATACAGGTCTCCTGGTTTGTTTTGATAAACTTAGTAAGGCGGTAGATCCTCAGGTCATCTTCAAAGCTTACTAATTTTTCCTGTGCATCACGATCGTAACGAACATGGATCTCATTTGCATCTACAAACTCCACCACACCATTACCATCAGCATGTATCTGGATACGGGCATCTCTTGCCGCTTTACCTTCCAAACCTGTACCTACGATAGGTACATCGGGGCGCAGCAATGGAACAGCCTGGCGTTGCATGTTCGAACCCATCAGGGCACGGTTAGCATCATCATGCTCAAGGAAGGGGATCAGTGAAGCGCTCAAACCAACGATCTGGTTGGGAGCCACGTCCATGAATTCCACATCATTTCTATCCAGTATCGGGAAGTCACCGGTTTCACGGCTTACGATCTTCTCTTCTTTAAAATGACCTTTGTCATCCAACGGTGTATTTGCCTGGGCGATCTTTGCCAGATCTTCTTCTTCAGCACTCAGGAAAGTCAGCTCCTTCATATTCACTTTACCTTCACTTACCCTGCGGTACGGAGTTTCTATAAAGCCCATGTCGTTGATCTTGGCATGCACACAAAGTGTGGATATCAAACCAATGTTTGGACCTTCCGGTGTTTCAATGGTGCAAAGACGGCCGTAGTGAGAATAGTGCACGTCACGAACCTCAAAGCCGGCTCTTTCACGACTCAAACCACCTGGCCCGAGTGCGGAGATACGACGTTTGTGAGTGATCTCACTCAACGGATTCGTTTGGTCAAGGAATTGTGATAACTGTGATGTTCCAAAAAAGGAGTTGATCACAGAAGACAACGTTCTTGCATTGATGAGGTCTACAGGAGTGAACACCTCATTGTCACGAACGTTCATCCTTTCACGGATAGTACGTGCCATACGGGCCAGACCCACACCGAACTGTGCATATAACTGCTCACCCACGGTACGTACCCGGCGGTTGCTCAGGTGATCAATATCATCGATCTCTGCTTTACCATTCGTAAGACGCACCAGGTATTTAATGATCAGAATTATATCTTCTTTTGTCAGCGTCTTCTTCTGTAATGGCAAATCAACATTCAGCTTGCGGTTGATCTTGTAACGACCCACTTCACCGAGATCATAACGCTTGTCGCTGAAGAATAATTTGTCGATGATACCACGGGCCGTTTCATTATCCGGTGCATCAGCGCCACGAAGCTGGCGGTAGATGAACTGAACCGCTTCCAGCTCACTGTTTGAAGTATCTTTATTCAGGGTGTTGTAGATTATAGCATAATCGCCACCCACATCTTCCCGCTGAATGAATACGCTGGCCACTTCCATTTCAGAAATGGTAGTGATCGCTTCTTCGTCCAGCACTGTATCCCGTTCCATTACGATCTCATTCCTTTCGATAGAAACCACTTCACCGGTATCTTCATCCACGAAATCTTCAACCCACGTTCTTAATACACGGGCAGCTAATCTCTTTCCTACATATTTGCCTAAAGTCTTCTTATCTGTTTTTACTTCATCAGCCATACCAAACAGCTCCAGGATGTCCTTATCTGTTTCGTAGCCGATGGAACGCAACAACGTTGTTACGGGGAATTTTTTCTTACGGTCGATGTATGCATACATCACATTGTTGATGTCAGTAGCAAACTCCATCCAGGCCCCTTTGAAAGGAATAACCCTGGCAGAGTATATCTTGGTTCCATTCGGGTGAACAGACTGACCGAAGAATACGCCGGGTGAACGGTGCAACTGGGAAACCACCACCCTTTCAGCGCCGTTAATTACAAAAGTACCACGGGGCGTCATGTAAGGGATATTGCCCAGGAATACGTCCTGAACGATAGTTTGGAAATCCACATGTTCCTCATCATTACAGCTCAAACGGAGTTTGGCTTTGAGAGGAACAGCATAGGTCAATCCACGTTCCATACACTCTTCTATCGTGTAGCGGGGCGGATCAATAAAGTAGTCTAAAAACTCCAGTACGAAAATGTTCCGGGTATCAGTGATCGGAAAATTTTCTTTGAACACACGGAACAAACCTTCGATATTCCGTTTGTCCGGAGTTGTTTCTAACTGGAAGAATTCTTTAAACGATTGAATCTGTACTTCAAGCAGATCGGGTGTTTCAGCCAGGTGCTTGATTTTACCGAAATCCACTCTTGAGTTCACTTTAGTTGAAGACATATGCGTAAAACCGGTTTAACAACGTTGAGGACATACAAATCACCTGCAGGCTCTCATTTTTTGAAAAACGAAAGTCTGTGAAATTCAATTAGTTGCGCATGATTTGGGATGTCAAAATATATTTGGCCAAAATAAAGGATGGCAAAGGTAAGGATTTATTATTCCCAACCAAGAAAAGTTTGCTCACAATAACCCGGCCAAAATATTGATAACCTGCCGTGTATATGCTGGCTTAGTTCGGCTATATTGCACAAAATCCGTATATGAAATGGGCTGAATTTGTAGCCGACTACCTGAGCTTTACAAAAAAAGACAGAATCGGTATCCTGCTCCTCCTGCTGGTTATTGCAGGCGTTTTTTTAATCCCACAAACAATTCCATCAAATGCTCCTAAAGCCGGTGTTATTGAGGATACCGCCTGGGCTGCTTCTATGAAACGGCTGGAACAAAAAACCATCGACAACGATCAACAAGCCTTTTCGGAAAACAATAGCAGTAATTACCAGTACGACCGAAGCCAGGGTTACACACAAAGCCTGGCAAAAGGCGAGCTTTTCAATTTTGACCCGAATACCTTGTCTGCAGAAGGCTGGAAAAAGCTGGGGCTACGGGAAAAGACCATACACACTATCCAAAATTATCTCAGCAAAGGTGGCCATTTCCGAAAGCCTGAAGATCTGCAGCGGGTATATGGACTGTTCCCGGATGAATTTGAAAGATTGGCGCCTTTCATCAAGATCGAAGCAGCAGAAAAAGAGAACTCTTTTACCGGCTTTGCCGAAAAAACTCCTGGTAAAGAAGCTCCTGTAAAAAATTATGCACCCCGTTATTTCATCGCCGACATAAATTCGGCAGACACCACAGCACTCATTGCCTTACCCGGTATTGGCAGCAAACTGGCGATGCGCATCATCAACTTCAGGGACAAACTGGGTGGCTTTTATTCGATCAGCCAAGTGGGAGAAACATTTGGATTGGCCGATTCCACTTTTCAAAAAATAAAACAATATCTGAAACTGGAAAGCAGTTCTGTCAAAAAAATAAACATCAATACTGCAACTTTGGATGAACTGAAAGCCCATCCCTATATCAAATGGAGCATTGCCAATCCTATCATTGCATACCGGAACGAACATGGAAATTTTTTGAACCTGGAAGACCTTAAAAAAGTAATGGCAGTGACCGATGCTATTTATCAAAAGATGGCACCTTACCTGGAGGTTCGGTAGCATTCAGGCAACTGCTTATGTATTTACTACTTTTCTGTTTTCCGGAATTTGCTTCGGATACGGCTTAATGTTTCTTCGTTCATACCAAGGTAAGTGGCGATATGCTTTAACGGAACCCGGTTCATCAGGTCGGGGTGCTGATTTAAAAAGAAAGCATACTTCTCTTCGGCAGTATGCTTTCTCAGCATTCTTGTTCTGAGTTCAGATGTATAAAGAGAATATTCCGTTTGCTTTCTTCCAACAATATTGAACAAAGGATATTCTTTATAAAGCTGTTGTATGTCACTATATCGTATGCAGGCCAGTGTGGTATCTTCAATTGCTTCTATAAATTCATCACCGGGCTGCTGCTGATAATAGCTGATCCAGGAGGTAATGATGAATCCTTCATCCATAAACCGGGAGGTTATATCCCGGTCTTCGTTGATATAATAAGCCCGGGCCAGTCCTTTTACTACCATGCAGGCTTTATCACATACTTGTCCGTCACGCAGTAAATAGGCTTTTTTAGGATAAGTCACAATATGTGTAAGCTCCCTTATTCGTTCAATAAGAGGCTCTTCCATTTTGTGCATTGCATTAAGCCTTTCTAAAAGTGATTCCAGCATACTCCACTAAGTTAACGGACAAAGTTCAAACAAAAGCGTATTGGCAGTCATCGGTTCTTATTGCCTTACGATGGTCAAGGTGATGCGGTCTCCGGGAATAATGAGATTATCAGAATACACCACCAGGCTGTGGCAATCAAAGCTTTGAATCGTACCACTCACTATTCCATCGCTGATGACCGTGCTACCAGAAATACTCCAGGTACCGGCATCCGTTCCTGATGGCGAGCAGACCATTCCGGCATCTATGTAATTCCAGGTTCCGGTTGCCTGCAGATTTATCAGGTCGTCCTTTTCACAATCGTCTTTGAGAGCCAGGAAATCCTGTTCCGGGCTATGAAGGGTTTGCTGATACTTCAATCCTGCAAGTTTATAGGTCCCTGCTATGGCTGCAACAGTTGGAGAGCAGGTGGCATCCTTCTCTTTTTTACAGGAAGAGCCGATGCACAGAATTACAAAAAGCGCTGAAATGTTTTTTGCAAAAAAGGAAAAGTTAGTACGCATAATAAAAGTTTTAATGATCAAATGAGTTGACCTCATAAAATTGATACCTGCATCCTGCATCTCCCTTGACAAATGTCAATTGTTTGCCCTGATGAATAGTATTAACATTTCCTTCCTGGTAAGTGATAGTGGTTCATTGCAATAAAAAAACCCTTCGCTAAGCGAAGGGTTAAAATATCTGTTCAGTATTCAGAAATTAAGCAATCTCAATCCCGATACTTCGACCGGGATTTCGATACTTAGGCAATCTCAATCCCGATACTCCGACCGGGATTTCGATAGCCTTAGGCTATCTCAACATCTGCACCTGCTTCTTTCAGCTTAGCTGCAATTTCTTCAGCTTCTGCTTTAGAAACACCTTCTTTGATGTTTTTAGGAGCGCCGTCAACCAGGTCTTTGGCTTCTTTCAGTCCCAAACCAGTCAGATCTTTAACGATCTTAACCACGTTCAGTTTAGAAGCACCACCGCTCTTCAATACTACATTGAATGCAGTTTTTTCTTCAGCAGCGGCTGCGCCACCACCTTCGCCACCACCAGATACAACTACTGCTGCAGCTGCTGGTTCGATGCCGTATTCTGATTTTAAGAAGTCAGCTAATTCCTGAACTTCTTTTACTGTTAAGGCTACTAAGCCTTCTGCTAATGCTTTTACGTCTGCCATTTTGATTAAATTTTTTCCGCCTTCATTGTTTGTTGACTCCGGCGGAGTGATTAAAAAAATTTGTCTTTATAGTATAGCTTTGAGTTGCTGGCTACGAGTTGCGGGACTGATAACCCGAAACTCATAACCCGAAACCCGCCACTTTTTACTCTTACTCTGCGGCTGCAACTTCTGCGCCGGCAGCTTTCTGCTCGTGATGGTGCAATAAAGCAGCCAGTACACGTTTTGCAGGAGATTGCAACAAGCCGATAACTTCACCGATAAGCTCGTTCTTGGATTTGATCTGGGTCAGCGCTTTCAGCTGATTATCGCCCATATACACATCCCCATTGATGAAAGCTGCTTTCAATACAGGTCTTTCGCCATTACTATCCTTACGGAAAGAACTGATAATAATAGCAGGGTCTTTAGGGTTTTCGGAAAACATCAGTGCCGTTACTTTATGCAGCGAATCATACACACCTGCATATTTTTCGCTGTCTAATGATTCCAGCGCTTTTCTGATAAGCGTATTCTTTGCCACTTTCATTTCAACATCTTTGCTGAAACAAGCACGGCGCAGTTTACCTACCTGTGCTACTGTCAGTGATTCTGTATCGGCAACATAGAAGTTGTTATACTGTGAGAACTTGCTCTTCAGCACTTCTATCACTTCGTTTTTTTGATCTTTTGTCATTTTATTTTATTTATCGGTCTGGCCGCTAAACCAGACCCTTCAAAAAAATTAGTTAACTACAAAGCGGTCTGACCGCTATTAATGCACAAATGCTTTTGCATCGATGGTAATGCCCGGGCTCATAGAGCTGGCCATACTCACACCTCTTACATAAGTACCTTTTGAGGAAGATGGTTTTGCCTTCAGGATCGCATTGATGAGCTCCTGGCTGTTCTCAGCGATCTTTTCGGGGGTAAAGCTGATACGTCCGATAGAAGCATGAATGATACCCACTTTATCCACTTTGAAAGCGATCTTACCACCTTTTACTTCATTGATAGCATTGGCTACATCGTTGGTAACAGTTCCGGTCTTAGGGTTCGGCATAAGGTTTCTTGGCCCCAGCACTTTACCCAGTTTACCGATCTTAGGCATTACAGATGGAGTAGCGATGATAACATCAACATCTACCCAGCCACCTTCGATCTTTGTTACATATTCGTCCAGGCCAACATAGTCAGCACCGGCTGCTTTTGCTTCTGCTTCTTTATCAGGAGGACAAAGCACCAATACTTTTTTTGTTTTACCGGTACCATGCGGAAGAGAAACAGTACCACGGATAGCCTGGTCGGCTTTTTTAGGGTCCACACCCAAACGGATATGCAGATCCACAGAAGCATCAAATTTGCAGGTAGTGATTTGTTTTACCAATGCAGATGCTTCCTTTAATGTGTATGCTTTGTTGCCGTCCACTTTTGTGTTAACAACTTTTCTTTTTTTACTAATGAATGCCATTGTAATTCGTTTAAAAGGATTCTAGAATTAATTTTCCCATGGGGCTTTACCTTCTACGTTCAGGCCCATGCTGCGTGCAGTACCAGCCACCATTTTCATGGCGCTTTCTACGGTAAAACAGTTCAGGTCAGGCATTTTATCTTCAGCAATAGCCTTTACCTGTTCCCAGTTTACCTTACCAACTTTTGCACGGTTGCTTTCTTTGGAACCCTTTTGAATTTTAGCGGCTTCCATCAACTGAATAGCTGCAGGAGGGGTTTTCAACACGAAGTCGAAACTCTTGTCAGTGTAAACAGTGATCAATACGGGGATTACTTTTCCTTGTTTGTCCTGTGTTCTTGCATTGAACTGTTTGCAGAATTCCATGATATTAATACCCTTGGAACCCAGCGCAGGACCGATCGGAGGTGCGGGATTAGCCTGGCCACCTTTGCACTGCAGCTTTACATAGCCGCTGATTTCTTTTGCCATTTTTTTATCTTTTTTGGTTTTAACGACCTTTCTCCTCGAG
>CAYUCU010000163.1:0-9360 GCA_964443345.1 uncultured Chitinophaga sp.
ATTGATAAAACAATTCGTTCTCCATCACTTCATGATTCTCCGCACGGTCAAACTGCTGACCACTTCCAAACAAGGTTGCTTCATTGATCTCCCTGGCGAAATACGATTCCTTTTGTGTCAGTTCTTTCGGATCAATATCAAAAATACTCAAACACATACGGCAACCAATATCTACTCCCACTCCATACGGAATGACGGCGTTCTCTGTAGCCAGCACTCCGCCAATGGGTAAACCGTACCCGCTATGTGCATCTGGCATTAACGCACCCGCCACGCTGATCGGCAATTTTGCCGCCGTGTACATCTGGTGCATCGCTCCTTCTTCAATATGCTCCTGTCCGAATACATTGAACTGGATACCAGTTTGATTCAATGACACCTCCCCGCCTTCTGCTGCTGGCTTAGGCAACAATTGTTCTGCGATCAGTGCCAGTACAGCATCGTTTGTATATTCTATTGGGCTTGCCAATACTTTCTTCAATAATTCCATCACTTCCTCCTTTCCATGATGCTTATAATTTTTCTGCATCACATTCATGGCTACGCTTATCACCGGTCCTTCCGGGAAGCCGATAGCTCTTAATTCTTTTCCTGTTATTTTTAATTTGCTCATTTAGTTTGTTTTTTTACCACAGAGAACACTAAGTTTTTTCACTAAGGACACAAATGCCTTGTGAACTTTGTGTTTTCTTTCTTTGTGTGCTCTGTGGTTTTATTATTTTACCAGCGACAGTAACTCCGGTCATCGTCCCTTGCAGCCTGGCCCCCTTTCTTCTGGCGGGATCGCATTTATCCACTGAAGCTTTATCGAAGGTGGACTCTTCGGGTAGCGCTACAGCCCGGTTCATAAAAATAATACATCCGGCACCGGAATGATGCCGGATGTTATTTTATTTCTGCGGCACAAAGATCTGCTTCAACTGTTCGATCAACACGCCGTTACCACTTACACTGATGTTGCTGATCTTGTCTGCGATTGTCGAGACATATTCCATCTCCTTCAGCTTCCACAACATCGCATTGTCTTCCATCAGCTTGGCAGTGTTCAACAAGCTACGGATGCTGGCAGTCTCTTCCCGGCGCATGATAGTGTTGGCCTGAGCTTTCTTCTCGGCGATCAGCACCTGGTTCATGATCTCCTTCACATCTCCCGGTAAGATGATATCCCGAATACCGAAATCATTCACCGCCACACCCAATGCTTCGGAGCTTTGCTGTACGCTTTGCAAAATGAATGGAGCAATGCTGTCTTTCTTCTCCAGCAACTCATCAAAACTGAAACCGGCAATATACTCCCGCAACGCCAGTTGAAAAGCCACATACAATTGCTTGTCGTAGTCTTTGTTTTGCAACAAAGCCTTTTCAATGTCTGCTACTTTATACTGTGCCCAGGCATTGATCCGCAAAGCCGCTTTGTCTTTGGTCAGGATCTCCTGTCCGTTCACTTCCAGTTGTTGCTGACGGATATCCACCTTGGTTACATGAACAGTGATACTGTTCCTCCACCAATAATGAGTACCCGGCGCCAGTTGCTGCACGAAAGCACCGTTCACAAACAGCAATGCTTTTTCATAGCTCTGTACTTCGTAGCTGCGCACCCATGCATTCAGCGGCGCTTTGGCCAGCAGACACTGATCGATATTATCAGCAATCCCGATCTGGCTGATATCCGCTTTGATAAAGTCCCGCTGCACGACAGATTTCCAGAATGCATACCGGCCAGCGATCAATACGCTTTTCAGCAAACCGTTCTCGTATTGCAGGGCGATCTCATTGTCTTTTACATCGATCACCTGCAGAATATCACCCAGCACTTTATCCTGCAGCAGAATGCTTAATTCTACAGGCGGCACAAACTGTTTGGTGATGTCGTACACATACACCGATTCGTTTTTCCAGAACCAGTAGGTTCCGGTCAAAAGCATTTTCTCATACGCTTCGTTTTTAAACACCAAACCAACCTGGTAGGCATTTATTTTTACTTTTTTCATCGTTTTTGTTTTAGCACAGACCTGCCTGTCGGCAGACAGGTTACACGGATTAACACAGGTTAATACATGATACTATGCTTGTTTAAAATTTGTTTTAAATAAAGCCAGTTTTATTTACCACCGGGTAATTACGGAAGTTGATTTGAATAATAGTTATTACAACAGTTCATCAGTCTCTCATTTATTACATGGCAATAAACTATTACTGCTGAAGTGAAATAATGCGTATTATTTTTATCAACTTGCAGGTAGTTACCTGGTTGTTTCATGTGTCTGGCCTGAAGGCTAGAACAAGTCAACAGGTAAATAATCCTGGCTTTAAATTCTGGTTGCCTTTTTTATAGAAGTGGCATTCTTCTTTGTTACCCTACATTAACAGTGTAGTGCTCTGACCAACTGAGCTATCCGGTTTTCAATCGGAACAGGAATCGAACCTGTGACCCTTACGTAGCTGCTGCTCTTCCTACTGAGCTACAAGGCTATTAAACCCGAGGGGAATCGAACCTCTGCACACAGCGTTTGGCTGGCATATCCTATTTCAACAACAGCATACAGATAGTTACTACGTCTGTACTGTTATGCCTCTTTGAAACATGAACCTGGTTTGTTTGTAAACAGGCCTATACCAGTCTTGCCGTTTGGCAAGTTTTGAGTTGATGCTTTGCATCAACAATATTTTAAAGAACTTAATTCATCATCACTTCCTGCCTTCTGAAACCGATCACTTCCATGGAAGAAACTTTCTCTTCCTTTTCATGCGGGTTGGCTATCTCAGCAATGGTCATTGGTTTATCGATCACCTTGTCAAATCCAAAATGCGCCGACAACCGTTTTGCTTTTTCAATACCCAGCTTGCCAAATTCATACTTGGCGATCAACCTGCCCTGCCGCATCAACGCACTGTCCACCATGGTCAGCGAACTGTTGAACGTGCAGATCAGCTGTACATTCAGGAAGTCGGCCAGCAAACCGTCTGAAATATTCAGCAGGTTAGAAACAGATGAACTGCTGTTATGCTTCCGGTCCATAATAATGTTCTCCGCATCTTCAATGATCAGCACTGAGTCCGGGTTGTCGATCAACAGGTCCATCAGTTCCGGATTCATTATCTCTCCCGCCGTGGCAGGCGACACAAACATCACCTTCTTTTTCAGCCGCCCGATAAGGTAGCGCAGGTAAGTTGTTTTTCCTGAACCAGGTAAACCATGCAGTAGCACAATGCCCTTGTCATTCTTTTTAGCCAACCTTGCCTGTATGGTTTTGTCTACTTCTTTAAAATCATCCTCGTAAAACAAATCAAGGTTCAGCCGCGACTTTTTGATCTCCATGCTTTTCAACTCAAGCCCATAGCTGTCTTTCGATATCAGGTTGATCTCAAAGTTCTTTTTCTTCTCCCGTCGTTTAAACCGGCTCACTTCCTTTATCAGCGTATTGGCCATTTCATAATCCTCATGTGTATGCAGCACTTCGCAGTAATTACTCCCCAGTTCCACCAGGCAATCATCCTTCATCATGATGATGGTGGTAAAAAAGTGTGACTTCTTTTTCTTCCGGTCATACTTCGAATTCTGAAATATCCCGGTAATAGCATCAGCGTATTCAGTCTTAATATATTTCAACACCTTTTCTGTATTCAACTGGTCGGCCCAGGTTATACAGGGCACCTTGTTGTACGAATACATATAATAGTTCTTGCAATTAAGAAAGCTGTTCTCAAAAATGCTATTGGCGTCAACTACCCTCTGTTGCGTTTCCATTTTTTAATTTTTTAAATAGTAAAATCAGTTACGTTGCTAAACGAGTCGGCATTTACTATTTCAGTACAAGAGTCAGCATAAAATTATTTTTACAGTTTTATTTATTAATCGATTTTACAAATGTCATTCCGGTGCTTACTGCACCACTTTATTCGCACAACTGGAACTGGCAAAAGCATCTGGTTTGGCCCGAAAATCAAAACCCATTCCCATAATATAACCCATCGCTTCTTTCAACGCATCATTACTTTTGAATGACGGGTTAGTGTTGATGTCCGCATGTACTTCCATATCCACACTATACCGGGAAAAGATATTGCACAAGGCATACGCCACACCAATACTTTTAGCCACTTCGGTCAGCATCCGTTCTTTGATGCTCATCCGTTGTTTGGTGGTTTCGTTGTGGATATACATGAAACCTCCTTTTCCTTTCCGGATGAAAACAATAACGGTGGCAAATTCAGTGATCTTACCTTTTACCTGGCTATCGGTACCGATGCAGACTTTCAACTCATGCCCTGTTTCTTTTTCCCGTTGCAATGCGGCAGTTACTTCCTCTGCAATCGGTTTCCTGATCCGCTCACCGTTTAATTTCCTCCATTGCTGTTGTTCCTGTTCCATTTTTTTTCATTTTACATTTATCATTTCTGTGGTGCCCCGTGGAATTGAACCACGATCTCCGGGATTTCACTCCGGTGCATAAAATCCATTCTGCCAAAGCACCATTTGTTTGTCCTGAGTATTGATTGATCTCTATTTCCTCACTATCGAATTCACTCATTACAAACAATATTTTTTTGTTACCGGCTGTGGTAACTCCGGTCATCGTCCCTTGCGTCGCACACTTCATCGTTCTGTTCGCTACTCATCTTTTCTATCTCTGCGGATGAAGAAAGATTCGAACTTTCAACCACCCCGTTAACAACGGGACGCTCTGCCGTTGAGCTATTCATCCATTGTTGGCCCGCAGGGAATCGAACCCTGACCTTCCGGTTAAAAGCCGGAAACTCTGCCTTAGAGCTGCAAGCCATTTTGTTTCGACTGCTTGTTGCGACTGTTGTCCCGCACATGCGGGATACCATTGAATTAAGTCGCACTCATGTGATGACTGATGGACTTGAACCACCAACCTTTACGGTATCAGCGTAATGCTCTTAACCATTGAGCTAAGTCATCATCAGTTGGCTTAGAAAGACTCGAACTTTCATTTCTTCATTCGTAATGAAGTGTTCTTATCCATTGAACCCTGCCTGCCGGCAGGCAGGTATAAGCCACCTTGAACAGAAGAAGTACAACTTCATTATTCGATATTCCTTGTTAATCTGTTCATCTGTTCCATTGGTTGACTCCGGGGTTCGAACCCTGTTCTTCCGTTGCACAGACGGATGCTTTACCAAATAAGCTAAAGCCAACGTTTACATCAATCGTTTAGAAAAAGTGTCCCCGGTGCACCTCCCGGGGAGCACTTATTTCCTCCTTTCTGCATCTGATATTTTACCGCAGCATAAACTCCGCCGGGTGAAAAACTTTCTCATTCACTTCGTCAGCTTTAGCTGCTGCTGCATTCTTTCTTTTATTGCTGATCACTTCCACCATTGCATGGATAGCCAGCACCACCAGTAAAAATTTCATCACATACCTTCCTTTGTTTTCTGTTTATCAATTGCCGGTAAATAAAAAGCCCGGTCGTTTTGCGACCGGGCTTCCTTTCGTAAAGGCACACTAAGTACCTACGTATGGTCACAATCCGGTCGTTCAGCTTTACTATCATTCTCATTGCCTGTGGGCACAATACTCCTGTTCGCCTGCACATACCAATAGCAGTTGGATGATAGCATATCATTCATGGTTATTGTAAATCGCTTATGTCGTAATTGTTTCAGCAATGTTTATTTTTTGTTTTGTTACAGATTCAATTCTTTTTTCTTTACATAAAAGAAAGCCACTTTAAAGTTTCAGACTCCTAAGTCCCTCTTGCGGAGAGCCTGTCCCGTACGTATGCCGGGAGGTTTGGAGAGGCCGGTTAAACCCTCCTTCGTCAAGACTACGGAGGGTAAATAAAAAACCCCGACGATGCTGTCGGGGCCTGTATTCTATCGAATTCGTTGTTTCAACTTATTCATGCAAAAATACTTGCCCCGCTATCGCATAGTCTCCTTTGGGACTAATCCGATTTGCTGTTTCAATATGTGATAGTATGCGTTGCATATTTTTACTTTTGCAGTGCAAAGATGAATTTATTTTTTTGATAGTGCCAAATTTTTGTCAACCTATTTTTAAAAAAGTTTTTTAGAGCGGTATATTACCATGTTTCTTCCTCGGCCGCTTCACCACTTTATTTTCCAGCATCGCAAAGGCTTTGATCAGTTTTTTTCTTGTTTCAGCCGGCTCTATCACTTCGTCTATAAACCCTCTTTCAGCAGCGAGATAAGGTGTGGCAAATTTTTCTGCATACTCTGCTTCTTTTTCAGCCAGTTTCTTTGCGGGATCTGCCGCTTCTGAAATTTCTTTTTTGAAAATGATCTCACTGGCTCCTTTTGCCCCCATCACGGCTATCTCTGCTGTGGGCCACGCAAAGTTCATATCAGCACCGATATGTTTGGAGTTCATTACATCATAAGCTCCGCCGTATGCTTTCCGGGTGATAACCGTAACTCTTGGTACTGTTGCTTCGCTTAGTGCATACAACAGTTTGGCCCCATTGGTGATGATGCCATTCCATTCCTGGTCGGTGCCCGGCAAAAATCCCGGTACATCCACCAGCACCAGCAACGGAATATTAAAGCAATCGCAAAAGCGGGTAAACCTTGCTCCTTTTTTAGAACTATCTATATCCAGCACACCTGCCAGGCTCATCGGCTGATTGGCAACGATACCAATACTTCTTCCGGCAAGCCGTGCAAAACCTACTACTATGTTCTCTGCATAATCCTTATGTATTTCAAAAAATGAATCCGCATCACAGGTGCCCGCTATTACCGAACGGATATCATACGGCTGATTAGTGCTCTCCGGAATTATGGTTTCCAGTTCCGGTCTTGTTTCATCGCCTACTATGTACGGGATCTTTAATACCACGTCTTCACAATTCTGCGGCATATAGCTTAGCATTTTCTTTACCTGTGCAATACAATCCATATCGTTGGCCGCTGTAAGATGGGTAACACCTGATTTGGTGGAGTGGGTGGATGCACCACCCAGTTCTTCTGAACTTACTTCTTCATTGGTCACGGTCTTCACTACGTTCGGACCGGTAACAAACATATAGCTGGTATTCTCGACCATAATAGTAAAATCTGTCATAGCCGGTGAATACACAGCGCCGCCTGCACATGGCCCCATGATGGCCGATATTTGCGGGATAACTCCCGATGCCTGTACATTGCGATAAAATATATCTGCATAACCGCCTAATGAACGAACCCCTTCCTGTATCCGGGCGCCCCCGGAATCATTCAACCCAACTAATGGCGCCCCGCCTTTCATGGCCAGGTCCATGATCTTACAGATCTTCTCTGCATGTGTTTCTGATAAAGCACCACCAAAAACCGTGAAGTCCTGTGCAAATACATATACCAGTCTGCCATTCACAGTTCCATACCCGGTGATCACTCCATCGCCATAGAACTGCTGATTCTCCATTCCGAAATCTTTGGTGCGGTGCGTTACTAATGCACCGATCTCTTCAAATGATCCGGGGTCCATCAGCAGCAGTATCCGTTCCCGGGCGGTCAGCTTTCCTTTCTGATGCTGCTTTTCATTTCTTTCTTTTCCACCACCTAACTTCCCTTCTTCAATTTTCTCTCTTAGTTTCTCCACTTTTGATTTCATAAATATTTTGTTGAAATGTTATTTATGCTAACCTGCGTTTCCAGCTGGTGGTTTTATGATCCACCGGCCTTGTTAGTTGTTGTTTATCCATCCAGTATTTTAAAGCAACCATAGCAGCGATCTCCGCATTGGCTTTTTGTTTTTCCTTTATTTTCTCCGGAGTGAAATAGTTTTTTACAAAATGGGTGTCAAATTTCCCAGAGAAGAAAGCCTCATGTTCAAATACAAAAGTGCCGAATGGTAAGGTGGTCATTACGCCTTCTATCTTATACTCCTTTATTGCCTGCAGCATTTTCTGAATCGCTTCGGTTCTTGTTTTGCCATGCACCACCAGTTTGGCGATCATCGGATCATAGTAGATGGGTATCGCCATTCCTTCTTCATACCCGTCATCCACTCTTATACCTTCTCCAACGGGTTTTTCATACCTAGTAAGTGTTCCGATCGAAGGCATGAAATTATTAAACGGGTCTTCGGCATATACCCGCAATTCAATGGCATGACCATTCAGTACTAAGTCTTCCTGCGTAAAACCAAGTTCCTGTCCCCTGGCGATCCTGATCTGCTGTTCCACCAGGTCTAATCCGGTTATCATTTCTGAAACAGGGTGTTCCACCTGTAATCTTGTATTCATTTCCAGGAAATAAAAATTCAGTTTGTCGTCCATTAAGAACTCAACTGTTCCTGTGCTGGTATAGTTGCAGGAACGGGCTACCATTACTGCCGCATCGCCGATCTTCTCCCGCAGCTCAGGTGTGATGATCGCTGAAGGAGTTTCTTCCACCACTTTCTGGTGACGGCGCTGTATGCTGCATTCTCTTTCAAAACCATGAATGATATTACCGAAGTTATCAGCCACTATCTGCACTTCGATATGTCGCGGAGAGGTAACATATTTTTCAATAAATACGGATCCGTCACCGAAAGAAGACCGGGCTTCGCTTATCGCTCTTTCCATTTGTTCCTGCATATCATCTGCTTTTTCAACGATCCTCATCCCTTTACCACCGCCGCCTGCAGACGCTTTTATCAATACGGGATACCCGATCTTATTGGAAACTTCAATGGCCAGGTCAACATCTTCAATCGCTTTATCAATACCCGGAACCATCGGGATATTGTATTTCTTTACTGCTTCTTTGGCTGCCAGTTTGGAACCCATGATCCTCATGGCTTCAGGACCAGGGCCGATAAAGATGATACCGGCATCTTCCACTTTTTGAGCAAACTCAGCATTCTCGCTTAAGAATCCATAGCCGGGATGTATGCCGTCCACATTCAATTCTTTTGCAAAAGCGATGATCTTATCACCATTGAGATAAGATTGGCTGGATGGAGCTGCTCCCAAACAAACCGCTTCATCTGCAAATAACACATGGGGTGAATGCCGGTCCACTTCTGAATAAACAGCCACCGATTTGATTCCCATTTTACGAATGGTCCTCATGATACGCAGGGCTATCTCGCCCCTGTTGGCAACTAATATCTTTTGCATTGTTCTCTTTTTATTTATTGAATTATTCCAGTTCCACCAGCACCTGCCCTTTTTCTACAGCTTGTCCTGCTATAACGTTCACCTTTTTGATCGTAGCGTTCGCATGTATCATGATACTGTTTTCCATCTTCATGGCTTCCAGTATCAGTATCTTGTCACCTTCTTTTACATCCTGGCCCTTTGCCACCACCACTTCAAGCACTAAGCCCGGCATCGGCGCTTTGATCTCTTTGATCTGTTTACCCGATACTGCACTGAATCCCATCTGGTCCAATATCTGGTC
>CAYUCU010000164.1:0-9329 GCA_964443345.1 uncultured Chitinophaga sp.
CTTTGGTGCTGTAGATTGTTTTGGTGGTCTTATCCACCTGCAAATACACTTTATGAAAAGGCTTGCTTTTATCGATCGGTGTCATTTCTATTTCCTGTAATGTTTTGGTACCCACTTTTTTCTCACCGTTGAGGATATACCGGAAATCTTTGTCGTAAAAATTGGTGAATAATTTTTGTGGCGTGATCATCCCGCCTGAAGCATCGAGGTTGCTGATCGTAACCTCATTAGCTAATTTATCGTAATTCCAGACCGTGGTGCCATTGCAAAATATTTCCTGACCTCCAAAACTGACCCTGTATTTGGTCCCTTTCATCATCAGGGTACCGGTTTTAGTACTTAAAGCTTTTCCGGAAGCATTTTCCACTTTATAAGAAAACGTGGCCTGTACGGTTGTAAATGTTTTGAATTTTGCGCTGACTTCGTCGAGGATCGCTTTTGCGGCGGGGTCGCTGGTTTGTGCCGAGATACTAAGGGTAATGGCGGATAACAAGACGGCGGAATAGATTTTTTTCATCATTTTTAGTATTGTGGGCCTTCAGAAGAAGGCAGGCAAAGGTAATTAAATACTGCTATACTATTTCGCCAGGGCTACATAGCACGGTGTAGGACAGGCAATGACTGTACCGGGTTGCACCATTCTGTGTCTTCTTAACAAGCTGATAACGCATCAGCCTAATGCATCCAGGTGTTGTTGCAGCTCCATTTCGGTTTTGATCAATACATCCCGGGCTTTACTCCCCTGGTTGGGGCCTACAATACCCGCTGCTTCTAACTGGTCCATTAGCCGACCGGCCCTGTTGTATCCCAGTTTCATGCGGCGTTGTAGTAAAGAAGTAGAACCGATCTGGTTTTGAACGATCAGCCTTGCTGCATCTTCGAATAATGAATCCCGGTCGGATAAATCGAAATCCTTTCCTTCCAGTTCTTTTTCATCCACATATTCGGGCAGCAGGAATGCTTGCGGGTATCCCCGCTGGTCGCCAATAAAATCTACTATTTGCTCCACCTCAGGTGTATCTACAAAAGCACATTGCAGCCGGGTCACTTCTCCATTATGAGAGATGAGCATATCCCCTTTCCCGATCAGCTGTTCGGCACCACCCGTATCCAATATTGTTCTGGAATCAATTTTGGAAGACACTTTAAAACCTATCCTTGCAGGGAAGTTGGCCTTGATAGTACCCGTTATAATATTTACAGACGGACGCTGTGTGGCAATGATCAGGTGAATACCAATAGCCCTTGCCAGCTGTGCCAACCGGGCGATGGGCATTTCCACTTCTTTACCGGCTGTCATGATCAGATCTGCAAACTCATCTATAACCAATACGATAAAAGGCAGGTACTGGTGTCCTTTTTGGGGATTCAGTTTTCGTTTGATGAACTTATCGTTGTATTCCTTGATGTTCCTGGCACCGGCTTCCTTCAGCAGGTCATACCGGTTATCCATTTCTATACACAAGGCATTGAGCGTATGCACCACTTTCTTGGTATCGGTAATAATGGCATCTTCTTCGCCGGGCAGTTTTGCCAGGAAATGTTTTTCTATCCGCCTGTAAATACTCAATTCCACTTTTTTGGGATCGATAAGTACAAATTTCATTTGCGATGGATGCTTCTTGTACAGCAGGGATACCAGTATGGCATTCAGCCCTACAGATTTACCCTGCCCGGTGGCACCTGCCATCAATAAGTGTGGCATGCTGGCCAGGTCAACAATGAAATTTTCGTTATCGATCTTTTTACCAATGGCAATAGGCAAACTGAAATTGTTGTTCTGGAACTTTTCTGAAGCCAGTAAGGTTTTCATACTTACCACTGTCTTACGCACATTCGGCACCTCTATACCGATCGTTCCTTTTCCGGGTATGGGTGCAATGATACGGATGCCCAATGCTGCAAGGCTAAGCGCAATATCATCTTCCAGGTTTTTTATTTTTGATATCCGCACACCCGGCGCCGGTACGATCTCATATAAAGTAACGGTTGGGCCCACCGTAGCACTGATCTTCTGAATTTCAATCGCATAGTTTCTCAGAGTGGCGATGATCTGGTTCTTATTATTCTCCAGCTCATTGGCATCCTGGATGATTTTTTCGCTGCCGTGTGTTTCCAGCAGGCTGAGTGTTGGGTATTTATAATCCCGCAGGTCTAATGTAGGTTCATACGGGGGTAAATTTTCTACCCCGGAAAGTTCTTCTTCCGGTTCCTTATCCGGTACTGCTTTGATCTCCAGTTCCAGCGGCTCCTCATTTTTCTTTGCAACAGGTTTTACCGGCGGGATATATTCTTCCTCCACATCAAACTCATGTGTATGAAGGAGCTCATTTACGATCTCTTTTTCAGGAGAAGTTTGTTGCTCTTCGATCTTTTCCACTATTTCCTCCGGCGTTTCTTCCTTTTCAATTACTTTAAAGTCATGCGCCGGAACTTCATCCGGAAAATTGATCACTATGCCACCATCCTGTTTTAATGAATTGCCATTTTGTGTTCCGGATTTTTCAGCATACAGATCATTGATACTGGTGTTGGGCTTCAGCTCTGCAGTTGATGTGGTCATTTCTTCTGCTGTTACTTCTTCATCACCAGTTGTTGGGGATTTCTTTGCGGGTAAGCTAAATGCCGGGTTAAACTGCCAGATAAAATAACCGAGTGCCAGTAATAATAATACGGCCGCCGTACCAATGGTGCCCAATGCACCTGTTAGCTGGCGGTTGATCATATCCCCCACGCCACCTCCAAATGGAAATGCGCTTTTGGCAAACAAAAAAGATAAAGAAACGGATAGCACCAGCAATCCTGCCGTCACATACTTCAGGTTTCTCCATATAGAAAATACCCGCCGGCGGAATAACAGGTTCGTACCCACTACAAAGAAGAACGTGCAGATCAGAAATGCGGCGATGCCAAAGGCTTTGAAAATAAAAAAATGAGAAGCCACAGCACCAAAGCGGCCCAAAAGATTGGCTACCGGCTCATTGGAACTAAATATTCCGTTAAGTCCCTGCCGGGCTATTGCCTGGTCTTCCTTCCATGTAAAAAAATAAGAGATAAAGGATACAAACAGGAATATGGAAATGAGAAGTGAAACGGCTCCAATGATCTTCCATGTCCTTTCATCACGGGCAATGGCTTTCAAATCAATCTTCTCTTCCTTTTCAGCCTGAAAAGGGGTGACATCGGATTTGGCAGGTTTCTTCTCAGGACTTTTTTTGGTGGTCTTTTTCAGCTTATTAGCCATGGCAGCAAAGATACTATTTCAACCATTTCCGGCTAAAATTTACCACAAAGTGGTATGTGGAAAGCTGGCACAAGCAAAACCGATGTATTACATTTGGAACACAAGTTTAAATCCTGTATGAAAAGGTTGCCACTTTCCTGCTGCTTTATCACACTCTGCGGTTGTCTTTTACTGGCAGCCACCGGCATAAAAGCACAGGACAGCCTCGCCAACAGCTACACAGACATCAGCAAAGTGCTATTTGTAAAGTCCCTTAGTAAAACAGTCAGCTCGGGCTTTATAGAGGGTAATGAGAGTGTTGAATCGAAGTTCAGTCAACTGAATTTTCAACCTGGTATAACTTTCAAAGGTGTCATACCTACTGATTTTGTTACTAAAAAGGTGGTGTTAAAGTTTAATCTTTTCAATCCTGCTGATACGGCCATACCTGTTTGCTTTTTCCCGGGGTTCTATTATGATCATATACAACTGTACCGGCTGGAAGGAACGGTTCTGAAAAAACTACCTGTGGTTTTGCCAGTCAACCCGGACAGCATCGGGTTCCGGCAACTGGTACTTGCGGGCAACGATTCGGCAACTATTATTGCGGAACTGCATCCTATCAAAACCTATCTCAACACCATCCGTCCCCGGCTGATCAATGCGCCGCAAACAAGCGTCTTTATTTCTGCCTTAAGAAGTGACCATAATGACATTCAGCTGGTAACCTATGTATTTTGCGGATTGTTATTAATGATGATATTGTTCTCCATGGCGAATTTCCTGCAAGGCGCCAACCGGGAGTTCTTTTACTATTCGGGTTATGCTTTTTTCCTGGGAGGTATGCTTTTTGCCAAAGCCCTGTTTGATTTTCATGCCAGCGCTGCCAGTTTTTTTATTGAGAGTTATCTCGATTTCGTGATGCAGTGCCTGGGGATCATGTTCTATATGATCTTCATGCAAAAATTCATGGAGACGAAACAGAAGCACCCGTTTCTGTATAAATTATACAACGGCGGCATAGCGTTGCTGGTTGTCGCTGTACTAACGTTTAGCTTTCTCCACTATTTTACCAGCAACTTCAGTTTGCAAAACGTAGTGGAAAATGCCACCAAAGTATTGCTGCTGGTAATGGTCATCATATTTCTTATTTACAGCATCCGGCACTGGAAAGATAAACTGCTTCGCTATTTATTCTGGGGCAACCTCTTGCTTTTTGTCTTCTCCCTCATTTCACAGGTGGCAGTAATGCAGGAAGGATTATTTAAAAACATTCCGGGCATTTTTAGTTCTGCCTTATTTTATTACGAAATGGGACTGTTCCTGGAACTGGTATTATTCCTGATGGGACTTAATTATAAAAACCGCCGCCAGCTGATAGCTCAAACAAAGGAACGGGAAATGCTGAAAGCGCAAAACCTGATGCAGGAATATGAAAAAGAACTGGCTGTACTAAAAGCGCAACAACAGGAACGGGAACGCATCTCTGCCGACATGCATGATGAGCTGGGTGCCGGGATGACGGCCATCCGGCTGATGAGTGAGATTGCCCGTAATAAAATGAAGGAAAATACGCCGGTGGAAATAGACCGGATATCTTCATCTGCCAACGAAGTGCTGAATAAGATGAATGCCATTATCTGGAGTATGAACAGCGGAAATGATACGGTGGACAACCTGGTATCCTATATCCGCTCATATGCTTATGAGTACTTTGAAAACACCCCCATCGAATGTAAGGTGATAAGCCCTGAACATATCTCCGATAAGGAACTGGTAGGAGATAAACGCCGCAATATCTTCTTATGTGTAAAAGAAAGCCTGAATAATGCACTGAAACATTCACAGGCATCTGAATTAACGATAACAATGGAAACAAACGGGTGCCTGAAAATAATTATCCATGACAATGGCCGTGGTATTGACCTGGAAAATATCCGTCAGTTTGGGAATGGTTTAAAGAATATTACACGAAGGATGGAAAGTATTGGTGGCACGTTCACGATAGCGAATAACAATGGCACCGTTACCACCCTGGAGCTTCCCTTCTGATCATTGTTTTTTCAGAATTGCCAGCAGCAACAGCAGCCATCCGGCAATAAAAAAGATGCCACCAAGCGGGGTTACAGGTCCCACAAATTTTACCGCTGTGCTTCCCTGTATTTTTAAAAAAGTAAGAAGGTATAAAGAGCCGGAAAAAAGAAAAACCCCGGCAATAAAACAATTAGCTGCCCAATGAATATATCGGTTCGTCAATTGTCCGGATAAGATACCAACTGCCAGTAAAGCAAGTGCATGATACATCTGGTATTGTACCGCGGTTTGATACCCGTGCAGTATTTTTTCATCGCTGGTAACTTTTTCCAGTCCATGTGCACCAAATGCACCCAGCGCTACGGCTAATCCGCCAAAGGTGGCAGCTGTAATAAGATGTTTCTTATGCATGAAATATTTTATCAATCAATACTTCCAGCTGCACGGGAGTTTCCTCTACCGCCAACCTGGCCTGCTCATAATAGATTCTCCTGTCGGAAAATTTCTTAGCGATAAAACCCTTCAACTGCTCATCCGACAGTTCCCGTATCAGCGGTCGTTTCTCTTTTTCTTTTACCAGTCGTTCAAACAACGTATCCAGTGGCACATTGATCCAAACGGTGGTGCCGGATTGGTTCATATATTCAATGTTATTAAAATAGCAAGGGGAACCACCTCCGCAGGCCATTACAAAATTATCATGACTTTCTGTAAGTATATGCAGTACTTCTTTTTCCAGCAGGCGAAATTGTTCTTCTCCATCTGCTTCAAATATTTCGGGGATAGACATACCGGCATGTTCCGTTACCTGTTCATCCAGGTCGAAGAAACGCATACCAAGTTTTTCGCTTAGTAAGCGGCCCCAGTGTGTTTTTCCGGAGCCCATGAATCCGATTAAGAAGATTTTCATTGTATTGAATAGTCAGAAAGACAGAAAGTCCGGAAGTCGGAAAGAAGTTCTCAATAAAAAAAAAGTCTTCCGGATTTTCGGTCATCCTGACTTCGGACTTTATTTAAACGCATTAAATCCTGTCACATCCATTCCCGTTATCAGCAAATGAATATCATGAGTGCCTTCGTAAGTGATCACACTTTCCAGGTTCATCATATGGCGCATTACCGGGTATTCACCGGTGATGCCCATGCCCCCAAGCATTTGCCGTGCATCACGACAGATATTGGTAGCCACTTCGCAGGCATTCCGCTTGGCCATACTTACCTGTTGTGGTGTTACTTTTCCTTCATTCATCAATACGCCCAACCGCCAGTTTAACAGTTGTGCTTTGGTTATTTCAGTAACCATCTCTGCCAGTTTCTTTTGCTGTAATTGAAATGCACCGATCGGTTTGCCAAACTGTTCTCTTTCCTTTGAGTAGCGTAACGCTGTATCATAGCAATCCATCGCAGCGCCGATAGCGCCCCAGGCAATGCCGTATCTTGCTTTGGTGAGACAGCCTAGCGGGCCTTTTAACCCTTTAACGTTAGGAAAAATATTTTCTTTGGGAACTTTTACATTATCAAACACCAGTTCACCTGTGGCGGACGCTCTCAGGCTCCACTTGCCATGCGTAGTGGGTGTAGTGAAACCTTCCATACCTCTTTCGACGATCAGCCCTTGTATGTCACCGTCATCATTTTTTGCCCACACTACTGCTACTTGTGAGAAAGGTGCATTGCTGATCCACATTTTAGCTCCGTTCAGTATCACATGGTCACCCGCATCTTTGAAGTTGGTGAGCATGCTGCTGGGGTCACTGCCGTGGTTAGGTTCCGTTAATCCAAAACAACCGAGCCATTCGCCACTGGCCAGTTTGGGCAAATATTTTTTTCGTTGTGCTTCACTGCCATACGCATAGATGGGAAACATGACCAATGAACCTTGTACGGATGCGGTGGAACGAACGCCACTGTCGCCTCTTTCCAGTTCCTGCATCATAAGGCCGTAGGAAATATAATCTAATCCGCCGCCGCCATATTCAATGGGAACAGTGGGGCCAAAGCAGCCGAGGTCGCCAAGCTGCTTAACGATATGTTGGGGGAACTCTGCTTTTTGTGCATAGTCTTCTATGATAGGAGAAATTTCTTTTTTTACATAACTGCGAACGGACTCCCGGATGAGTTTATGTTCCTCAGTGAGCAGTTCATCTACATTAAAATAATCAGGGCTCTGAAAGTTGTCTGTACGGGCGGCCATCGTTATTGAATATTTAAGATTGTTGATGTAATATTTAGCTGCCGCAAAGGTAACGGATTAGGGAAAAAGGGAGATATTTGGTTTATGGAAAAGCACAAACTAAAAACAGCTATGTCGGTTGTATGGTCCGTTGTTGCTGGTATAGTAACGGCAGTTGTGACGTTTGTACTGCTGTTACTTCTTTTCATTTCTATGGGATTAATAGGCTGGTCAGATGGCGGAGATATGGCATACCTGGAAAGATTGGAGAGAACAACCACTATCACTATTGTAATATCCGCACTTACAGGAGTGGTTATGGGCATCTATATTGCTGTAAGAATCAGCAGGTCTAAGCAACGAGAAATTGACTCATTTCGGCCTGGTAAGCTTTAGCCACTTCCCGGGCCTTCTCTGCATAATCTTCCCCATCTGATGCATAAATAATAGCACGGCTGGCATTTACTAAAATACCGCAGTCTTTATTCATAGCTTTTTCAGAAATTTCTTTCAGGCTCCCGCCTTGCGCCCCTACCCCGGGAACGAGATAAAAATGATCGGGTGTCAATTCCCGGATATTGATAAATGAATCAGCTTGTGTGGCACCAACGACAAACATTAAATTTTCCGGAGTGCCCCAGGCAGAAACGGTGGTCAGTACTCTTTCATATAGTAACCGGTCGCCTGCATTGTGCAATTCAAAATCCCTTGCCCCTTTATTAGAGGTCAGTCCTAAAACGATGGCCCATTTACCTTTATATTGCAAAAAAGGCTTTACACTATCCTCGCCCATGTATGGCGCCACGGTGATGGAATCAAAAGGCAGGGTTTCAAAAAAGGCTTTAGCATATTGATCAGATGTATTACCAATATCACCCCGTTTGGCATCAGCAATTTTGAAATGTTCGTCGCCGATGTAGTAAGCCGTTTTCTCCATCGCTTCCCATCCTCTTACTCCCAATGCTTCATAAAAAGCGGTGTTGATCTTATAACTGACGCACAGGTCTTTTGTGGCATCAATAATTGCTTTATTGAATGCAAATACCGGGTCAGACTCAGATAAAAGATGCCGGGGAATTTTAGTAATGTCAGTGTCTAAGCCAACGCAGAGGTAAGATTGTTTCTGTTTGATCTGGTGGATGAGTTGCTGGCGGGTCATGAAGTAAAGTTAATTAGTTAACTGGTTAATTAGTTTACCAGGGAATACAAAAGTCTGAAAGTTTATAAAGACATTATCCTTTCACGCCACCCAATTACCCAATAAACTAATTAACCGCTTAACTTATCCAAAATCACCTGTTCAATTTCCCCGGTATTCCATTTCTCATCAATGTCTTCCATTTTCATCACTTGCTGCATGATCGCTTCCTGCTTCTGCCCTCTTTGTAAGGCTTCTGAATAACGGATATTCGGACTGAAGGTAACCTGTGAGTAAGCCGGTATCCATTTGTCGGGATATTTTTCATGCAGCCGGGCTTCTATTTTTTTCTGAAGTAAGAATTTTGGGTCAGCGGTCTTGTCCCGCATTTCTGTAAAGTTATTGATGGCCAGGTCTGCGATCGCATCACCATCCGGTTTGCGAAGCGTTTGGTATTGTTGTAAAATGGTTTCCCAGTCGTCGCCGTTTTGTTCTATTAGTTCATCCAGGATGCGGCAATCCTCAAACCCGCAGTTCATGCCTTGTCCGAAAAAAGGGACGATAGCATGTGCAGCATCCCCGATCAGGGCAAATTGATCTTTCCGTATCCACGGAAAACATTTGACCGTGACCAATGACGAAGTGGGATTATTAAAAAACTCGTTGATATAGTCTGGCATCAGCGGCACTGCATCTGTAAATGTCTTCTCAAAAAAATCTTTCACTTTATCCATCCACGACTTACTCTGCGGGCTGTGCTT
>CAYUCU010000165.1:0-9282 GCA_964443345.1 uncultured Chitinophaga sp.
GCCCGGCCTGCTACGGACCTAAACACTTCCCAACCCATCTTTAGTGTCCCCGCAAACTTTTCCGCTCCAACCAAGGCTTTTAACGGAGCTGCCTCTGAAAACCAAGCTGATCTTAATGAAAAAGTTCGATCCGTACTCAGGAAAACAGAGAACCGTCAGCGGTTCATCGAAAACAAGGGACAATTGCCTGCCACTGTAAAGTACTACTCCGACAACAAAGGGCTGAAGCTGGTGGTAACTGAAAAAAACATCAGGATCATTTCCACTAAAACATCAGGAAGCGATCAACAGCAAAAAGAAGAAACACATACAGTGGATCTCAGCTTTACGGGTAGTAATCCGCTGAACCCTCAGCCGGTGGCGGGCAACCTTGTTACCTACAATTACATGATGGACGAAAAGAACATGCACACCAATGTGCAGAGTTATGGAGAACTGATGATCCCCGGAGTTTATGACGGAGTAAGCCTGCGTATATATAGTAATGAGCAGGGTAGCGTCGAATTTGACTGGCTGGTAAGCAAACCGGAAGAATACAAAAAGATCCGGATGAACTTTGATGGCCAGGATTACCTGAAAACAGATAAAAACGGTAACCTGGTTGTAGGACTACGTTTTGCCGAAATGAAACTGGACATTCCGGAAAGCTACCAGGTGGTAGGTACAGAAAAGAAGAACCTGGACTTTTCATTTGTAACAAATGAATCTACCGCAGCTTTTAACCTGGCAAAGAACGAAACCCTGATAGCTGGCACACCCCTGGTTATTGATCCTACTATTTTTGGTGCCACTTTTTTTGATGGTGGTGGTCCGGTAGATGGAGATTGTACCACTACTTGTGTCGCTACTGATAATTGCGACAACATCATAGTGGGTGGTTTTAAAGCCAGTACCTTCCTGATAACCCCGGCTTATATTTCTGGTTCTGTAGGGTATGACCAAAGTAGTATAAGTAATGCCACTTTCAATGCCATGATATTTAAAATATCTGCAGCTGGGGTACTTACCAGTTTCACATTGTTTGGCACAGGGACCACTATCAACAGCCTTAAAATATTCCCCAACGGAAGAGTTCTTGCAGGCGGCGGAGTAGGGGGAGCAGCAGGAGCCCCGGCAAACCCCATACCCACAACAGCAAGCGCATTAGTAGGTAACCCGCGGCCCGGTGGTAATTTGACTTATAACGGATTTGTCGCAGTTTTTTCCAGCGACCTGGTAACGCTTCATTATAGTAGTTACTTGCCTGGCAGAGGAAATACAAATATTGATGTAGATCAAAATGGGATCGGTTCTGTAGAAATACTGGACGACCAGAATTTTTTTGTGAGCGGAATAATACAGGCTTCTAATCCAACTACTAACTCAATGCCTGCTGGTTTTATCACTGCTGGCGCACCAGACGTTGCCCAGGGTGCACCTGGTTTTTCAGAAGTTTATATTGCCCGTTTTTCCGGGGCCGGTTATAACACACTGGACTGGGCCACTTATACTGGCGGTTCTGGTCTTGAGAGACAGGGTGGATTAGAGATCACCCCGGATAAAACCCTGTTGACATTTTGCGGAGAAACAACCAGCGCTACCGGCTGGCCTGCCCTTACAGCTAATAATGTAGGCAGCACTATTGCAGGTGGCGGCGGCGTGTTTCTTGGCGCTTTGCCAACAGCGCAGGCTGCTCCTGCCGCTTTTACTTTTCTTAGTTTTTTTGACGGCCCTTCTACAGATGACAGGCCCCAAATTGCCGTAACGAATAATTTCTACTATATAGTATTCAGATCTGCTTCCGCATCCTTGCCCGGTACTGCTGCACTACCTGCGGTATATGATGCAACTAATGCTGGTAGCAATGATTTTGCGATTGCCAAAATACCCATCAATGGTACTTCTTCCGGCACCCCGGTACGTACAACCTTTCTCGGCGGCACCTCTTTTGAGGTACAATGTGCGATCAAGGTAAGTGAGGCTCTTGATGAAGTATATGTGGTTGGTACCACTGCAAGTGGAAATTTTCCTGCCGTGAATCAGCCAGGGTCGAATTATTTTAAGCCTTCCCCTGCAACTGGGCCAGCAGGCATTTGGGATTTGTCTGTATCCGTATTAAATGGAGACCTCAGCCAATTAAAATACAGCACTTTCGTAGGCGGACAGGGACATGAATACCTGGGAGCAAGTGGTGGAAATATGTATGGCGATGGTAATCTTGATTTCAATGCTGCTACCGGAAGACTGAGTGTGGCAAGTATGGCAGCCGACGGCGGGTCGGAAAGTAGTAATGTTCCGGGCTATGCGCCGCTGCGTTTTCAGCACAATTCCTTTGATTCAACCAAAGGGCCAGGTTTTCACCGGTCGGGATTTGTCTTTTCCGTATTAGTAAGCCGTGATTTTGATTTCGGTGATGCACCTGCCATTTATGATGGCGCTACGCCTGCCCAACACAACAACACATTAAACAAGCAGCAAACTAATTATGTGAGGCTGGGCAATTTGGTTGATCTTGAAACAGGTCCGCAGCCATCGGCCAATGCCAGCGGCGATGATCTGAATATGGGGGTGGTGGATGTAAATGTTTGCAACCTGGCCCCGGCAGAACGCACTGATGAGGATGCAGTGGTCACGCCATTGCCTCAAATCATTGCTCAAAACGGCGGAACATATAGTGTAACAGTCTCGGCGTTTAAAAATACGGCCAATGCCGCCACACCGGCTTTTGTATATGGCTGGATAGATTTCAACCTGAATGGTGCATTTGAACTGTCGGAAAGAGCTTCGGCATCTTTTACCACAAACAATACACAAACGGCTGTAACATTAACATGGAACCTTACTAATTATTCCTGCGGCAGCAGTATCATCAGCGGAAACTCCTATCTCCGTATCCGCAGCGGAACCACTGATGCAGAAGTGAACACACCTGTGGGTACTGCTACTAATGGTGAAGTGGAAGATTATTCACTTAGTATAAATGCAGCTGTTTTGGATTTTGGTGACTTGCCGGTAGGGTTTGCTTCACCAATCGCAAACTATCCTGTAGCAAGTGCTGTTTCTTTAGCAGATAATGACCCGGCAAAAATATGGCTGGGTGGTAATAGTGATGTTCCCAATACCGAGTGTTCCAGTAACACTGATATAAATGCTCTTGGAGATTTAAATGAACACGGACTTATTTATTCAGGGGGAGTAGGAATAAATGTACCAAACACATTTTTACTAACACTGAACAGTAATACGAGTACCACCGCATCTTACGGTGTTTGGTTTGACTGGGACCGGGATGGCAATTTTGACCTTGCGGACTTCAGGTTCGGGTCAGTTGCTATCAATGGTGCAACTTCAGAGAATATCACATTTACTCCTCCTCTGAATGCGGTTAACAACTTTGCTATAAGAGTAATTATCAGCTCATCTGTTCTAAGCTCCTCAGATTTTAGTATTGCGGGGGCTGCCAATGGGGAAGTGGAAGATTATATATATGACGGCCCCATACTTCCTGCAATCGGGTTTATATTGAAAGCCACTAAGGAAAATAGTGATATTAAACTTGACTGGAGCACCTTACAAGAATCAAACACCAGGACATTTGAAGTGGAAAGAGGCACTGATGGAGTCAACTTCTACACCATCGGCTCCCTGCCGGCTGCGGGCATCAGTACTGACCTCAGAACCTATCGTTATACTGACCGCAATGTTTCATTCAGCCCCGTGTTTTACCGTATCAAACTGGTTGACATAGATGCAAAGAAATCCTATTCCAACCAGGTGGTAGTAAGGATAACTGATCAGCAACAAATGGTACAGGTATATCCCAACCCGGTGGTGTCATCCACCTTCCGGTTAGAATTCAGTAAAGCGGGTGAATTTGATATACAGTTATTTAACAGTGCCGGCCTTTTGATGCTCCGCAAACAGGTGAAAGCTGTAAGCGGCCAGTCAGAAGAGATCAACAGAAAGAGCATGGTGGCTGGTATGTATTTTATAAAAGTAACAGATACAAAAACAGGAACTGCTTCTTATAAAAAAATTGTAATGAAGTAAGTGATGACAGATCAGCGGCGTATCTGCACCAACCGTTCGAATTTTTAGATGGGACACATAAAAAACGCCTGGCTGTTCTCAGCCGGGCTCATTTTAAAAAAAAGAACAACATGTACAGCTACAGGTATATTATTATTGACGAAGATCCCGCAATAGTGGAAGAAGTACAGCAACTGATCCTGCTCAGAGGTTCACTTGAGCTGGTGGGAGTGGCATCCGATGCCTTGTCGGCCATTGATCTGATCAATAAGGAAGAGCCGGACCTGGTGCTGGCAACGACTTCCCTGGGAGAAGAAACCATATTCGATGTGCTGAATGATGTAACCTTTAAAGGATTCAGGATAATTTTTATGGCACTTACACAAGAACATGTTATCCAGGCGATTCGTTTTAAAGCAATAGACTACCTGACCAAACCTATTGATCCGAATGAACTGTTGTCTGCTATCGGCCGGTTTGAAAAAATGGCACAGCGGGAACAAAATTCAACGGGCAACTACCGGATAATCAATCATACCCTGGACAAATTGCACAAGATCCGGAAGGTCAGTGTTCCTACCACTAAAGGCTATTTAATAAAGAATATAGAGCACCTGACTTTTATACAGGCGGTCAGTAACTACAGTGAATATTGTTTTGATCACACTGAAAAATATATAGTGGCAAAAACACTGATGGATAGTGAGATAATGCTCGAGCCCTTTGGTTTTGTAAGGATCCACCAATCATACCTGATCAATCTTTCCTGTATGGAGTTCTTTAATGTTGACGAGATGATCGTGCATTTGCATAAAGGGATCATATTGCCGGTTTCCACCAGGCGAAAATCGGTCCTTATTGACAGGCTGAAAACGGTATTATAGCCGCGGGTGCCGCCTGCAGCAGCGGAACAGGTGTGGTATTGATGAAGTACTTATGAAAAGATAACCTTATCCTTTTTTTTATAATGTCGCTGCTGTATGCTGCGGCACTGCAAACAGAAATTGATCATTCAAAAATAAACAGCAGGTGAAAGAAATGAAAAGAAAAGTGGGAGTGGTTCGGAAAGATATATAGTGACAGATAATAAGGAAATGCATGCAGTTCACCAGCTGGCAGTTATAGCCTGGTGAACTGTACGTTATCCGGGGGTTTGGATATGAACAATGCTTTTATTTGGGGGTGTTCAGTTTTAGTTGTTGTAATTTCTTAACCAGCCAAATAACCCTTATGAGAACAAGACTACTACTGTTTTGCTTATTGATTTTTTCCATTGCCGCAGCACAAGAACCCTTCGTAGAATTCAACAGGAAGCGGGAACCTGCCCCCAGCCACACATTAGTGATATATTTTAATGATAAAAGCCAGGTACCGGTAATAAATAAATTGGCAGGGCGGAGTGTAGTGCCTGAAATTAAGTCAAAGGATAGTAGCTTACTCAGTGTTTATGAAACGAACAAATTAATAAAAGTAGAGCAAGCCTTCCCGTCAGCCGTAAATTTTCAGTGGCATCCGCTGGGAGCAAAACTTCTGAATTATTATTTATTGACATTTGAAGCTCCGGCAGACTCAGCATTAAATCAGCTAAAGAGTCGCAAAGCAAGGTTTATTGAATCAAAGGAAATATACAGGGAGCCCCAGGTATTTTATGAACCCAATGACTATACATCGGTTCCTGGCGGTTCTTACACCCTTGATTATATCAGGGCCAAAGATGCCTGGGCTATAACAAAAGGAAACCCAGCCATTAAGATAGGTATATCAGATATAGACTTTGATACCACATGCAGTGAACTGGTTGGAAAAACAGAATTTCTGGCGCTTGGACTTAATAATACCGGGGGTCATGGTACCAGGGTAGCCACCCTGGCTGCCGGAAAAACAGATAATGGGGGCGGACTAGCTTCCATTGGTTTTAATTGCAGCCTTGTGGTCACTACAAAAGGGTATGACGGCATTTTAGACGCTGTTTACAGGGGTGCCAAAGTAGTTAATTGCAGTTGGGCTTCACCAACTACTGTTAATGAGGCATATAATTATAACAACCCGGTTATTGATCTAGTTACCAGTCTTGGTGTGACAGTAGTAGCATCATCCGGCAATTGGTATACACCTCCGGGCCAATATTTTTTTCCGGCCAGTTACAATAATGTTATCTCTGTTTCATCTGTAGGTCATGTAAACGAGATCGGCGATTCGAATAATTATTGCTGGAAAGATGTGCATGATGGCCGCCCGCTTATGCCGGGTGCTGAAACCTTTACCCATAATGACCGAGTGGATATTTGTGCACCGGCACATGCCGTTATTTCAAATAATAAGAATAACGGGTACAGCTATGGTTGGGGTACCTCTTTTTCGGCGCCACTGGTAACTGGAACGGTGGCATTGCTCTATTCTATAAAGCCTGATATAAGACCGAATGAAGTGGAGGAGATCTTAAAATGCTCGGCAGTTAATATTGACAGTATTAGTTATAACAAGCCCTATGCCGGTCAATTAGGGGCCGGGAGGCTGGATGCAGGAGCTGCCACGCTATTGGCAAGCAATAAACTGAAACTGGCCAAACCACAGGATATAACCTGGTATGGTATCGAAAATAATGTGCAGAAGATCATAGAACAGGACCAGTTTGCTAATTATTCAAGTTTAGCTTTCAAAGTGGTGGATGCCGGTGCTGCTGCCAATTCTGTTTATGAATGGCAGATCAACAGTTTTAATAAAATTATTTATAAAACCGGGGCCACGATAACTGTTACTTTAGCAGAGCTCGGCCTGGCGAAAGGCAATGCCTGTCAGCATTTGGAAGTGGGCGTAAGAAAAGGAACCGGCTGCACCTCGGGCTATTATTATTTTGAAAAGAAACTTTGTGCTAAAGCCGATTTTGATGCAATAGTAAGTTCCGGTGAACCCTGTAACAGAAGTACAGTTCATTTTTTAAATAAATCGGTTGATGGTGAAACTTTTCTTTGGAACTTTGGAGACGGGACCACCAGTACAGAAAAGCATCCTGTACATCTTTATACCTCACCAGGAAAAAAAAGTGTCTCCTTGACTGTAAATGGTTCAGTGATAAAAACGGGGTCTGTAACAATAAATGCCGGCAGGTTTTCAGTAAATGGTGAAGGATCGAATATATACTTTTGTATAGATCAGCCAACCGTATTCAATTATTTCGGCGGAAATTGTGGCGGACGTCTATTGTGGAATTTTGGCGATGGCACCACCAGCACCGAGCGGATGCCAACCCATGTTTATAGAGATAAAGGGCCTTTTATTGTAACCCTGGATATTGATAATTTATACACCGTTTCGCAACAAATTATTGGCAGACCAGTTCCTGTTGATTTTGATATCACCCCTGCTACTGCAACATGCTCCAACAACAAGTTTAATTTCTCCATTCCAAACATAACCTGTGCCACCAGCTTCAATTGGGATTTCGGTAATGGGAAAACCAGCAATACCCGGATACCAGCCACTATTGATTTTGATCCGGGCATTTATACTGTAAAACTTACGATCAACGGGAGTGTACCTATTGTAAGAGAACTGAAAGCAGGAGGAGCGTTTGCAAACTTTACTTACAAATCGAATCTTAACACCAATACAGGCGAAAGCTTTCTCATTGCCGGAATGCCAATCAATTTTAAGGATGAATCTGTATGCGCCACCAGTTATGAATGGAATTTTGGTGATGGTACCACCAGTGATCTTCAAAACCCGGTAAAGACTTATACAAATGCAGGTACATATACAGTGAGGCTTACTATTAATGGTAATGCCGGTAATAAAATGGAACGCATCATAAATGTCAATTGCGGAAAAGCAATAAATGTTTCGTCAGAAAACGTGACTGAAAACACGGTAAAGATCAGCTGGAATTCTTCTGCTCCTGCTGGTAGTTTTGTACTGCAGTATAGAAAGACGGGAGGAAACGCATGGACTGTGAAGGGGAATGTTAATTCGCCATATACTATTACCGGCTTAACCGCCGGCACCAGGTATGATTGTTTCATTTACACCCTTTGTAATAATGGTGCTGCCACCCCCTCTGACAGCTATTATTTTCTAACCGGCTCCCCCTGTACCCTTGCTTCACAACCAGTAACCGCCAATGCCGTATTCACGGGCCTTCCTTGCTCTGGTAGTTCCGTGGAGCTGAAGGCTACTTATATCAATGGCGGCAACTACCAATGGACCGGCCCGAATAATTTTAGCAGTACCTCACAAAATCCTGTACTGCCGAATGTAACAACTGCTAATAGCGGCATCTATACCTGCAAGGTGATGCAAAGTGGTTGTCTTATAAATTCGGCCAATGTAAACGTAACGATACCCCCGGTCCCGGTTGTACCCATAAATACAATCACTAACAACATTACTGGTAATACAGCAGTACTCAACTGGGTCATTCCCGATAACAATATAAATGTAACACTGCAATACAAGAGCGCTGCCAGCTTCACCTGGACAAGTGTAACCAATGTAACAGCTCCTTACACACTTACCGGGCTGGATCTGAACACATCATATAACTGGAGGGTAAAAGCCAGCATCACGACTTGCAGCAGTGATTGGTCGGTCCCCGTAAACTTTACTACAAGCCGCAATTGCAGTCCTCCACTGAATAACCAGGTTTCTGGTATCACCAATTCATCAGCAATTATCAGCTGGACGGCAACAGGCAGCCAGGTACCTGCTTACCAGCTTTCTTACCGGCTGGCCGGCACTACGGCGGCCTTTACCATATTTAATAATTCAGTAACAGGAACGACAGGGACCATCAGCATTCCCATAAACGGTCTTATTCCGGCTACCCGTTATGAATATCGCATCACACCCAAATGTCCGCCGACCAATCAACCCGGTGCGTTATATACCAGCGGGGATTTTACAACAGCTGATTGTGCATTACCCACACTGAACCCGGTTTCAAACATCACCGCTAATTCCGCCAGGATCAACTGGGCATATTCAACTGCCATTACGGCGCTTAAAATTGAAATAAGGCCGGCAGGAGCCACAGATTATATTGTGAAATATGCCAACCTGTCAATAACTCAATTAAATGCAGCGATCACAGGTTTAACTCCCGGCACCACTTATGAATACAGGATAACCCCTCTTTGCGGACCAACTTCCAAACCGGGAATGACAAGTGCTACAGATACGTTTACTACTCTTGATAAAATTTGCTCCGGAACGGTTGTTCAAACCACCTGCACCGGCAGTATCAGTGATGGCAGCGGAAACGGTAATCACAATAATAAT
>CAYUCU010000166.1:0-9217 GCA_964443345.1 uncultured Chitinophaga sp.
CCGGGTCACGCCGACTTTGGCGGTGAAGTGGAAAGGGTATTGAAAATGGCTGATGGTGTTTGCCTGCTGGTGGATGCGTTTGAAGGCCCGATGCCGCAAACCCGTTTTGTGCTTCAAAAAGCCCTTCAGCTGAATCTGAAACCAATTGTTATTATCAATAAAGTAGATAAACCGAATTGCCGTCCTGATGAAGTGCATGATGCCATCTTCGAGTTATTTTTTAACCTGGATGCATCAGAAGCACAACTGGATTTTCCCACCTTTTATGGTTCCGGGAAAAATGGCTGGTTCAACGATTCATTAACACAGATCGATAATATATTTCCTTTGCTGGATGGTATTGTAAAATATGTACCGCCGCCAAAAGTGAATGAAGGGCCCGTGCAAATGCAGATCACTTCACTCGACTACTCCTCTTTCCTTGGCCGTATAGCGGTTGGAAAGGTAAGCCGTGGTGTATTGAAAGAGGGACAGAACGTGGTGCTGATGCAGGCCGATGGTTCTGTAAAGAAAACAAAAGTGAGAGAGCTGTATGTGTTTGAAGGAATGGGTAAAAAGAAAGTGACAGAAGTAATAGCAGGCGACCTTTGCGCCGTAGTGGGTATCGAAGATTTCAATATTGGTGATACCATTTCCGACGCAGAAACACAGGAAGCATTGCCGGTAATCAGTGTGGACGAGCCAACGATGAACATGCTTTTCTCTGTAAACAATTCTCCTTTCTTTGGCAGGGATGGTAAGTTTGTTACCTCCAGGCACCTGCGTGACCGCCTGATGAAAGAAACAGAAAAGAACCTGGCCCTGAAAGTAGAAGACAGTGAAGAAGGCGATAGCCTGATGGTATATGGCCGGGGCATCCTGCACTTGGGTATCCTGATAGAAACTATGCGCCGCGAAGGATATGAACTGACTGTGGGACAACCACAGGTAATTGTAAAAGAGATCAACGGTAAGAAATGTGAGCCATACGAAAACCTGGTAGTGGATGTGCCACAGGAATTTGCAAGTAAAGTAATTGACCTGGTAAGCCGCCGTAAAGGTGAAATGCTGATCATGGAGACCAAGGGCGAAATGCAGCACCTGGAATTTGAGATCCCTTCAAGAGGACTGATAGGGCTGCGTACCCAAATGCTGACGGCTACTACCGGAGAAGCTGTAATGGCCCACCGCTTTACAGAATATAAACCCTGGAAAGGCCCGATTCCCGGAAGAAGCAATGGTGTTTTATTATCCAAGAACACTGAAAAGACAACAGGCTATTCAATAGATAAACTGCAGGACAGAGGCACCTTCTTTGTTGATCCCGCAGAAGAAGTATATGCCGGACAGATCATTGCAGAGAACATCAAACCAGGCGACCTGGTGGTAAATGCTACAGAGCCGAAGAAGCTGACCAACCACCGTGCCAGCGGCAGCGATGATGCCACCCGCATTGCACCTAAAACACTGATGACACTGGAAGAGTGCATGGAGTATATTCAGCAGGATGAATGCATAGAGGTAACACCAAACTTCATCCGCATGAGGAAGGTGATACTGAATGAAGATGAAAGGAAGAAAGTGCAGAAGAAAATGGAAGCAGAAGCGGTGTAATTAATAGACCCGCTTAATTTATAGTACAGCAAATACCAACCCGGTATTTGCTGTTTGTTTTTACATTTGTAAATATGCACCACACGGTACAGGATATAAATACCTTGCTGCAGCAATACTTCGACAAGGTATTGGTGCTTACAGTGCCCCGGTTTAAAGACAGGCAGGAGAAAGTAGCACAACGCCTGGCGGGCATCTCTTTTGAATTTTTTTACGGCGTGGATAAGAATGACCTTGATGCTGACTATATCAGCAGGAATTATTTGTATGATAAAAAACTATCCCTGTCAGTGCGGCAGCAATTCAAAGAAATGAACAGGGGAGAAATGGCCTGTGCACTTTCTCACCGTAAGATATACCAGGCAGTGACAGATAATAACTGGAAACGGATACTGATACTGGAGGATGATGTAATACCCGATTTTGACAAACTTCCCTTATTGTTTGATGCACTTATAGAATTACCTCCCGATTGGGAACTGTTTTACCTCGGCTACCTGAAGAACGAAAAGATCACCACCAGCCTGCTGGTAAAGCAGGCATGGTATAGAATACTGCGGTTCTTTGGGCTGAGTAATTTTTCTTACAGGCAAATCAATAACCTGGCTCCCCGGCCTTTCAGCGCCACACTGATGAAAGCCGGTTTTCACGATTGCACTCATGCATATGCTATCAGTCTTACCGGCGCCAATAAATTATTGCAGGCACAAACTCCCGTGAAGCACCGGGCAGACAACCTGCTGTCGGCATTGGTACTGGATAATGCGATTGAAGCGTATGCAAGTAAAGAATTTTTATTCAACCAGGAAATATTTACTGACCAGGCAGACCAATCACATGTACGGGAACCTCAAAAACTGTCTGTATCATGATCTCCAATATCCTGCACTTTGTATTTGGTATGGCGCCTGACTTTGGTGGTAAACCTTTTTCACTGGTGCATTACCTGTCTGTAAAGTCGGCAGTAGAATTGAACAAGCCAGCCTCTGCTTATTTTCATTACCAATATGAACCAACCGGCGAATGGTGGGAACAAGCAAAACCGCTGCTTACATTAAATAAGATAGAAGCACCCGGTAGCATCATGGGTAATCAATTGCACCATGTGGCACATAAAGCAGATGTGGTGCGGCTGCGGGCATTGAAAGAAACCGGGGGCATCTACATGGACCTTGATACGATAAGTGTGAAGCCATTGACCAGCCTGCGGTCTTACACTTTTGCCATCGGCCAGGAATTGAAGACGGCATATGTACCGAAGAATTTCCGGCAACAGTTAAAATACACCATTCGAAAAAGTTTTGGATTGATCAAAAACATATCCGCAGCATCCACGGGTTTGTGCAATGCCGTCTTACTGTCTGAAAAGAACAGTGATTTTGTAAACCGCTGGCTGGAAGAATATAAAACCTTTCGTTCCGGTGGACGGGATAAATACTGGAATGAGCATTCGGTACAAATACCACTGAAGCTGGCCGCACAATACCCGGACAGTATTACCAAACTCAGCCCTTATGCTTTTCATTACCCGTTGTATGATGAAGCAGGTTTGCGGTCCATGTTTGAAGAAGTTACTGAATTCCCGGAGGCGTACCTTCATCACCTCTGGGAATCTTTTTCCTGGGACAAGTATCTGTCGAAGCTGACGGTGGAAGAAATAAAAACAAAGGATACTACCTACAACCTGATTGCCCGACGGTTTTTATAAATAAATAAAAATGAAAGTTGGTTTTGCTGCAAGATGGAGTCCGCTGGACAAAAGATCATGGTCAGGCACCAGCTATTATTCCTACCAGGAAATTAAAAAGCACAACGACGTAGAGATATTCCAGTTTAAATGGCCTTGGTACCTGCGGGAATGGCTGACCACACAAAAAAGCCTGAACCGTAAACTATTTAAAAAGCATACCGCCGTAGAATTCTTAAAAGCATATGCCAAATATTTCAGCAAACAATTAGAAAAGGAGCTGCAAAAAAGACCGGTGGATGTATTGTTTGTATCCGCCTCCTCACAGCTGATCGCTTACTTAAAGACAGACATCCCCATCATCTACATGACGGATGCCACTTTTCAGCAGATACAGGGATACTATCCATATTTCAGTAACCTGGCAGCATATAATGTACGACAGGGAATTGAACTGGATAAACAAGCTTTTCATAATACAGCACACTGTATGCTGGCATCAGAGTGGAATAAAAGTTCTGCTATTACTGATTACGGAATTAATGCCGGAAAGATCACCGTAGTTCCTTGCGGGGCAAACCTGGACCGTATTCCTGCTGCCGTAGCAGAAAGAGCTGTTTCCAATGAAACGGTTCGTTTATTATTTCTTGCTGTGGAATGGGATAGAAAAGGCGGCGATATTGCACTGGAAGCTTTCCGCATCTTGCACAGCAAAGGAATAAAAGCACATCTGCATATCATCGGGTGCGTGCCGCCACATGACTTAATACCTGAAAAAGACATCACCATTATTCCTTTCTTAGATAAAAATGAGGAGGCTGACTTTCAGCAACTGCATCAAATTTTTTTGCAAACAGACTTTTTGCTGCTGCCTACCCGTGCCGAATGCGCCGGTGTGGTGTTTAGCGAAGCATCAGCCTACGGCATTCCCTCCATTACTACAGATACCGGCGGTGTGACCACTTATGTGCGGGAGGGGATAAATGGATTTGCTCTCCCCTTTGAAGCCGGTGGTGCTGCTTATGCAGAAAAGATACGATCACTATTAGCAGATCCGGCACAACTTCAACAACTACAGGCAAGCAGCCGTAAATTATTTGAAGAACAGCTCAACTGGGATGCCTGGGGCAGAAAGTTTCAACAAATAGCAGAACAGTTGGTTGATAGTCAATGGTCGATAGTCGATAGTCAATAGTCGGTGGTCGATAGTTTGGATTTTGCTGTTCTTGCCCCTGATTCCTGACTCTGGATTATTGACTATCGACCATTGACTATCGACTATTAACTCCCGATTTCCGACTCCTTGCTCCCCGTTCTCTCTTATCTTTGTGGTATGAAAAAGGGACTCCTGGTCATACTATTCATTATTACCTGCACACTACTCGCCACAGATGCTCCGGCGCAATGTTCCATCTGTACTAAAACAGCACAGCAGCTTGGCGAAAAACCTGCCAAAGGAATGAACAGCGGCATCCTATACCTGGCATTTGCCCCATTTGCGTTGGTTGGATTTATCGGTTATCGCTGGTGGAAGAATAATAAAACTTAATGGACCACCAGTTTTTTTACAGATTGATTGATACGAAGTAAATAAATGCCCGGCACCACACCCGCCAGGTCCAGTTTTTCCCGCTGGTTCCAGATTCTTTTTTCAACAATTATTTTTCCTGACATATCTGTAAGTGAAACTACTGCAGGAACAGCTTCTTTTCTGAAAAGCTGAACCGACTGTTGTGCAGGGTTTGGATAAATAGTGAAATCATTTTGTGTAAGATCAATATAAATACGACGTATTGCCGAATAGTACACAGCAGCTGCTTTTTCTGCTACTTTCAACCGGTAATAATTCTCACCCGCATGAACCGAATGGTCTGTTGCCGAATAGGTTTCTTTGGAAGCAACCGCTTCAACAGTGGCCACCATCACCCACTCTCCGTTATCATTTCTTTTTTCCACCGTAAAATTCTTTACCAACTCCGGGTTTTGAATCAGCCAGTCAAGTACTACATCTTTATTGATCAAAGCTGCTTTGAAATAAACCAGTTTGGATGGTAGTAAAAGGGAGCAATAACCAGCAGCAGAAAAAGAACGGGTAAAAGTATAGGAAGAAGAAAAAGATCCGCTGCCTCCTGCTGCTGCAGACACTGCTGCATTGCAACCGGGATCTCTTCCTATTTCTCCGCCTGCTGCTCCGGCAGTAACAGATGTGGTAACAGCAGGAACTGCCCCGGTATAATAAACAACGCCACCACTGCCACCACCACCACCACCAAAGCAGCGGCCACCTACACCACCATCATCCGAAAGACCGCCACTGCCGCCATTTGCCTGAACGGTGAGACTGCCAGTATAGTTTGTAACGTGCATGATGATCGTTCCTCCCGCACCACCGCCACCGGCGCCATCCGATTGCGAAGCGCCACCATCACCACCATCCGCACTTATAGTATAACCATTACCAATAATGTTGTTGGCCCAGATGAAAATGATACCACCACCATTGCCTCCATAATTGTAAGCTGTTGAACCATTGTTGGCATGACCAGCACCACCACCGCCACCCATAAAAATTTTGGAACCGCCCCAGGAGCTTAACGCTTTTCCGCCCCGCCCCCAGTTGTTGGCCACATTACAACCGGAAGGTCCGCTGCTGCTGTTGCCACCACCATTGCCTCCGGCAGTAAGATTGGCGCCGCCACCACCACTGTTATTATGATTATTGCCGCCACCGCCACCATTGGCCGGTGCGCCTTTAGCTGCACTTTGTGTGGATGAAACCGTGGCGACCCCTTCTCCTTTATAAGCGCCATTCTGGCTGGAGGTGGCCGTTATATTATATACATACCCTGTACCTGCGGTTTGAATAATATTGCAGGTGCCGCTATTGCTATAATAATCACCGCCGCTGTACCCGAGGGAGTCTGCGTAAACGGGCGCATTCAGAATAATGTCCTGGTCGGCGTATAAAGCGATCACTCCTCCGGTACCATTCGTTTCATTCCATGCTGCTGCTTTCAATGTGTCCACTACCTGGGCGGAGTTGTATTCAGCAAACTGAACCAGTTGCACTTTGCCGGTTGCCGTGTTGTAAGTGTTTGCCAGGTTGTGAAAAAGGAAAACGGAATCGCCGATGATATAGCAGATAGTGCCAACCTCATACAAGCCGGCCTCGTTGGTGGAAGAGGTATCACCATAGGTGGCATTATTTGCGGTGCTGATGGTGGCGCCTTTCATCTGCACCAGCAGTATCTTAGTGTTCACATTAATGCCGCTGATATTATTTACCCGCACACAGGCTTTGGCCGGAATGATCTCTACCACCTGCCGGTAGGTATTTACGATACCATTGATATTAGTTTGGGAAAAAGAAACTAACGGAAAAAGGAAAAGCAAAAGAGCCAGCAGGCTTCTTTGCGCCTTTCCGGGTATGTGTGTCAGGATTTTCATGCTCGGGGCACCTCGCAGTAAAAGTAATGCTGCTAATGGTTTTCCAGTAGCGGAAAATTAGCAGGAATAATCCCTTTTTTGCTGCGGAATATTTGAACAGGGTGTGCAAAACCACCTGATTATGAGTGAAAAGGCTGGTTTTTGAAGAAGAAAGGTACAAATCGGCGCAAAAAACCAAGTCTCGGAGTTTTGGGAGAAAGGCAGGAATCGCTAAGCTACAATCCCGTAAAACTCCTTTTCAAACTATTCTTGAGTAACGAGAAAATATTCCGCTTCCGTTTGTAGTGAAAAGTAACGGCCCGGTTCTTAAAAAAGAAAATAAAGAAGGGCCAGGAAAAGCGATTGTCTTTTTTGCTGCGCAATAAGCGGCAATAGCTTTCAAGAACAGCACGGGTTTGCGGGTTGGCCAATGGCCGGCTTAAAAAAGTTTCTGTATGCCGGAGACAGACGGCCCTGAGTTTGGTTGCCCGTTCTTCTTTTTCTTTTATGTTCAGTAATACATGCGAACTATTTTGCCCGCTGATACGGTGCCAGGTAAACGTTTGCTTAATGCAGCTTACCCTGCCGGTGGCCGAAGCCACCATGCTCAGCCACCAGTCATAGTATACCAGCTCCGGAAAAGGAACAGCCTCTTTTAACAATGAACGGTGAAACATACAGGCATGGCCATGAATGGGAGAATCGAACGCCAGCTTTTCCGGCATACTTCCTTCATAATACCGGATGGGTTTGTTTTCTTCTTCCCTTACCGGTTCGTTTCCAAAAAAATCACGGGACAAGGAATATACAAAAATGCTTTCCTTGTTCCAAAGGCGCATCATTGTTTCTATCTTATTAAGCTCCCACACATCATCCTGGTCGGATATGGCGATATAAATGCCGGTGGTAAGCAGGCAGGCTTTTTCAAAATTCTTATTGTAACCGAGGGTTTGTTCGTTCTGGTGAAATTGAATACGGTTGTCTTTTTGCTGATAACTTTTTATTAGTTGCTGTGTGCCATCGGTGGAGCCGTCATCCACTACTACTATTTCAAGGTGCTGATAGGTTTGGTTGATGATGCTGTCTAATTGCTCTTTCAAATAAGCAGCGCCATTATAGGTACACATAGCAACAGACACAAGCGGCGCAGGTTCCTTTATGTTGTTGGATGCATCCATAAAAAATATTAAGCAAAAGCTCTCCGCACCGCACAGGCCAGTTTGGTAAAGGCGGTATCTTTTTTAGTAAGGTGCAGGAAGCCGGGGTAGGCCTCCATTTCTTTGCGCAGCCAATCCGGGTAATAATAAGGAGAAACAAATTTAAAAGACACACCTTCTCTTTTAAAGATGTCTTCGCCGTTATTGATCGCTTTTACCAGGTATTCATCCTGCAGGTATTCGTCTTTATTAAATTCGGTATGGGCAAAAGAACGGATCTTCTGTTTGATCTTTTCAATTCCCCCTAAATATGAAAAATGCCAGCCGCCTTTTTTGATGCGTGTAAGATCATTCCGTCTGTCCCGCAATTGCTGTGGCGTTGTTTGTTTAAATTGTTTTCCTGTTGCTACAACAGCGCCATTCCACCATCTTTCCTGCCCGGTATTCTGACAGTTGAAAAAGTAATAATGAAAGAGCATGGACAAGGCAAGGGGTTGCTCCGCAGGATGTATTTTCTTCAATACATAGGGGTCGGGTATCTCATCCAGGTCGCTTACGATCACCAGGTCATCATCACCTGCCAGTGAACCAGCAACGGATAAGGCATTGCGCTGTTCATTCTCCAGTTTCCAGGAAGCGCTTTGAGGATTGTAAGTGGTCTCGTTTTTAGTAAAGGCCAATCCTTCTGCTGATTGTTGTAGCGGGATATAAGTGATCTGGTGCAGCCAGGGTTCAAACCTTTTTTTATTTTCTTCAAAATAATAGGGTTTGGCACCGCCTGAATGGGTAAGATTGGATTCTGCTATTACAAAATGATTGATATGAGGTGCCAGCAACTTTAACCGGAACTCCAGCAGGTCCAGTTCATTAAAAAAAGTAAAACAGTCGATGATCTTCATTCAATCGTATTGTTGAAATTACATTACACCTTTTTATGACTGCCATCACAAAACGGCGGTGTCTTTGTTTGCTTGCATTGGCAAAACCATACTTCTTCCGCTTTATCAAACAATACCTTCACACTTCTGTACGGAGTACCTTCTATTTGCTTGTGGGCACTGTCGCAGAAAGGTTCTTTCATAGTAAGTCCGCAGCTGCACCAGGAATATACTTTGCCGGGCTCTACAGTTATGCCAGCCGGTTCGCATTGGGCTACTCGTGGCAACCCTTCGTTTGGAATTGTTTCCATGATCTTTATTTGTCTTCTATAAATTGATACAGGTTGAAAGTGCCTTTTTGGTACAGGGCTTCGATCTCTTTTTTTAATACGGCCTTGCTGATGCCGGCCATTCTTTTTTGTTCTATCAGGTAAAAAGCCTTTTCTGCCAGCAACCAGAATGTTTTATCCGTGACA
>CAYUCU010000167.1:0-9075 GCA_964443345.1 uncultured Chitinophaga sp.
ACGGGGCAGGGAGTATGAAGAGAATATCCGCCTGGATTATTTAAAAAAATTGAACGAATACTACAACAAATGGATCGCTGATTATAAAGAAGGCCCGCTGCTGGTGATCGATGTGGACAAAAACAAATTCGGCGAAAAGGATGAGGACTTTGGTGAGATCATCCGGAAAGTGGATGGACAGTTATATGGGTTGTTTTAACCTGGGGTATGAAAAAATTTTCTATTCTCTTCTTCTTATTTACAAGTTTACATACTTACTCACAAGAGTTTAAAGACACCACTTTTTCTATAAGGGAGTTCACCTGTTCCTGCAAATACAACCTGGACCCGCAGGAGGATAATAAGATATTTGACCGCTCCGCAAAGTCAGCCTACTACCCCGGCGGGGAAAATGAATGGAAAAAATTTGCCAAAAAGAATCTTGACAAAGGGTTTAAAGGGAAACATACAGTGGAGGTTCGTTTCCAGGTGGATAAGAATGGTGAGCTGTCTGGATTTACATTATTAAGTACCGCTCCGGCACAGAAGTATGAGGAAGTGGTAAGGGTATTAAGATCATCCGGGAAATGGTTCCCTTCTGTACAGAATGGATTTTGTGTAAAGTCTTTCGTCAGGCTTTCCTTTGAACTTTAGTAATCAGCATACCCCGCATATTCTTCCAGCATTTTCCCGATCTTCTTAAGCCATTCAGCCTGTTTTTCTTTGTTGATGCTGTGGCGGGTTTCCCTGTCATATTCATTTTGCATTTCCTCTTTTTCATCCGTCACTTCTTCATATATTTTTTTCAGATCCTTCTGGTAGGTCCTGGAGTTGAATTTATATTCACTCATTTCTTTATGCAGCTTTCGGGCAAATATTTCAGCGATATCAAAATGGCCCTGCTCATGACTAAGGATATAGGCATCCTTATGCCGGCCCCAGGAGCGGTCTTTTGAAAAATGCGATTTGATGGCATATCCAAAACTGTTGCTGGTAATATTGTATTCAATACTGAGATAGGTCGTAGTGGAGGCCGCAGCATCGCTGGAGGGGTCGGGATTGGCCTTATAATCTGCCCAGGTCAGTTTTCGGGTGGGGCTCCATTTCAATACTTCTTCGCCGGGGTTTTGCGCAAAACTGCCAACGGGGAGCAACAGGGACAGCAGCAATGAATACTTTATTAAAATTTGCATCATGGAGTATCAACGTAATGTCGGGATAAAACTTATGTAAGCAGGCTATTTGCCCGTTAAAAAAATGAAAAACCCCGGCCCAGGCAAGCTGGGACGGGGCAGGTTGAGAACCGTCCAAAATCAAAAAAAGTTATGCTTTGGGCGCCGCAGCCTGTATTTCAGCAGACACACCATCAGCGTATTTTTCAAAATTCCGTATAAACAAACCGGCTAGGTATTTTGCTTTTTCTTTAAATGCTGTTTTGTCCGTCCAGGTATTCACCGGGTTCAAAATATCCGACGGAACTTCGGGGCATTCTTTGGGAATGGCGACTCCAAAAACCGGGTCGGTTTCAAATTCAGCATGGTTCAGTTTGCCTTCCAGTGCCGCCGTTATCATGGCCCTGGTATATTTCAGTTTCATGCGGTTGCCGGTTCCATAAGGGCCGCCCGTCCACCCGGTATTGATCATCCACACATTCACTTTATGTTCCTGCATTTTGGCACCGAGCATTTGTGCATATTTTCCGGGATGCAGCGGAAGAAATGGCGCACCAAAACAGGCACTGAAAGTAGGCTTGGGTTCCGTAACACCTAATTCTGTTCCGGCTACTTTGGCCGTGTACCCGGAAATGAACTGGTACATGGCCTGACCGGGAGTTAGTTTGGAGATAGGCGGAAGCACACCAAACGCATCACAGGTAAGAAAGAAAATATTTTTGGGCAATCCGCCGATTGAAGGCTCCAGCGCATTGCTGATAAAATGTAAAGGATATGAGACCCGTGTGTTTTCGGTAATAGATCCGTCGTCAAAATTTATCTTATTGGTACCGGGATAAAATGTAACATTTTCCACCAACGCACCGGGACGGATAGCATTATAGATCTCTGGTTCTTTTTCTTCAGTAAGATTAATGGTCTTTGCATAGCAGCCGCCTTCGAAATTAAAAATGGTATCGGCTGTCCAGGCATGTTCATCATCACCGATCAGTTTTCGGTTAGGGTCGGCGCTTAATGTCGTCTTACCGGTACCGCTCAGGCCAAAGAAAATAGCAGTATCACCAGCAGCACCCAAATTGGCGCTGCAATGCATGCTAAGCACATTTTTTTCATGTGGTAAGATATAGTTGAGGATAGTGAAGATGCCTTTTTTGGTTTCACCAGTGTAGCCGGTGCCGGCGATCAGTATCATTTTATGTTTGAATGAAACTACAGCGCCATTTTGCTGGCGGGTGCCGCATTCTTTAGGGTTTAATTTCAGACCGGGCACAGAAAGCACATGCCAGTCGGGCTGAAATTTTTCTCTGTCTCCATCAATAGCTAATTCCTCATCCGCAGGACGGAGAAACATATTGTAAGCGAACAGGTTGTTCCAGGGTTTTTCATTGATCACCCTTACATTAAGCCGGAAGCGGGGGTCGGCACAGGCATAGCAATCCCTGACCCAGATCTCCGGAAGCTGGTTGATGTGGTCCAGTATCTTATTAAAAATGATGTCAAAATGCTTCGGTTCAATGGGAATATTGAACTCATTCCAATGGACAGAAGTGGCAGTTGTTTCATCTTTTACGGTGAATTTGTCCTTGGGGGAACGGCCTGTAAACTCCCCGGTGCGAATTACCAGGGCGCCGGTGTCATTCAGCACCCCTTCTCCAATCCGAAGGGTATCCTGGACCAGTTCTTCCGGAGTTGATTGATAATGAATGGTTTCTGTCTTTGTTATACCTAATTGCTGCAGACTCTTCCTGGGGATAGCAATAACTGATACTGGCATAGTTGCAATCGCATTTGTTATGGCGACAAAGGTAAGAGGTAATCGAATTAAAAAACAAACAAGTGTTAGTAAAACACATTAAAAAGAAGCTAAAATTTCCCGCCTTCGTTTAGTTTTTATCTGGTATTATGTGCCTGCATTTTAAGGATGTAAAAAAGCACTTCTGTTTATTCGAAACACTTTATTTTAAAACAGGTTTTTCATTTTTGTGCTAAAAGATATTTGGCTCATATGTTTATGTATTATGTCCAATGATTTTTCAATCCACTGACAAATAGCTGGTATCATCCCGGCAGCCGTTTAACCTCTTTAGCGCAGCCCGGCTTTTAAATGGTGATTCGGCATTATCTTTAGCGGAGTTTTTTATCGTCAACCAAAAGCCTTAACCGTTAAACCAGCTGCGATGAAATATTTACCGCTTAATAAAGACCTGTTCGTTGAAAACCGACGTCGGTTTATCAACCAAATGGAAAAAAAATCCATTGCCATTTTTGTAAGTAACGATGAAGTGGCCAGCAATGGCGATGCGATCTATCATTTTAAACAAAACAGCGATCTTTTCTGGCTGAGTGGCATTACCCAGGAGGATAGTATGGTCATCCTTTTCCCGGATAACCCAGACCCCAAATACCGTGAAGTGCTGGTGCTGGTGCGGCCAATAGAACTAAAAGAAAAATGGGATGGCAAAAGACTGCGGGTAAAGGAAGCACAGGCAATAAGTGGTATTGAAACGATCGTATGGCTCGACAGTCTCGATGGTCTGTTACAACCCTGGATCCACCTGGCAGATAATATCTATCTCGATAGTAATGAGAATGACCGCAAAGCGAATTTAGTGCGTACGAGGGAATATCGTTTTATTGATGAAATGCGCAGTCGTTATCCCTTGCACCAGTATTTAAGGGCAGCAAAGATCATGAAAGAACTAAGAGGGGTAAAGACAGCCTTTGAAGTGGACGTACTGCAAAAAGCCATTGACATTACGGAAGTTGCTTTCCGCCGGTTGCTTCAGTTCGTTAAACCGGGAGTGATGGAGTATGAGATCGAAGCAGAAATAGTTCATTCTTTTTTAAGTCAGCGGGCTACTGGCCCCGCCTATGGCAGCATTATCGCCAGCGGCGACAGGGCCCGGACATTACACTATGTAAATAATAATGCGGAATGTAAGGATGGCGAACTGATTCTGATGGATTTTGGCGCTGAGTATGGCGGTTATTGTGCGGACCTGACAAGAACGATCCCGGTGAATGGAAAATTTGGCCGCCGGCAAAAAACAGTGTACAATGCCTGCCTTCATTTACATGACTATGCAAAAAGTATTCTGAAGCCGGGTATCAGCATTTTAGATTATACAGATAAAGTTGGAGAAGAAGCCACACAGCAATTTTTAAAGATCGGCTTGCTGAGAAAATCAGATGTTAAAAATGAAGATGCTGAGAACAGGGCGTACCGAAAGTATTTGTATCATGGCATCTCACATCATCTGGGTATTGATGTGCATGACCTGGGTACCCGGACAGAACCGATAAAAGCCGGAATGGTATTTACTGTGGAGCCGGGTATTTATATTGAAGAAGAACAGATGGGCATACGGATCGAGAATAATCTCTGGATAACGAAAAATGGCAATAAGGACCTGATGAAGAATATCCCTATTACTGCAGAAGAGATAGAAGCATTGATGAAAAATAGATGATAGATGACAGGTAATAGATGATAGTTCATTGCGTTTTCCTATTATTGTAAAAGGAATATGAAACATATACCCAACTTTTTTACACTGCTCAATTTGTGTTTTGGCTGCCTGGCCATCGTATTCACGTTGCAAAACGGCATCATCATTTCTGCGGATGAAGCCGGAAGTCCGTTGATCGCTGTTCCTGAAAAAATATGGCTGGCATCCCTTTTTATAGGATTGGCCGCTGTTGTGGATTTTTTGGATGGTTTTGTAGCCCGCTTGCTGAAGGCCGGGTCTGAAATGGGTAAGCAACTGGACTCTTTGTCCGACGTGGTAAGTTTTGGCGTGGCCCCGGCCATGATCATTTACCAGTTGTTGCGACTAAGTATTGCAAAAGAAGAAGGAGGATTAGATGCGTCTGTAATTGGTCTGTTGCCTGCATTTATATTGCCTTGTGCTGCTGCCTGGCGGTTGGCCCGGTTTAATTTAGATAAAAGCCAGTCCTATACTTTTAAAGGGATGCCGGTACCGGCAGCAGGTATTTTTGTGGCGGCTTTACCATTGATATATTGGAATGTAAATGAAGAATGGATACAAAGCCTCTTATTGAATAAATGGTTTCTGTATGGGATAGTACTGCTGCTTTCCTGGCTTATGGTTTCCTCTTTGCCATTGATGGCGCTGAAATTTAAAGATTTCAGTTTTAAGAATAATATGCCAAAATATTTGCTCATCATTATTTCAATAGCCGTCATTGTGTTTTTGAAGTGGCTGGCGGCGCCGGTCATAGTGTTGGCGTATGTTCTCTTATCTTTGCTTTTTAAAAATAAACCAGCATGACCTATACAGTTCAGATAAAAGTAATGCCGCTGAAAGAATTATTAGACCCCCAGGGTAAGGCGGTCATGGGAGGCTTGGAAAACCTGGGTCTCAGCGGTGTGGAGGATGTGCGGATCGGAAAGAATATCACCTTGCAGATAAATGCAGATACTGCTGATAAAGCGAAGCAAATAGCAGAAGAAGCCAGTAAAAAATTACTGAGCAACCCGGTGATGGAGTATTTTGAAGTAATTGTAAATTAGAAAATATGGGAATGTGAGAATGTGAAAATTAGCGTGAAATAGTACGACTCATTTTCCCACCGGGTCCTTCGGATACATTTTCATATTCTCACATTCCCACATTCATGCTTTACCTCGTTCCCACACCCATCGGCAATCTCAAAGACATCACACTCCGGGCTATTGAAGTCCTTAAAGAAGTTGATCTTATACTGGCAGAAGATACCCGCACCACATCACACCTGCTCAATCATTACCAGATCACTAAACAATTATCACCCTATCATCAGCATAATGAGCATAAAGTGCTGCAGCATCTCGTAAGTCAATTACTCGAAGGAAAAAAAATGGCAATAGTTACTGATGCCGGCACTCCCGGTATTTCTGATCCTGCCTTTTTATTAGTAAGGGAATGTATAAAAACAGGGGTGAAGGTGGAATGTTTACCCGGTGCCACCGCTTTTGTTCCGGCATTGGTCAATAGTGGTATTCCCTCCAACCGCTTTTGTTTTGAAGGATTTTTACCGGTAAAAAAGGGAAGACAGACCTTGCTCAAACAGCTGGCTGAAGAAGAAAGAACGATGATCTTTTATGAATCACCCATGCGGCTGGTAAAAACGCTGGAAGAATTCATTACTTATTTTGGTGAAGAAAGACAATGCTCCGTTAGCAGGGAACTTTCCAAAATGTTTGAAGAAAATAAAAGAGGGACACTGAGGGAAGTGGTACTCCATTTTAAGGAAAAGCAGGTAAAGGGAGAGATAGTAATTGTGCTGGCAGGAAAAGATAAATAAAAGCCGCCCTGAATGGGGCGGCTTTTAACAGGTTAATTTATATGTGGCGTTTATTTTTTCTTTTTGCCCAGTATGTGCACCTGCAATCCCACATTAACCGGGATGTAGAACCTGGAATACTCGCTGGTATAATCATACCCTGTTCCGGTTGAGGGCCTGTACTCATATGTGGTTTTGCTTTTGCCATAATTAAAACCGATCGAACCATAAAGACCGACATTCTGGCTTATAAAGTGTTCGTAGCCAAAACTGATACCGGTATTCCAGTCGCCTTTTGGTTTTGTTGTTGTTTCGCTGCTGCTGCCCCCGCTGGTCTTGCTTTCGCTTTTGCCCCCATAAATCCCATACTGAAAATTTACCTGCGCAAAAGGCATCCCTTTTGAACTGCCACCGAAATAATAACGGGCCATCGGTCCAATATAAAAGGAGGGCTGGGTGGATTTGCTCTCACTTGTAGTAGAGGAAGAAGTATTGCTGCTGTTACTTTTGGAACTGTAAAAGCCAATACTAACACTACCACCTATGGCCAGGTTGTCATTTACAAACCAGGCAACGTTTGGATTAACACTGATGGAAAAGGAGTTACCGTCACTGTTATAAACAGTTGGGGTGTTGCTATAAGATGTTTTACTGTCACTGTTAGTATAGCTGATACTTCCGAAACCAACACCAACCAGTTTATCACCTTTTTTTGTTTGAGCGAAAGTGGTAAGCATGCTTAAACTGCCTATCACAAGGAAAATGATTTTTTTCATGATTATTTTTTTAAGGTTTATTGCACAAAACTAACACGGGAATTTTTCATACGCAATACCACTTTTGGGTAATCCACATGATTGTGGTCAGTGTGTAAAAAAAACAGGGGGAAATACTACAGAAGCCAGAATTCTCCCTTTTTTACCCAGTAATTATTCCAAATGCCTCCGGACCCTTTGCATTACTAAGGGGCATAAAGTATTTTCTGGCAGGCTGACATGAAAATCAACAATAAAATTCTTGTTTAAACCAATTGACCGCCGGTCAACTTTGTTTTTGCCATAACATCTATTTAGCGAAATTTACAACTTCAACTATTTATGCATGAAGAAAATATTGCTCTTTTCCACAATCATCCTTCAATTATATCTTGTTAGCAATGCACAGCCAGACCGGTGGCAGCAACGGGTCAAGTACACGATGAGTATTGCAATGAATGTACAAACCAACCAGTTTACCGGCAAGCAAAAACTGGAATACACAAATAATTCTCCCGATACACTCACCAAGGTCTTTTACCACCTTTATTTCAATGCATTTCAGCCGGGCAGCATGATGGATACCCGAAGCAGAAGGCAGGGCGCAGTAAATGGCCCCGGTGGCCGGCCCGACTGGGATGGACGGGTAAAAGACAGGATCATCAACCTGAAGCCGGATGAGATCGGTTACCAGAAAATTATTTCCCTGAAAATGAATGGCCGGCCCCAGTCGTTCAAAATGCTGGAGACCATCCTGGAAGTAAAACTGGATAAACCCATTTTGCCCAAATCAAAAGCGGTGTTTGATATGGTGTTTGAGGCACAGGTGCCCCTGCAGGTGCGTCGCAGCGGCCGGGATAATCCCTCATCCAAAGTCCGTTACTCGATGAGTCAATGGTATCCCAAACTTTGCGAGTATGATTATGAGGGCTGGCACCCTACGCCTTATGTGGGCCGTGAGTTTTATGGTGTGTGGGGAGATTTTGATGTAAGCATTACTATCGACAAAAATTATATTCTCGGAGGCAGCGGCTATTTGCAAAACCCTAACCAGATCGGGTATGGGTATGAAGCTGCCGGTGCAAAAGTGCAGCAACCAGCAGGGAATAAGCTAACCTGGCGTTTTATTGCACCTAATGTGCATGACTTTATGTGGGCTGCTGACCCGGAGTTTATTCACGTCAGCCGCAAGTTGAGAGACAGCCTTACCATACACCTGCTATATAAGAAAACAAATGAGGCCGAAAAAGATTGGCTGGCGGTATTGGATATGGCAGAAAAAGCATTACCATATATCGAAAAAACATTTGGGCAATATCCTTACAAACAATTTTCCTTTATACATGGTGGTGATGGCGGAATGGAATACCCGATGGCCACTTTATGTATAGGCCCGGGCGCTGCACTGCATGAATGGATGCATAGCTGGTACTATGGGCTGCTGGGCACCAATGAATCCCTGTACCCCTGGATGGATGAAGGCTTTACCCAGTATGCAGAGGAACGAATTTCTGCTTTCCTGGCCAACAGGGAAGGGTTTGCGCAGGCAGATAATTACAATAGCTACTATTCACTGGTAAAAAGTGGCAAAGAAGAACCACTGACCACTCATGCAGATCATTATAACCTGAATGCGGCCTATGGCCCGGCGGTGTATTCAAAAGGAGCCGTCTTTGTAGAGCAGCTCGGTTATGTGGTGGGTGCGCCGGTGCGGGACAGGATCTTACTTGAGTATTATAAGCAGTGGCGTTTCAAACATCCTAATGCAAATGATTTTATGCGGGTGGCTGAAAAAGTGAGCGGCATGAAGCTGGACTGGTATAAGGAATACTGGATCAACTCTACGAAAACGATAGATTACAAAATTGATAGTTTATGGGAAG
>CAYUCU010000168.1:0-9064 GCA_964443345.1 uncultured Chitinophaga sp.
AACGCCGGTATGGGCATCGATATCGAAAAGCATTTTGACCCCCGCTATATCGTTCCCGAAGACAAACAAAAAGTGGTGAACGACCTGAAAGCCCTCGCCAAAAAATCAGGCGAAGTATGGCTGGCAACGGATGAGGACCGGGAAGGTGAAGCCATCAGCTGGCACCTGTGTGAAGTGCTGGGACTGGACCCCAAGACCACCAAACGCATCGTTTTTCATGAGATCACCAAACCCGCTATACAAGCTGCTGTACAAAATCCCCGTAAACTGGACATGAACCTGGTGATGGCCCAACAAGCCCGCCGCATTCTCGACCGTATTGTGGGATTTGAACTAAGCCCCGTACTCTGGCGCAAAATGAGCATGCGTAATAACCTGAGTGCCGGCAGAGTGCAAAGTGTGGCGGTACGACTTATAGCCGAAAGAGAACGGGAGATCAATGCCTTTACACCCGTAAGCACCTTTAAAATAGAAGGACTGTTTACCGCTAAAGATGTAAGTGATAAACTGGTGACCTTTGCAGCCGAAGGCAAAAAACAAAATGCGGCTGAAGATGCAGAAGCCTTTTTGAAAAGCTGTGCGGGTGCTGACTATAACGTAACGGATATACAGGTGCGGCCGGGCAAACGTTCTCCTGCCCCGCCCTTTACCACTTCCACCCTGCAACAGGAAGCCTCTAGAAAACTCGGATACGGTGTGGCCCGTACCATGCAGATAGCACAACGCTTATATGAGAATGGATACATTACTTATATGCGTACCGACAGTGTGAACCTGAGTAATACCGCCCTGGGCGATATTACCAACACGGTGAAAAGCATGTACGGTGAACAATACCACCAATTCCGCAAGTACAAGAACAAGAACGACAGTGCGCAGGAAGCCCACGAAGCCATTCGCCCTACCTATATGAGCAACCCCTCTATACATGAAGCGGAATGGGTGAGACTGTATGAACTGATATGGAAAAGAACAATGGCCAGCCAGATGGCTGATGCTGAACTGGAAAAGACAACGGCTAAAATTGAGATATCAACTAATAAGGAAGAACTCACCGCTTCAGGAGAAGTATTGAAGTTTGACGGCTTTTTAAAAGTGTACCGGGAAGATAAAGATGATGATGAACCGGAAGATGATGCCAATGAAGGTATGCTGCCACCATTAGCAGTGGGTCAGCAATTGCCACTCAAGGAAATGAAAGCCACCGAACGCTTCAGCCGCCCCCTGCCCCGCTACACGGAAGCATCACTGGTAAAGAAACTGGAAGAACTGGGCATCGGCCGCCCCTCCACCTATGCACCTACCATCTCTACCATATTAAAGAGAGGCTATGTGGAGAAAAGAGATAAGGAAGGCACCCGCCGCGACTATACCATATATAAACTGCAGCAGGATAAAGTGAGTAAGATAGTGGAGCAGGAAAATACCGGTGCGGAAAAATCAAAGTTGTTCCCCTCCGATCTTGGTTTGGTGGTGACCGATTTTTTGAAGCAGTACTTTGATAATATCATGGACTACAGTTTCACGGCACGCATTGAAGAAGAGTTTGATGAAGTAGCCGAAGGCAAACTGAAATGGAATACGGTGATCGATGATTTCTACTTGCCTTTTAAAAAGGATGTGGACAATACCATTGAAAATGCAGAACGCATAAAAGGTGAAAGAGAACTGGGTGTGGACCCTGAAAGTGGTAAACCGGTAGTGGCCCGCATGGGACGCTATGGTGCCATGATACAAATAGGTGTGGCCGATGATGAAGTGAAACCCCGCTTTGCCAAGATACCTACGGGACAAAGCATTGAGACCATCACCTATGAAGAAGCGATGAACCTGTTTGGTGCGCAGGGCAGCATGGGACTGTATGAAGAAAAAGAAGTGTCCGTGAACGTAGGACGCTTTGGCCCTTATGTAAAATGGGGTGATGAATTTATTTCCCTGCCCAAAGGCACGGACCTGGGCACGGTGGACCTGGAAACAGCGATCAAACATATCAAACAAAAACAGATAGCTGATGCACCGGTAGGTACCTATGATGGCAAGCCCATTACCAAAGGTACCGGTCGTTTTGGCCCCTATATCAAGTGGGATGGCATGTTCATCAATGTGCCGCGGCGGTATAATTTTGCCGGCCTTACCCAGGCGGAGATGGATGAGCTGGTAGATGCCAAAGTAAAAAAAGAAGCCAACCGTTATATACAGCGCTGGCCGGATGATAAGATCTCACTGGAAAATGCACGGTGGGGCCCTGTACTGAAGTATGGCAAGAAAATAATCCGGCTGCCAAGAAAAGCAGATGAGACAAAATATTCTGCGGATGAAGCAGCCCTGTTTACATTAGAAGAAGTGAAAGGCTTTATTGAAAAAGAGATACCGGGCGCCTTTACAAAGAAAACGAGAAAGGCACCTGCGAAGCCTGCCCGTCCGTCAGGCGGGAAAAGTGCGACAGCTAAAAAAACAGCCACGCCTAAACCTGCCGGTACGACAGGCGGGAAAGCAGCAACGAAAAAGAAAGCAGCAAAGAAGAAGTAGTAACGCAATTGTTTAAAGTCTTGTCGTTCCCATATTTGGAGTCTTGTCATGCCGAGGCACGCCTGTCCCGACTTTTTCTTCGGGAAGGCATCTCACAATAGTCATGTTTGAGTGAGTCTTTGAGATTCCTCCTTCGTCGGAATGACAAGACCCTGAGTATTGGAATTTCAAGAAGAGCACTAACCACCGATGAGTCATTATCTTAGAATAATTATAGTCAATAAATTGCTATAATCGCACCCGGCACATTAAACAGCATTTTCAAACAGGCTCAATTTAAAAAGAAATGATAAAGTACCTGGTTGTTTACGAGAAAACAAAAACCGGTTATTCGGCCTATGTGCCCGATATACCCGGAGTAATTGCAACAGGCAAAACAAAAGCAATAGTGGAAAAGAATATTTTTGGCGCCATCCAGTTTCACCTGGAAGGACTAAAGGAAGAAAAGCTCCGCATTCCCAAATCCCAGGCAGATAGTAAAGTTTTAGTATTTGCTTTCTGAAGCTCTGCCTGAACCACAATAGAAACATAGATACAATAGAAATACACACATAGGGCTCTCTATGTGAAACCCTATGCTCCTGTGTGGTTCAATATTTCTGTGCCTCTGCGCCTCCACGTCTCAGCGGTAATATCTCTCTCCCTCCTCTCCGTGTTTTCACCCCACCAATTCAGGTACTAAAGCGGTTGCCCATAACAGGTGTTTACCTACTTTTAATCCTTCCAACCGTTACCCGCCAGCCGATCTCAACAACCATCACCACCTGATCATTTCAAAAGCCAAAAACCTTTTGCATGAAAAAGAACCTCTTCCTCCTGCTCCTCTCCTTTTTAATGGCCCTCAAAGGCTATTGTTTCGATCTGAAAACACACCTGTGGGTGGCACAGCAACTGCTCAATGACGTGATACGCAACAAAGCCATTACCCTCAACGGTAAGCAATACCAGCTAAATGAAGAAGTGTACAATGCCCTTATCAATTACCCCTACGAGTTCCGCATCGGCACACTCGGCATTGATGTGTTTCCCGATCCCATCGTGGGACAAATAACAGCACACCCCGGACTGGAGAACGGCTGGAAGACCGATGACTGGATACAACATGTGCTCAACTCCGCCACTGACCCTGATGAGATCGCTTTTGCTTATGGTTATGCCTGCCATGCAGCTATGGACATATTCGCACATACCTGGGTGAATGCCTATGCCGGTGATATCTTCCTGCTGACCGATTCTGAAATAGCCGTGGAGCGAAGACATTTTGCACTGGAAAAATATATTGGCAACCATATGCCCGAGATCGTACTGGAAGATGGCCGGGTGGTAACAGAGATCGCCACACTAATAGGCGCTCCCTATAATTTTTTGAGCAGAACATTCATATTGAATAACAATCTTACCGGTGAATACATTAAATCCGGCTCACTGCACCTTGTGGCCATGAACAGTGTGTACGAGACTGTAAAAGGGCTGGACCATGCCAACCAGGAAATAGTATCCACCCTTGCAGAAAAGTATATAGAACTACTGAAGCAGCAAGCAGAACTGGTGATGGAAGTGGATAAACAGGCCAGCCTTACCGCACAGGCAGGACTGCAATTAAAAATAGCCAAAGAAGCACTCGACCTGAAGATCGCCGAAAACAACCTGATGCGGGAAAAGATACAGGCTGAAAAAGAACTCATCACCAAAGCCATACAAACCAAAAGAAACCTGGAGGATATCATACAACAAAAGCACCGGCTGGTAGATGAAGCCAATAAAAAGGTGCGCACTATGGAATATCAAATAAGCGATATCCGGTCGGCGATAAGCCGCTACGCTACGGAACTGGCCTTTACACCCCTCACCATACCTATTGAAGTAAGCAAAACAGTGACCCGCTTCATGCCCGGTTTTTGGTACCCTTGCGGCACATTCACCGAACCGCTGAAAATGTGTAATACCAATAAACTGATCGAAGAAGTAATAAAAGAAATTCAGCATATTGCCAATCCCGCTATTGATGAATTGAAAAGGAAATCGGCTGAACTGGCCGACCTGGTATCATACGGTGAAAGACAGCTGGCCGATCTGCGGTACAACGCTGTCTCTGCCGGTAACGACCTCTCCGCAAAGACAGAAGAACTGAAGAACCTGCTTACCAACAAGGCCCTGTCCGAAGCTAATGAAGCTAATTATAAGATACAGTTGACAAAACAGGATGAAGAAATATGGCTGTTGCAGGAATCATATAATATTGCAAGAGACCTCTATGAAAAAGCAAAAGAACAGGAAGACGGGCTGAGGAAACAACTGGAAGCATTTGTGGACGGCACGCTGAACGTGGCCAAAGACATGGTGGAACAATACAACCTGCTGCACCTGCTGATACAAAACTGGCAGGGAGATATAGAACAGGCTTGTGAAAGTTATATCATTGCCGGTGAAAATTTTGCCAAAGACATTCTCTCGGGCACGGGCAATGGCTTTGCACAATACCAGGAGTGGCACCAGTGCTGGTCGCCGGTATTTACGGCGGTGCCGGCAGAAGTGCCGCAGGGAATGTGCCAGGCAAAAGAATACTATGATCAACTGAATGAACAATTAGACCAGCTGCTGGAACGCCTGGGCCCGCTGCAATACCTGGTGGCCCCTACCCGCAAACTGAAACAACTGGTGATGGAAGAAGCAAAAAAGAAACTGGAAGAAGCAGCTATACAGATATCCAATCATATTTTCGGAGAACAGGCCACTGATTTTTTTGAAATGATCAGCGGACGGGAAGAAGTTACCACGGCCAAACTAATTGATGTGTTTAAAGAAGACGGTTCTGGTAAAAACCTCATCAACTTTACGGATGTAACGAAAGTGGTGAATAAAGAAATGGGCCTGGCCGATGATGACCGCACCATTGAGATAGAAAAATTTGCCACCCTGCACAATGCATTACAACTTTCCAAACTGGCCGTGCTGCCCGGCATAAGCCTCAATACTATTTATACCAATTATATAGGTACAGGCACTACCACTTACGGCCCCACGCTGTACCCGCCTACTGACGATACTAAATTCACGATATTGAATAAAGCCGTTAGTTCTATAGACGGGTCATCACAATGGATGCATACATCTGTACCTATCTATCGCCGTACTGGTTTTGATGATAAATGGCCGGCTCAGCGGCAGTATGGATATTCTCATTGTGAGAATGCGGAGTATGGCTTCCGGTTTTGGGTAGACCCGGAAGCGAGAAAGAAAATATTCCCGGTGCTGTTCAATGGGCCGCTCACACCTGCACTATATGCGCATGCTGCATTTAACCAGCTGAACCGGAAGTTCATTCCCTGTAAAAAGAATCCGTTTCCCAATACAGAAAAAGAGGACTGCAGCACCCTGGGCAGTAATACGCAATGCAATTAGCAGCGGTGCAAACTTTTGTTGAAATGGATGTGTGATGAATAATCGGACCTCAGACTGGTAAAAGCGCTGAAGCCCACACGGGATACAGGACCGGCAGTGATCAAAACTTTCTTCTCCGACGGGTCTCTTTCCGGGTAATCGGCTATTGCCCGTTTCATTCTGAGGAGACCCGACAGTGAAGGAGTATGGCCCATCTGCAGCATACGGGGTGATAGCACAATATAGTTGGAACGGAGGTAGTGGCTGTTCGATCCGTGACAACGCCCGTACGAGCGACGACAGTGGCTATATGGTCAGCAACAATGCCTGTACGACCGGCGACAGCGGCTATTTGGTCCGCAACAACACCTGTACGACCGGCGACAGTGGCTATATGGTCCGCAACAACGCCTGTACGACCGGCGACAGTGGCTGTTCGGTCCGCAACCATGCCTGTACGACCGATGACAATGGCTATTTGGTCCGCAACAACGCCTGTACGACCGGTGACAGTGGCTATATGGTCCGCAACAACGCCTGTACGACCGGCGACAGTGGCTATTTGGTCCGCAACAACGCCTGTATGACCGGCGACAGTGGCTATATGGTCCGCAACAACGCCTGTACGACCGGTGACAATGGCTATTTGGTTAGCAATAAGCAATTTACGACCGGTAAAAGTGTTTGTACGGTCCCTGACAACGATTGTACAAGCGTTAACAAGACCAGTACAAGAGATAACAAGGCTTGTTTTGTAAGTGAAAATTTTTATTTATTCTTTAACAATACCTGTTTTGTAAGCGCCACTTCTAATACCTCCGGTGGCAATGCTTGTTCTATCCATCGCCCTGGTTGTTTTATCTATGCAAAAAATTGTTTTTCGATTTAACGGTGCTTATTCTATCCGCGACAATGCCTATACTATCCGTGCAGCAGCATTATTTATGCGCAGAGTATCTTATACTATCAGCAACAATTTCTGTTTTAAAAATGAAAAGGGGGCCAGCTGTTTGTTTCAACAACATGCTCCGTATAAGTTAAGTGATAATCTCTAACTTCAAGTGATCAACATTTTGGGAGCTTATACAATGGTTAAATTTTGAGATTATGATTGGAGTGCTGTATATTTAATTGTTGGCTGCCATTTTTTAAGACCATTCTATGTTTAGACTATTTAAAAAAAGACATAACAGAATTGACATAAGCGGCGACAGCATATTTATTGACAATCAAAAAGAGAATGTAGGCAAGGCTTTTGAACTTGAAACAGTTTTTAATTTGACAAACTCAACACCAGAAATTAAAGTCTACGAAAATCAAACCCTAATTCACACATTTCGTATTGACACTTTACAAAGAAACGCAAACTTGACAGGACAATTCTTGAACAGCTCAATTAGAATTTTAGCAAACAGTGGAGTAATGATTGATGGCATAGTTTCTAAAAGCAAAACAGACTTTCCTCAATGGACAGACAATGACTATGAGGCTGTAAGATTTCAACCGTTTTATTTATCAGACAGAAATGAAAACAATATTGCATTAAAAGGCAAAGGACTTTTTGACCGTGGTTTACATTTCAGCGGAACAATTACACCAAACGGAGTTAGAAATATTTGTGTCTGCGACAGTTGCAATTTAAGTTTTACCATACAGCATTTCCATTCAGGTTTTTCAGAACTTCAATATTTCTATTCAACAGACAGCAAAGAAACTCTGACAGTTCCTTATGGCTCAATTAAAAGTTTGCCAACACAACTGCACTCAAATATTGACAACAGTACAATTGAAAGCATTGAGGCTAAATTACCAAAACCATCAAATGACTTTGGCGCATTTCGCTATTACAATTCCTTCAAATGTCCACATTGTTTGACGCCTTATATTGACTTTGAAAAGTATAAAGAAATGCGACCCAAAGAATATTATGGCAACACTTACATTAATCAAAAACCAAAACAGTGGACAGACTAAGACGGCAGCCAACATTGGGTTTTATGCAAGTTGGGCTTGACCTTGTAACATCAGCTATTTGCAAATCCCAGCTTCAGTTCGGGCTGCGAATAACTATCAACTTTTGTACATAACTTCAACAATAAATTTTCAACCTGCCGGCCGGCAGGCAGGTCAGCAGCGGTTATGGGCAGACGGAATTCTAATTCCCAACCTGCATAAAGCCCTGGACATTGGCGGTAATTCAACTGCAACAAAATGACGAAACAATGGGACATATTCATAAGTCATGCAAGTGAAGACAAGGGAAGCTTTGTTAACGAATTATCTAAATCTCTTTTGAATAAAGGTCTAAGTATCTGGTACGATGATTTTGAATTAAAAATTGGTAGTAAGATTAGAGAATCGATTGAAGATGGCCTATCAAATTCTATCTATGGAGTTATCATAATTAGCAACCACTTTATTAAAAAAGACTGGACGGTTAAAGAGCTTGACGGTCTTTTTTCCATGAACAAAAAAATTTTGCCCATTTGGCATAATATAACGAAAAAGGAAATTGCGACATTCTCGCCACTCCTATTAAATACTTTTGCCTTGGATTCTTCAAAAGGCCCTGAATCAATTGCTCGTGAAATAGAGCTTGTAGTTAGTTCACAGAAAAATCCTAAGCCATCAATTACTCCTGTCTTGGAGACCTCCATAAAGACTAATTTGCCCTTTAACGGTAAAAAAGACCCTTATGGCCTTGGAAAAAAAACCAAAGCATATTCTGAAAAATGGGATTCTCCTTGGCATAGAAAATTAATCTTTTCAGCCACAGAATATCCAACTATTCATACAGTGGGAGAAGGAGGAGAAAGTTCCATTGTCTATGAATTATTAGATTTAAATAAGAATGTTTTATTTCAAATTAATGAGCACTATAGCTACTATACTCCTTGGGATGAGACATATGGATTTCCTTCTCCCACAACTGTGGTAATTAGCGCAGTGAGACCTGGTTTTGACGACCTGATACTTGAATGTAATGATATAATTAATCGTGTTAACGAAAGCAAATGAACTACCGCCAACATGAACTGTGTAAAAGACCAAACAAGTTTTGATCTTTTTTACGGCCTTGTTGAACAATAGTTAGGTTGTTACAAGCTGTTGTTCTTTACCACAGCAAATACTTGTTTCAAGAGCTTATTACACA
>CAYUCU010000169.1:0-8939 GCA_964443345.1 uncultured Chitinophaga sp.
GTAGTGCACTCACCTTTGCTATATGATCTGGTTGATTGGTATTGCAGCGTTCCTGGTTCTAATTCTATGCTGGTTGCTGATCGCACCACTGCTGCTGGAAGTGGATACCAGGGTGCCACAGGCAAGTTTCCGGTGGAGAAGTATTGGGAAAATGCGGATCTGGTATGATGGAGACTGGAGGCTAAGCATGCAAGTATTCTTTTTTCGTAAAACTATTTGCCTTTCAGAAATGAAAAGTAAACCGCGGCCTGAAAAAGTAACTGCACCAAAAAAGAAACGAAAAAAGAACGGGAAGAAAACAATGCTGAAGATGATCCGGGTATTGAGAACATTCCGGGTAACGGAGTGGCGGGTGGCCATAGATACAGGCGACTATGCCCGTAATGCACAACTCTACCCTATGAACTTTTTACCGTACGCTTTTAAACACCTGGATATAAATTTCAGGGACGAGAATTTCCTGGTTTTGCGGATAAGGAACAGGCCCTGGAAAATGATCTATGCTTTTTTAAGATAAACCCTTTTTTTAACCTATAAAATTTATGTTATGGCATTCAACTTAGAAGAAACCGTAAAACAGCTCACTGATTTTCTGAAAACAGAAGCAAAGACAGAAACTGTTGTAGGACAATCTTTTCAACTCGGAGAGTTTACCTGTGTACCGGTAATGAAATTTGGAATGGGACTTGGCTATGGCGGTGGTGAAGGTCATGGCGATGCACCGGGCAAAGGCAAAGGTGAAGGAATTGGCGGAGGCGCTGGCGGTGGTATGGGAGTGGAACCACTTGGCTTTCTCACCACCCGTGGTGACCAGATCTCTTTTATTTCAACCCGTACCAGCAAAGGTTTAAGTGCTGCATTTGAAAAAGTACCTGATCTGCTGGAAAAACTGTTTGAAAAGAAAAAAACAGAAAAAAAAGAAGCAGTGATGTAATGATTCATGGGGCAACTGCATAAAAGCGGTTGCCCTTTTTTTGAAAACTGATCAGCTTCATATTTAGTCAGATTGCTGTCTCTTTCAGTCATTACTTTATTTTCATTTGGGAGAAATACCGGGTATGAGACCAACCCTGAATTTTTGCTCATAGGAACCAGATAGAAATAAAATATTAGTTAGATTTGGGAACCTATGAGTCAATATGATCCGTACTCCTCTTTTGATATTTCTACCAATGCCACTGTATTTCAATTTACAAGTACTGGCCCAAAAGGAGAAATTAAAAAAATTATCCAATTTTCTGAAACTCACGTCAGGAATATATTCAACCTGGCATTCGGAAACTTAACGGTAACTGGATCTATTGATGATGTAACAACCAGCGATAACAAAGATCGTAATAAAATATTGGCAACTGTGGCCAGCACGGTTTATAATTTTACAAACCGGTATCCTGAACGATATGTATTCTTTACAGGAAGCTCAAAAGAAAGAACAAGGTTGTACCGGATGGCTCTTACAATTAACCTTGAAGAATTGACAAAAACTTTTACTATTTGGGGACTGAAAGAGTTAGGAGGCTTTGAGCTTTTTGAAAAACGTCGCAGCTATGCAGGTTTTTTGATAAGAAGAAAATAATCAGTAATTTTACAATCGTGAAACAAGTCAAAAAAAATACAAGTATAAAAAAGACCGGCAGTATTCAGACCAGGGTAAAAAAAAGCCTGGACAGATATACTGGCAAAGTACTATTTCCAGGAAAGATGGAAAAGGCGAATAAACTTCTCAAAGGAGTAAAAATCCCATAAATAATTACTGATGATCTTATAGAAAAGAGCCGTTTCATAATTGAAACAGCTCTTTTAGTTATAAGTAAACTCATCCACTACACTTACCGCAATACCATCACCCGAAGAAAGTCACTGGCTCCCATAATACATCGTTCGTTCCAGCCGCTCCACTTTATTTCCTGCTTCTTTTTCCTGCAGGTACTTCTCCAGTCCTCTTTTTATCACGTCATCCATCTTTTTTTGTTCCTCTTCCAGTTGTTCAGGTGTAAAAGATTCAGGTGATTTTTTATTCAGCAGCTTTAATAGCTTCTCCATCTTTTTCTGACTCTTTGGATCAACCGGTGCCAGTCTTACACCCGCCTTGATGCCTCCCATTTGAGGGATCGCTTCTAAAAAATAGATCTTGCCCGCTTCCACATCGGCTTCAACAAAGTCCTTGTTTTCCGACCGGGCCCAAAAAAGATGCGTACCGGGATCACATTCATAACGGATATAACCTGTCCCATTGAATTTCCCGATCAGCCTGGCGCTGTCGAAATAACTAAAGTTGATCGCAAACCCAAATGAAGAGGGCCGTACAAAATAAACCACCGCTTTATCTGCAGGAGCAGGAGTGAGATCCTGGCCAGTACAAAGCACGGAACCCAACAAATACACGGCGATACTGATAAATAGCTTTTTCATATGCTTCAGAATTAGGTAATTGATAAGCTGAAAGAGAGATAAAAAATTGGTCAGTTCAGGCTAATAAATAAATTTAGTTTTTACTCCCCGAAGAGCCGGAATGAAAAACCTCTCCCCGGGTATCCACCACACAGGGCCCGGAGAAAACACCTCCATTGGTAAGATACTTCCATTTTACAACACCAGTACTGGCATTGTAGGCATAGATATGCTTATCAAAACATCCGGAAAAAACAACATCATTGGCATATGTTGGAGTGGCTATTCCGCCTACTCCGGCAGCATATACCGAATTGCCAAACTGCCATACATTGCTGCCATTAGATGTGTTTAATGCATAAAATATTCCATCCCAGTTACCGGCATAAATTACAGAGCCATTCACCACCGGGCTGGAAAAGGCACCCCCTGTTCCATTTGCTCCGCCATAAGATTGCCGTTGCCATTTAAATGCCCCGGTGTTTGCATCCAGCGCTACCAGGTCACTGCCGCTGCCCGCATACATTGTTCCGTTATCGATAGTAGGGCCGCAAGGCATCGGCAGAAAAGGATAATTCCAGAGTATGGTGCCAGTAGCCGCATTAAAACAATAGAACTGCCCCTCCCCGGCTAAATACAATTTACCATTGGCAAAGGCAGGATTGGATTTTGAAATACCTACTGAAAAGTAAGACCAAACTATATTACCTGTAACCGCATCAAAGGCTTTTACAGAGCCCCCAAAATCGTTGACAAACACTTTTCCCTCAGCATAGGTAGGGCCTGCGGGCAACACCAGGTTGGTCTTGCTCCATTTCAAAAGCCCGGTGGCGGTATCCACTGCAAATATTCCTCCCGTTGGATACCCCGGAGTACTGGTAATGTATATATTACCATCACCTGCCACGGGGCCTTGTCCTGTGATAGGCCATGGTGTTTTATAGCGCCACTTCAGCTCACCAGTAGTGGCATTTACCGCATACAAATAAGTATCAACGCTGCCAAAATAAACGGTGTTACCAACCACGGTGGGGCTTGATTGAATGCTGCCACCTGTAGTGTACTTCCATTTTAATAAGCCGGTACCGGCATGCAGGGCATACAGGTTACGGTCATCACTTCCTATATATACAGTGGCGTTGGACCGTACCTGTACGATCTTTACGATATATCTTTTAGTGCTTCCATCCTCGGCAGTTACCATATACGAAACAAGGTTCCTGAAATCCTGCGCCACACGGCTCAATGGAGCGATACCTGTACCTGTAATAACTATCGTGGGTACCAGGTTGCTGATACTTACGGATTCATCCAGGGTAACCGTTATCGTATCAGTTCCAATTACCCCCGGTACATCTTGTATCAAAAAACTGCTGTTATCTGCGGCAGTGAATAAAAAGGAGGTGATAGCTTTTGCCGATGATTTAGGAGGTGGCGGTGGCGGCAGTTCAGAACTTTTTTTCTTTCTGCATCCCGCAGAAAGTATCAGCAGAAGAAAAATACCGCCTGTTATCAGCAGGCTTACCAGTTTATTGCGGGTATTGAAGAATAACATATTATTCGCAGGGCTGATTGATAAAAGTCAAACCGTTATCAAAGATAATTAAATGAATGACAACCCTGTTTCCGGTATAAACAGAAAAACAATGTACCAATCGCCAATACTATTTATTTTTACCCTTTAAACACTCCTTATGAACCTGCACCGGTCCCCTCTTTTTCCAGTCGCTTTGATTGCAACAGTTGCTCTATCGCTGATACAAGCAATCAGCTGCACACCAGACAATGATCCGGAACCCAATCCTCCCGATGCCTCATTTACTTATACCAGTACACGGAATTTTCCGGTGAATATTCAGTTCGTGAATACGTCCACTTCCTCCGCACCCGGTCCTTCCACCTTTGCCTGGGATTTTGGTGATGGCTCTTTTTTGAACACAACAGGATCAGTAAACCCGCTGCACGCCTATACAGCTGCAGGTGCCTATTTGATAAAGCTGATTCAAACACAATCGGATGGTGTGAAAGACACCGTGATAATGGCACTAAACCTGAATCCAACCGGCCCCTCCGGCAGTTCTTCCCGCAGTACTACTGCATCCTTTCTGTATTCGATCACTAATAACAGTTTCACCACCACATTTACCAACAACACACTCAATGCAGAAAGCTACCTGTGGGAATTTGGTGATGGCACTACTTCCACTTCTGCCGGCAGCACCGTAACAAAAAGCTATACCGCTCCGGGCACCTACCATGCAAAACTTACAGCCACCGGGCCGGGTGGCGTGGATACCTGCAGTGCTACATTGGTATTCTAAAGCGTTCAGTCACAACAAGTCATGTTATATTGGATCAGGCACGGCAATAATCCGGCAGAAGGCATCGTTTATTAAGCATTCCCAAACACTGCAATATGAAAAGACATCTCCTCTTCACCACCACCATTTTTCTTTGCGTCCAGGTGCTGGCACAAAAACCTTTCAAAAGAAATACACTCTATGCTGAAATTGGCGGCAATGGTGTTGTGCTTTCCGCCAACTATGAACGGCAGTTGAGCAACAAACCCGGACTTGCTTATCATATAGGTGTGGGTGCTGGCTACAATAAACCATCAGTGCCAATGGGAATTAAATACCTGCTGGAACTGGGAAAAGGCCAGCGGTCTTTTATAGAAACCGGTGTGGGTGTTACCATTGGATCAAAATATTTCTGGAAAGAATACAGTCGCGGCACCGATAAAAATCCTTATGAACCCGGCTTTATCGCTTCTATCGGTTACCGCCATCATACCCGCTATGGATTATTATGGAGAGTATGTTACACTCCCATCTTTACCAGCTACAGGAATATCTTCTATCTCGGTGGCATATCAGTGGGCTGGCGGTTCTGACAGGTTGGTAACGGAAGCGAACAGCGTAAAACATATTATTGAACCGGTCAGGGGCTTTTACTATCACCGGCACAGGCATCTGAGAGCTAAAGAAATGCGATATTGGTACTTAGTGACACAAAAGGACAATCCTGGTTCCGTTACTTAGAAATAATACCAGTCCTTACCCGTTTTTCCCTATAATTTATATCTTTATCCAATGAAATCATATGCACTTATTTTGCTGTCCGTACTCTTCCTTTGCTCCTGCCAAAGAGAAGTAACGGATGTACTGCCCACCACCCCTCCTAACAGTGATGTAGTAGCTGCCGAGAACCAGCGACTGGATGCTAAGATCACCAAACAAACCACCCAAAGCTGGATCAATGGTTTTGTAGTGAATGAACAAAACCAACCGCTTTCCGGCGCTACCGTAGAATGTGGCGGCAAGGTGACCACGACCGACAACAAAGGATTTTTCTTCTTTAAAGAAAAACTTACCGTTAATAAAGACTATGCCGTAATAAAAGTATCCCGCCAGGGTTACCTGAATGGGTTCCGCACATTTACACCCAACCGGCTACGCTTAACCTATCACAGTGAAAAAATAATGCTGCAGGCAACAGGCACCAGCCAGCAGGTACCCGCCACAGGTGGTACCATTACCATTGATAATATCAAATTGACGTTCCCGGCCAATTCAATAGTACGGCCCGGCGGTACCGCTTATACCGGACAGATACATGTAGTGGCACGTTATATCAATCCATCGGGTGCTAATTTTCCTTATCTCATTCCCGGTATGCTCAGCGGTTTGAACGAGACAGATGAGATCAATGCCTTACAAAGTTTCGGTATGGCAAACGTAGAATTGACTGACCCTACCGGTAATAAATTAGTGATCGCCTCCGGCAAAACAGTAAAGATGGAACTCCCCGCTCCTGCCGGTGGTCCCGCTACTATACCGCTGTGGCATTTTAATGAAAAGTATGGTATCTGGATACAACAGGGCACTGCCACCAGATCCGGCAACTTCTATATAGCAGAGGTCAATCATTTTTCTATCTGGAACCTCGACCTGGAGTTCAATGATTTTGAACTGAACTTGTTATTTCAAAATACCAGCCTCATTCCTATCTCCAACCTGAGGGTGGATGTGTACCGGCCCAACAATTCATTTGTCAAAGGTTTCTATACAGACAATGCGGGTGAGGCCACACTCATCAACTGCTCAAGCAATGAAGCACTGATATTAAAGATCGCTTATCCCTGCGATACCCTGGTGTATAACCTGCTGCCCGTAACACAAACCCGTTCAGAAACAATAACGGTCAACAGCCCCAGTATGCAGGGCTACCAGTTTACCGGTACATTGTTTCAATGCAATACACAAATGCTGCCCAATCATCCGTACCAGATATTTTTGACCGGTACCAACGCTTTTACCATATTGAATGGCATCACAGATGCACAGGGACATATCAACACCGGCACCGCCATACCTGCCTGCATCGGAAGCCCGGTCACCGCACAGGCATCCGCTTATTACAACAATAATTTTTACTTCAGCAGTGTAAGCCTGGTCAACCCCGGTTTAAATAATTATAATGCTACATTATGCGACAGTTCCGGTACTGCACAACTGTATAATGACAGCGATATTGTGAACATACCCGATCCCAGTCTCCGTCAAAAAGTAAGAGAGATCATCAACAAACCAACCGGCAACATCTATTATGCAGATGTAAAGAATGTGCAAACCATCAGGGCGTACACCATAGCACAGGTGCAGTCGCTCATCGGCTTGCAATATTTTACCGGTATGGACACACTGGAATTATCTTCGATCAACGGTGTCATCCACGCATTTACCGACCTCACTCCCATAAAGGACCTGACCCGCCTGAAATACCTGGACCTGGCACGGGGCAGCTTAACCGACATTACACCACTGCAGGGCTTAACCAACCTGACAGAATTATACCTGAGTCAAAACTCCATCAGCAACATTACACCGTTGCAAAACCTGACCGGGCTGAAAACGTTATGGCTGCCGGTAAACCCGTTGCAAAGTATTGCTCCCTTGCAAAGCCTGACCAGCCTGGTGGACCTGTCATTGAATACCTGTCAGCTTACTTCCCTCAGCGCCCTGCAAAATCTTACCAGTATAAAATTTTTAAATCTCGCTTTTAATCCCATTTCTGATATTACACCGTTGCAAAACCTCCAGTCTCTTGTTATCCTGAATATGCGGGATTGCCAGGTAAGCAACATTGCACCACTGCAGAATATGATTGGTATGCAGACCCTTTACCTCGACAGCAATAACATCAGCAACCTGGCGCCATTGCAAAACATGGCGGCACTGATCTATGCAGACCTCTCCGGCAACAATGTATCAATATTACCTTCTTTTAATAATAATATTTCGTTACGCACATTGGACCTGGGATCCAACCAGATCACTGATCTTTCTCCTCTTGCAGGACAGCCTTCCCTGGTTAATCTTACATTGAGGAGTAACCAGATCACTGATCTCACACCATTACAAAATGTGACCACATTAAAGTCACTTGAATTAAGTAATAACAGCATCACCAACCTGGCACCGCTGGGAGGGATAAACGGATTGCAGCAATTAGGCCTGTATTATAATAACATAACGAATATAACACCCATGATCACCTCCAATCCAAACCTGACCAGGTTTTATATATTGCAGGGGAACACGGTACCGGGCACGCAGATCACCTCGTTTCAGAGTACGCATCCGTCTTGCCAGGTGTTGTAATGGGGAAGTGGAGAAGGATAGGAAGAAAAAAGAATGGATCAGTGAAATACTAATGGAGCCCAAAGAAGTTGTATTAATATTCTTTGGGCTCCATTTTACTGTGCCGTACCCGCAATACGCTTATAGTGTTGTCAGCAATACGATATGTCACTCTGTAATGATGCTTCTCAAAAGCCCTGTACACACCAGTATTATTGAGCCGGTACTTATCAGGAGGAAAGAATTCAGGATTTTGGCATGTCTTGCCCAGTTCTTTTAAAATAGACGATGATACTTTCTCTGCATTAGTTACTGAATCAGAAGCGATACGTTTGATCGCCGCTTCAAATTGTTTTATCGCAGTCTTAGTCCAGAAAAGCTTTCGATCAGCCATGTATCCATTTCTTTGACAGAACGATTACTTCATCATGGCTCATAAATTCACCCTTTTCAAATTCAACATCCGCCTCATCCAGTTCTTTATTGTATTGCTCAATACTAATCTGCTGATCAGTAATTTTAATACCGAATGATGCGATCAGGCTGATTAAAGCTTTTTTCTGTTCCCTGCTAAGTTGTTGGAGTAATTCTATTGACAATTGGGATCCTTCCTTATGATATATAGTTTCAGGCTCACGCAGCTCGTTATTTTGGGTGTCTGACTGTTGTATAAATGAGGTAATAACTGTTAAAAGAGACTCCTTTTGAACAGGTGATAATAACAACCAGTATTTGGTCAATTTGTTATCTGTTGATGAAGAGGACATAAGATACGTTTTCACAAATTTAATCCATTCAAACGAAAACATAAAAGAGTATCAGGAAGTTGCTGCCCGCCGGAACAATAAAAACACCCAACCCCGCACACAAACGACCACCCTCTCCCTCCCGGGGAGAGGGGGCACT
>CAYUCU010000170.1:0-8894 GCA_964443345.1 uncultured Chitinophaga sp.
AGATCGATGATATTAAAAGTAAATTTTCGCTGGACCTTGGCAATGGTTCAACAGAACTAAAAACAATGGCCACCAAACTGAGCAATGAACTGATGGCCAGCCGCCAGTTACCAAAAGCGGGTATGAACAACCCGGCAATGGAAGCAAAAATGGTAGAGGTCATGAATAAACTCGGTTGGAAAGAAAAATTCAGCAAAGCCATTATTGTATCCAATAGCTGGACGGTCAGTAAAAATGAACTTACCGGTGCCATTCTGTATCGCTATGTTGGCGCAGTAGGGATCACCAAGGATGCTGATGGAAAATGCTTCTACCAGGAGTTTACCTTCCGCCAGGATTATATCGGGGGTGGAAATTATGAAAGTGGCGTAAAATACAACAGCTATGGTGGCAAAAGAGAGATCGGGTGCGATAAAGTAAAATGATCCATTTCGTAATAATAAGAAAGAGGCTGTCTCAAAAGTGTTTTCAACACTGAGATACAGAGTGACAGAGATGCACTGAGTATAGACTTTCAGAATAACTTTCTCTGTGTAACTCATATCCTCAGTTACTCTGTGTTGTGATCCCTGACTTTTGAGACAACCTCTTCTTTATTCTGTGTGTCAGATTATTTATATGATAGCAGGGATGAAAACTATACAGCGTTGCAATTTCAGTACTGGTAAGCACCCTGTCGTATGTTCTGAAGTCGTCCAGATCACCATTGTAATACAGCGGGCCAATAATACCACCGCCACTACCGGCTCCGATAAGCGCCACAGGATTGGGATTCGTATTAGCCAATATGCCGGCAATTCATTCAGAGGCACAAAATCTGTTTATGTTGTTGGAAAGGGACAGGAAATGCTTTGCGAAAATGTGAAATGATCACTTAACTATATCCTGCTTATACAAAAGGGGCAGTTTGATAAAAACGACCACCCCATTGCCATTGCTATTATTATCAACTGAAAAACTGGCCCTTGTCTTCAGTTTAATATTCAGCAGGTATATCCTGTCTTTAATGATCTGGCTGGCACGGGAAATATGCTCCCCGTTATCCCTGGGTGTGGCAAGCATCCCCTTTCCATTATCAATTATCCGTATGTTAAGGTCATCAGCTTCTTTTCCGAAACTAATAGCCACATGCCCCGGGTAATCGATTCCGGCAAAACCATGTTCTATACTGTTTTCCACAAACGGCTGCAGGATCATAGATGGAATGATCAATGTGTCCGGATCAATTTCTTCTGCAGTGTTTATTTCAAATGTAAATTTCTGCGGTGTCCGGATGGCCTGCAGCTCCAGGTACTCTCTTAAAAAATCTGTTTCCTGTGCAATGGTCACATACTCTTTATAGGTGCTCTCCAGTGTCTCCCGCATGATATGGGAGAATTTGGAAATATTTGTGGCCAGCGCTTTACCATCATTCTCTTCCAGTGCAAACTTCTGGAGAGAAGTCAATGCATTGAAGAAGAAATGCGGATTCATCCGGGCCCTGTTAAGCCGCTGCTCTGTTTCCAGTATTTTCTGTTTGCTTTTCAATGATTGCTGGCGGATAAAAAAGGCCAGTGCCACCAACCCAAAAAAACCTGCTACCGCTAATAACAGGTAAATTCTTCTTTCCTGGGCCAGTTCTTTGATGGTTTTCTCATTTTTGGCCTGGTTATACTTTTTCTCCAGTTCACTTATGGTTTTGGTTTTTTCCACATTGGTCAGGCTGTCATTTATTTCAAGGTATTTGTCCATTGCCCATAGTGCATCTTTATAATTTTCAGAACGATTACTGACCTGGTAAATAAGTGCATAAGCATTGGCAATTGTTTCCGGGTTTTTACCCAACTGGTGATACAGCAGGCAGGTATCGGCGTATTTCCTTGCTTCTGCATATTTTTCCATTTCCATCAGTATATCGGCTTTATCACCATAGCTGGTCGCTTTATCGCCCGGGTTATCTTCAACATTAAACGAAAGCAGGCTGCTATCCACATACCGCAGCGCTTTTGGATAATCACCTCTTTCATGTGCATACCCGTTCATATGATTGTACCCCTTACGAAGCAATGACAGGTTATCGTTCTTGCGGCATAGTTCCAATTGCTCCAATGTGAATTGCTCCGCTGAATCAAGCACTTCCTTTTTATGAGTGTCCTGGTAATACCAGAGAAACCGGGATGCCGTTTTGTACAACAGTTCTGCCTTTTCATTTGGCGAATCAAAACCCCTTAACATACCCGCTGCTTTGCGTGCATAAACGATACCCTTGTCAGAAACTTTCATCCGGTCAAAAGTTTGGGAGATCATCAAAAGGCAATTGGCTTCTTCATATTTATTTCCTGAAGCCTCAGCCAGTGGAAGCAGTTTAAAAGAATGCTCCAATGAAACGGTATAGTTGCCCTCGTTGTGCTTGATCGAAGCCATTTGCTTATAATAGTTGATGTAAGCTTCATCCTTACAGGAATTCTTTTTATACAATGCCGCTGCTTTTTCCAGGCAGACCTCAGCAGAATCTAATAGCCTTTGTTTGATAAAGTCTTCAGCCATCCATTCGTAATAAGCGGCCAAACAACCGGCACCTGCTGTTTCTCTCAGTTTCTTTAAAGCAACATTCTTATCAAACCCTTTGTTGTTTCTTTGTTCCTTTTGCAGTTTTTGAAACTCGGGGCAATCGCAATTCTGGGAGAAGATTGGATGGGGAGAAAAAAACAGTACAAAGCTTGCCACAGCCGGGTAAACAAGGTAATTCTTGCGCATATTTTGGTGTATGGGTTAAATCTCCCTTTAAAAATAGTGCAAGTAACCGAAGTAATGCTGATATAAACCGCTTTTTTAAAGCCCCGGCTTTCAACTCTTTCAGCAATCAATCAAAAAGCCACAGTTATCAATTTTCTGCCTGCGCTGATCAATCATGAATTAGCTGTCTGCTGTTTATTTGTTACAGAAAGCAGTATTGCCTGTTGAAAAGAAACACAATGGGAAAGATTTCTGATTATGGAAGGAAACCAGATCTAATTTCTTTTTCTGCTGTTCAGGATTTTTATGACCAACAGTTTAAGAAACATCAATACGATCAGTGGCGGTAATGCCAGAATAAAGATCGAAAGAGCGGGATAATACGTGTTGTCGCTTAACAAATCAGCTTGCCATAAATTTACCCTGTTGGCCAGAGGCTGTTCGGAAAGGGTAAGCCAAACGGCCGCAATGATCAGTCCTATGGCAAGGGTACCAAATACTGCGTTGAGGCGCTTGTCATGCCCGCCTGCTGATGGCATCGGAATTTTCATATACTTTATTGATAGTGCTATTTTAATGGAGTATTTGCTTTCTCCTTTTTTGCAGGTTGATAAACCCATACTCCCACACAGGCCAGTGCAATGATCACCGGCATCCTTTTAGAAGGCTTCTTACCTGTTTGTTCTTCAAACAACACCAGCAGCAAGGCTGATATAACCACTATCGCAAGAATGATAAGCCCTTTTTTCAGTTTTCCTTCTTTGGGCCAGAGATCTTTTTTTTCCATAAAAAATAATTATGATCCCGGCTTTACATAAACTATAAAGCCGGGATGAGAAGAAATTATTCTATTATAATCTTTCTTACTTTATTATTATTGAAGTCTGCAATATAAAGGAAGCCGTTGGTAAAATCACCAGTTACAGCGATCGGTGTATCAAACATTGCAGCAACTCCGGCACCATCAGCATTGCCTGCAGTGCTTCCGGCGATCGTAGTCACCACACCGGCAGGTGTGATCTTTCTGATCCGGTTGTTGACGGTCTCCGTAACAAAGAGATTACCAGTTGCATCAACGGTTATCCCTGCAGGAAAATTGAATCTTGCAGCAGTACCAGTTCCATCTGCTGTACCGCCTGATCCGGTCTGTCCGGCTATTACGGAATAAACGTTTGCAGTGCTGAATTTTGAAACTACATGACTTCCATACTCTGCACAATACAAATTACCGGCTGCATCAATGGTCACACCAAATATATTGGATATAGGTGCCAATGTTGTAACCACTCCCGCAGGTGTTACTTTGCGTAACGCACTGTTTATATAATCTGCTACATAAACATTGCCGGCTGCATCCGCAACTACTCCAAGTGGCTCGTTAAACATAGCAGCGCTACCGGTACCATTTGCATTTCCCGGCGTACCATTTCCTGCCAGGGTGGTAACCACACCAGCAGGGGTTATTTTTCTGATGGCATGATTTATTCTGTCGCCCACATAAAAATTACCAGCTCCATCCATCGTAATGGCATACGGCTGATTAAATTGTGCGGCTGTACCTGTTCCATTGGTAAAACCCATTGTACTGCCTGCAAAAACAGTAGCAACTCCGGCTGCAGTTATTTTTACAATGCGATGGTTATCCCGGTCGCAGACAAACAGGTCGCCGGTTGCAGTTCTTACAACACCCGACGGATGGTTAAGAGTAGCAGCTGCTCCTGTAAGTACAAGGGAAGTTACCATCCCATTACCATGATAGGTAAATACGGGCCCGGTAACCTGCACACTGTTTTTCTCCACTTTCACAGCGCCGGTAGATGCACCAGCCGGCACGGTAGCCGTTATAGTGTTGCTGGCTGCCGTTTGCACCGTACCCTGCATGCCATTAAAAAATACTTTAAGTGCGGCAGTGTTTGTTCCAAAATTGGTACCCGTGATTGTTACAACCGTATTCTTAGGTCCGCTGCTGGGACTAATAGCCGTTACGGTTGGGGCCGGTTCCGGTTGAGGGGTAACGGTATCCTCTTTTTTACAGGAAGAGAAAAGCACAATGCAGCATAAGCTGCCGGTCAGAAATGAACGTGGTTTCATACAAGTTTGGTTTTAAGTGTTTAATAAAGGGTCCGGTCAGAGATTTAATGGAACCAAAGTAGCATCCATTTCTTTGTAAAAATTCAGCAATTGCTTGTTGATCTCACCAGATTGGCAACTGAAGCAGTACACTTGATAACTGCTGCCGGGAAAAAGGAATCCCCGGCAGGAATACCGGGGATTGCCAACGCAAACCAAGCCACTTTTCAGTGGTGGAATTTTCATGTATTAACTCAGGGTATACTACTGATCAGTGCCATGGTAAATTCAAAGCAGTGTAAAAATATACATCCGGGAAAGTACTAAAGAGAGAAATAGACAGCTGCCCGCCGCCATTTTATATATGCAGTACCAGCAGCCATAAATGACAGGAATATCCTGCTTTCCAAAGCCCCTTCCTTTCTTATTCCCGGTAATGCATCCAACAGGGTTACCGGTATAATAATAACCGGCCCGGTTTACAATAATTAGCAGTTGCTTCCGTTGGTGAAAAAAACTTACACCTGATGCGGAGCGTTTTTCCCCTGCTGCTGCTATGCCAGTTGGCAAATGCACAAGAACAAGTAACCACATCTGATTCTCTTCCCAAAGCAGCTACGGTAAACGTGACCGTTACCGATATGAAAGCGAAACCCCGCAAAGGAGAAGAAGTGCTTTTCCTGGGAGAAAAAACCGGGAAAACTTTTTCCGGCATTTCTGATGCTGCCGGTAAGCTGAAACAAGTGTTGCCACCCGGCGATACCTATAAAGTAAGTGTGAAAAGCATTTCAGATACCAACAGCTATGCGGTGATCACTATTCCCGTGCTGGCAGCCGATGAATATTTTTCAGAACCGTTTTGGGTAAACATCAATTTTGAACCAGCCCGGAGCTACCGGCTGGACCATGTTCATTTTGATACCGACAGGTCCAGTTTACGTCCGGATTCTTATAAACAACTGGCAGAGCTGCTTGGGTACCTGCAACGGCATGAAGAAATAAAAATTGAGATCGCCGGACATACAGATAATGTGGGCGCCGATGCACATAACCTGAAACTGTCGCAGGACAGGGCCAATACGATCCGGAATTATTTGATAAGCAAAGGCATCAAAGCGGTCCGGCTTACGGCAAAAGGATATGGCGCTTCGCAACCTGTTGCGGATAATGCAACTGCGGAAGGACGGCAACTGAACCGGAGAACAGAAGTGAGGATATTATAATGCACCTGTTTTTTGCAAAGCAATGCCAAACCACCTGATCATTTTAATCCCCAAATTGTAGAGAACCGTTCAACCCCCTTTATCTTACCAGCTCTCTGTGCCACCTGATTTTGTCCGTGAAACAGGTCCGCATATTTCATGAAAAAAAAGTCTGTTATCTTATCAACATTTATTACTGTGGATTTCTTTCCGCAGATAACTTTTCCACATTTACAGGCTAAAGAAATTAATTGTCATTGGGGTGTCAACAGCGGCAATATTTCTGGCATGGATTTTAAAGGTTTGGTGTAAAATCGATTGTTATGACAACTCCTTCATCCAGTGTGGTACAGCCAGAAGTATTAAGTGAGAACAAGATGACCATTCAATCTTTTCTTCACGAGTCCTATGCACAGGTAAGTCAGCAGGTGCAGGATAGTATCTCCTTTTTTAAAGACGAGCTGCGGGGTATGTATAAACAAGCTGAAACCTGTTTTACCAATATGATACTTCCGGTCAATAATTTTTTAAAAGACCATACACAAATAGAAACCGAGTTTATGGAAAAAGCGGTGAATGCCCCGAAAAAAACGGAGTCTTCCAATATTGTTCCGCTTGAAATAGCGCTGTTAAGCCCTATGGAAGAAAACTATTAATGGCAGCCTGCTGTTTTGGTATTTTCCTGGCCGTATTTAAAAATAAAATTTTTTGAAATTCTTTGCCGCTGTTGATCTTTTGATATACAAGATCCCATCAAAGACCGATAACGAACCGGGGAACATCGCCGGCTGGGAGACAGAATACATAGACCCAAAGCTATGCATGTCGAGATCGGCTGCTGCCAGTTTTATTTTTTCCATTCCTGTATTTCGAAGATCGAGCAGCAGGTTCTCTTTACCTGTTTTATCCAGGTACCAGGGCAATGACCCGGCGGTGGGTTCCCCGGATGACATCACATCCCAATCCATCGACCAGTTCCTGGTATCCAGGTTGCGGGTTTGAAAATTGCCGCTGTAAAATTCAAAACCAAGTGCATAGTATTTTTTCTTCAGCACACTATCAAGCCAATGCCCCATGGTGTGATAAGCAGGCGTGTTGACCTTTGAGATATGCGCATTATGTGCCCATACCACTACTTTGGTACCTGCCGGTTCGTTTTGCAATAACTCCAGTATATTTTCAGCCATATAATAATCCCTGCGGTTTGAATTGTATGTCTCCATAAACGTTTCTGTTTCCTGAATGATAAGCCGCAGGTTCTGCCAGTTGCGATGGTACAGCGCTTCGTTTGTCAGTAACTGGTATTGCCCCGCATTTAACACCATCTCCTGCAACAGTGCGGAGCATTCTTTATTCACGGCCCTGTATAATTGTCTTCCTTTTTTTTGCAGACTATCTGCAAAATTGTTGCTCCAGTTGGAGGCTTGCTGCGATCGCTTCTCCATACTGTCGAGCTGAGCTGAAAAAGAAGGTTTTACTATTCTAAAAAAAGCATTCAGTTCTTTCCAGGCCTGGTCATTTACCTGCAGATCATATCCCACGAATTTCACTTTACGTTCCTCCGTCACCGCACTATTGTATTGCCGCATCCATTGTAACATATTCCGGAACTCTTCCACCCGCCATGTAATGAATCCCTGCATGACAGTGGCCGTATCCAGGTCCCCTTTTCCATATAATACATACTCATTCACATAGCGGCAACGGCTCATACTGGCTTCTATATAAAAGGAGCGGTAGCCCATTTCAATCACTAAAAACTCCAGCAGCCGGTGTTTCATCCGGAAAAATTCACTTGTACCATGAGAAGATTCTCCAAGGCCCACTACCTGCACCTCTTTCAAAATGGTTTTCAGTGGTTGCAGATCAGCGAACTCATTACCGGGATCCACATAGTTGATGGTACTTGAATTAGCTGTTAGCCATTGTATTAAATCTGTTTCTTCCTGTTGCCATATGGCAGCCTGCTTTTTTACTTCCGCCGGTGACAGCACTGCATCTTTCCGGATAGAAAAGATTCCCTGGTCAACAACATTTTCTATAAATGGACGTACCACCAGCACATAGGTTGCCGTGGCAGGACTTTCAAATGCTACCGGCTCGGGTCCGCTGTCACCATTAGGAGAATCCTTGTAAAAAAGCCGTGTGGTATCATTTGCTTTATGAATGAGCACTTCCACGTCAATACCTTTTTGGATAACCGTCGCTTTCAGCACATAGCCTTTCTTCAATGAAAAAGTGAATTCTTTAGATTCGTTTCGCTGAACGACCATGTTGGTGGCAGAATCAGGAAGTGGCTGTGCGGCAGTAACAACAGTACTGCCAAGGAAGAAGCAGACGAGAAAATGTCGCATAAGTGTGGTTTGATGTACAAGTTAGAGCAAAAAATGATTTGGCGAATGGGATTCGGGAGGCGATGGTCATGAGTCGATAGTCATGAGTCGATGGTCATGAGCCGATAGTCATGAGTCGATAGTCATGAGTCAATAGTCAAAAGTTGAGAGTCGGGAGTTGAGAGTTGTCTGAAGGCTCCTCTGGAGCAATACAAAATGCAGAATGGGAACGCTGATCAGGCGGATCAGGCGGATTAATACGGATTTTTTAATTGCTTCGCATTAATCAGAAAATCTAAGGATATAATAGATAACAGAATCTGATCGAATCGCAAATGTTTGGAAACTGAATACTTCAGCTTTTGATTTTGAATTTCCCATATTACTGTGTCTTTAAAGTTACTTATTCATTTTTTGACACAGTTTATTGAACAGACTCTCCATTCCGCATGAAAACATATGCGTGCAGGTGCCAACACAAACCGTGCAGAATGAAAACATATGCGTGCAGGTGCCAACGCCAACCGTGCAGGATGAAAACATATGCGTGCAGGTGCCAATGCCAACCGTGCAG
>CAYUCU010000171.1:0-8853 GCA_964443345.1 uncultured Chitinophaga sp.
CTTCGGGGCGCTGATGGTGGGTCATTCGCACCCGGTGATGGTGGAAGCGATCGCCTGCGCCACTCCGCCGAAGTGATGAAGATGCCGTTTACTTATTCAACTGAACAATTGGTGGAGCTTACTTATGAAGTATTAACCCGAAACAATTTTACCGATGCCTATATCCGGCCTATTGTATTATGCTCGCCAAATATGGCCCTGTCAAAAGGCAAAGAATGCTACCTCGCCATCGAAGCCTGGGAATGGACGAATGGCTATATGAGTAATAAGATGCGGGTCATGACTTCGACATACCGCCGGCCAAATGCAGATGCTTTTCATGTGGATGCAAAAGTGAGCGGACATTATGTAAACTCAATCCTTGCCTGCCAGGAGGCAAAGGACAATGGCTTTGATGAAGCATTGGTGCTGGACAGCAGCGGTTATGTGGCTGAAAGCAGCGGCGCTAATATATTTTATGAGAATGATGGCGTGCTATATACGGCTCCTAAAGGAAATATACTTCCCGGTATAACCAGGGCCACCGTCATTGAAATATGTAATGAGCTCAATATACCAGTTGAAGAAAAGCTATTTACACCGAATGAAATGCGTGGCGCTGATGCCGGTTTCTTCTGCGGCACAGCGGCTGAAGTGGTGGCACTAAGTTCATTGGATAATGTTGACTTTAAGAAGAACTGGGAAGATAGTTTGAGTTATGTGATACAGCAGGCGTATAAATGTAAAGTGATGGAGAAGGAGTTTCAGTTGGATGAGAAGGTGGCATAAAGGCTAAGAGATTAAGAAGAAAATGAGGCAAAGAGAAATATCGGAATGTGCTTCAAACCCCGATAGGCCTGCCTGCCGGTAGGCAGGGGTTCAATGTCGGTAGCTCCGGGTGAAACCCGGAGAAAAAAAGCGAAGAATGTGTTCGAACCCCGATAGGGGGTCAATATGAGTAACCCCGGATGAAATCCGGGGAAAAGATGAGTAGCGAACAGAATTCCCGAAATATACATCGGGATGCTGCAAAATGCCGAATAGAATTCATGCAGCAGAAGAGTGCGACGCAAGGGACGATGATAGTAGTACAAAAGCTGGTAACAAAATATTGATGCGAACAATTTAAATCATGAGGAGATTGCTTCGGCTTCGCCTCGCAAGAACATGAACGAACTCAATAAATACTCAAAGACATTAACGCAGGACCCGACGCAACCGGCGGCACAGGCCATGTATTATGCGATTGGCTTTAAAGAAGAAGATTTCAATAAAGCGCAGGTAGGCATTGTGAGTATGGGATGGGATGGCAATCCATGCAACATGCACCTGAATGACCTGGCGGTGAATGTCCGGGATAGTGTGAATGCAACGGAAGGCTTATTGGGATTGAGATTCTATACAATTGGCGTGAGTGATGGCATCAGCATGGGAACGGACGGTATGCGTTATAGTTTGGTGAGCCGCGATGTGATAGCAGACAGTATTGAGACGAATGCCGGGGCACAATACTATGACGGATTGATAGCGATACCCGGTTGTGATAAAAATATGCCGGGTGCTATTATGGCGATGGGGAGATTGAACCGGCCTTCTATTATGTTATACGGTGGAACTATTGCTCCGGGTCATTACAAAGGTGAAGATCTGAATATAGTAAGCGCCTTTGAAGCATTGGGGCAAAAAATAGCGGGCAATTTAAGTGAAGCAGATTTTAAAGGGATCGTTCAGCATTCTTGTCCGGGTGCAGGTGCCTGCGGTGGTATGTACACGGCCAACACAATGGCTTCGGCAATTGAAGCATTGGGAATGAGTTTGCCCAATTCTTCTTCCAATCCTGCATTGAGTGCCGATAAACAAAAAGAATGTGCCGCAGTGGGTGAAGCAATAAAAGTATTGTTGGAAAAGAATATTACCCCAAAAGATATCATGACCCGTAAGGCATTTGAAAATGCAATTACGGTGGTGATGGTGCTGGGAGGAAGTACGAATGCAGTGTTGCATTTGATAGCCATGGCAAAAAGTGTGGACGTAGAATTATCGCAGGATGATTTTCAAACTATCAGTGACCATATACCTGTGCTGGCAGATTTCAAGCCTTCCGGTAAATATTTAATGGAAGACTTGCACAAGCATGGTGGTGTACCGGCAGTGATGAAATATTTACTGAAGAATGGGCTGCTGCATGGTGATTGCATAACCGTAACAGGCAAAACGGTAGCTGAGAATTTGGCTTCGGTTGCTGACCTGAATTTTGAAGAACAACAGATAATAAAGCCATTGGAAAATCCGCTGAAAGCAACTGGTCATTTACAAATATTATATGGCAACCTGGCGGAGAAAGGAGGTGTGGCAAAGATCAGTGGTAAAGAAGGAGAAAAGTTTGAAGGAATGGCAAGAGTGTTTGATGGAGAAAAAGACCTGATAGCAGGTATTCAATCCGGCAAAGTACATGCAGGTGATGTGGTGGTGATAAGATATATCGGTCCGAGAGGTGCACCTGGAATGCCGGAGATGCTCAAACCAACCGGTGCGATCATTGGCGCTGGCTTGGGGAAATCAGTAGCCTTGATCACTGATGGAAGATTCAGCGGTGGTACACATGGTTTTGTAGTGGGACATATTACACCGGAAGCGTTTGATGGCGGATTGATCGCCCTTGTACAAGACAATGATATCATTGAGATCGATGCCGTAAATAATACGATCAATTTGAAAGTAAGTATGGAAGTGATTGCTGAAAGAAGAAAGAACTGGAAACAACCTGCTTTAAAAGCGACAAAAGGAATTTTATTTAAATATGCGAGATCTGTAAAATCAGCCGATCAGGGTTGTGTAACAGATGAAAACTAATAAACTTAAATTGAAGAACTTCATTACTATATTATTGCTCTTACTGACAGTGTATTCAAATGCCCAGGATACTCTCACTAAATACTTTGATATGAAATGGGTACCCTGTCAAAGAGAAAAGGCAGTGTACTATGCCCTCCTTACCAAAGTCGGAGAGGTGTATCAATGTACTTCATACTGGGTTGATAAAAATATCCTAAGAGGTAGATCAACTTTTCCTGATACACTTATGACTTTTCCGATAGAAGAGCAGGTGCTTTATTTTAAAAATGGAAAGCTGGAAGATTCCGGTCGCTATAGCAACGATGGGCACACTATTGAAAGAATGGTCTATTATCCCAATGGACAGTTAGCACTTCATTATTCTAAAGCTCCTGACCAGGAAAAAGAAGTTATCGAAGCATATGAGCAAGATGGAAAACGAATAAAGAATTACATATATGAAAAAGAAGCTGAGTTTAAAGGAGGGGCGGAAGCATGGCAAAAATACCTGTCAAAAAATGTCGGAACATTCTATTCTCCCGATGAGGCCTCTCATAGAGTTGAAGTAAGAGTGCAATTTGTGGTCAGTGCACAGGGATTTGCCACTCAGGCTAAAATAATAAAATCCAGCGGCAATACTGCAATAGACAATGATGCAAAAAGACTTATTCTTCAAAGTCCTCAATGGAACAACGCAATACAATATAACAGACCGGTGATAGCATACAGGATAGCTCCATTAATTTATGAATTAGCACCGGCTACAAAGAAAAATTAAGATTATGCAAACAGAAACGATCATAGAAAAGAAAAAACAAGGGAAACAAGATTTTCCGGCATCTTCTGTATTAATGGAAGCTAAAGAAGTAAGTGGTTCTGTGGCCGTGCTGGATGCCTTCATTGCTGAAGGAGTGGATACCATCTTTGGTTATCCCGGCGGAGCTATCATGCCGATCTATGATGCATTGTATGATTACCATGATAAGCTGAAGCATATATTGGTTCGTCATGAGCAGGGAGCAATACATGCGGCGCAGGGATTTGCAAGAGTTAGTGGCAGAACAGGAATTGTTTTTGCCACAAGCGGTCCTGGTGCAACAAATCTTGTTACAGGATTAGCTGATGCGATGATCGACTCCACACCATTGGTTTGTATTACCGGGCAAGTTTATGCTCACTTGCTGGGTACGGATGCTTTCCAGGAAACAGATGTGATCAATATCACCACTCCTGTTACTAAATGGAATTACCAGGTAACAGATGCTTCAGAGATCCCTTCCGTATTAGCAAAAGCATTTTACATTGCCGGTAGCGGAAGGCCCGGACCAGTATTGATAGATATAACCAAGAATGCTCAGTTACAACAATTCGAATATGAAGGTTATAAGAAATGTGATCATATCAGAAGCTATCGTCCAAAACCGATCATAAGAAAAGAATATGTGGAAGCAGCTGCCAAACTGATCAATGAAGCCGAAAAACCATTTGTGATCTTCGGCCAGGGAGTTATTCTTGGTAAAGCTGAAAAGGAATTCACACAATTCATTGAAAAAGCTGGCATTCCCGCTGCGTGGACCATCATGGGAATGAGTGCTATTCCTACCGACCATCCACTGGCAGTGGGCATGCTGGGTATGCATGGCAACTATGGGCCGAATGTATTGACAAATGACTGTGATGTGCTGGTCGCAATAGGTATGCGGTTTGATGACCGGGTAACGGGACGGTTGGATAAATATGCAAAGCAGGCAAAGGTCATTCATTTGGATATTGATCCTTCGGAAATTGATAAGAATGTAAAAACAACGGTAGGTGTTTGGGGCGATTGCAAAGAAACATTGCCAATGCTTACCCGCTTGCTGGAACAAAAAGTGTATCCGCAATGGCTTAATAGATTCAAGGAATACGAAGAGACGGAAAAAGAGACCTGCATCGTACCGGAAATGAATCCAATCTGTGAAGAATTGTCGATGGCTGAAGTGATCAACCTGCTGAATGAGCTGACAAAAGGTGAAGCAATCGTAGTAACAGATGTGGGACAACACCAGATGGTAACCTGCCGCTATGCCAAATTCAATCACTCAAAAAGTAATATTACATCCGGTGGATTGGGAACAATGGGATTTGCTTTACCGGCTGCTATCGGGGCCAGCTTTGGCGATCCGAACAGAACAGTTGTTGCAGTGATTGGCGATGGAGGCATTCAAATGACGATACAGGAACTCGGCACCATCATGCAGAGCAAGGCCAATGTAAAGATCATGATACTAAATAACCAGTTCCTTGGCATGGTACGTCAATGGCAGCAATTATTTCATGATAAAAGATATTCGTTCGTAGATATTGCCAGCCCGGATTATGTGCAGGTGGCAAAAGGATACTATATAGAAGGAAAACGGGTGAGCAAAAGAGAAGAATTAAAGCAAGCATTAAAAACCATGCTTGATTATGATGGCTCTTATCTGCTGGAAGTAATGGTGGGCAAAGAAGACAATGTGTTTCCGATGGTGCCGCAAGGTTGCAGTGTTTCAGAAATCAGACTTAAATAAACTACTATGAGCAAACAAGAATTTACAGTAACGGTATATACAGAGAACCAGGTAGGTTTATTGAATCGTATTGCGATCATTTTCTCCCGGAGAAAAAGTAATATCGAGCGCCTGAATACTTCTCCGACTGAAGTAGATAGTGTGCATCGTTTTACTATCGTCATCAATGAAACAGAAGATGTTGTAAAGAAACTATGTCGCCAGATAGAAAAGCAGGTGGAGGTATTAAAAGCATATTACAATACAGAAGACGAGATCGTGTGGCAGGAGCTGGCTTTGTATAAAGTAAGTACGGATGCCATCACTGAAAAAGTAAAAGTGGAAAGGCTGCTGAGGGAGTATGGCGCCAGGGCGGTCGCTATCCGGAAAGATTATACCGTATTTGAAACAACAGGACACCGGGAGGAAACAGATAACCTGATCAAAGCATTGGAACCCTATGGGTTAATAGAGTTTGTAAGAAGCGCAAGAGTGGCTATCATCAAAGCAAGCAGCAGTTTCCACGACCGGTTAAAAGAGTTTGAGAAAAAAGAGCCGGGAGAAGAAGTGGTGGAGAATGAGTACTTGAATCAGAAGGAAGAGGTATTTACGATGTAGGATTGGGAAAAGTGGAATTGGGAAACCTGCCCGTCCGGCAGGCGGGTTGGGAAATTTTACTATAGCAGGAGGAATCTTCAACGATACAAAGATTTCCCAATTCCAAAATTTCAAAATAATATAAATCAACTATTTAAAATTAAAACTATCAACAATGGCAAAACTAAACTTCGGAGGCGTTGAAGAAAACGTGGTAACCAGGGAAGAATTCCCGCTGAGCAAAGCACAACAAGTATTGAAAAATGAAACGGTAGCCGTGATTGGCTATGGTGTGCAAGGCCCCGGCCAGGCGCTGAATCAAAAAGACAATGGCATCAACGTTATCGTTGGTCAGCGTAAAAACTCAAAAACATGGGACAAGGCTGTTCGGGATGGGTTTGTTCCCGGAGAAACCCTGTTTGAAATTGAAGAAGCATTGGAGAGAGGCACTATCATTTGCTACCTGCTGAGTGATGCAGCACAAATTGCATTGTGGCCTACAGTACAAAAACATTTGACTCCCGGCAAGGCTTTATACTTCTCACATGGTTTTGGCATTACGTTCAATGAACAGACAGGTATTGTGCCGCCAAAAGATGTGGATGTGTTTTTAGTAGCACCTAAAGGAAGCGGTACTTCTTTGAGAAGGATGTTTTTGCAGGGCCGTGGCCTGAATAGTTCGTATGCCATTTTCCAGGATGCAACGGGTAAAGCATTTGACCGGGTGATCGCACTGGGCATTGCAGTAGGCAGCGGTTATTTATTTGAAACTGATTTCAAGAAAGAAGTATATAGCGACCTGACTGGTGAACGTGGTACACTGATGGGCGCCATACAAGGAATCTTTGCAGCGCAATACCAGGTACTGCGTGAAAGAGGCCACTCCCCTTCCGAAGCATTTAATGAAACAGTAGAAGAATTGACTCAGTCTCTGATGCCATTGGTAGCGGAGAATGGTATGGACTGGATGTATGCCAACTGTTCTACGACTGCACAACGTGGCGCACTGGACTGGTGGAAAAAATTCCGTGATGCAACAGCACCGGTATTTAATGAATTGTACGATAGCGTGGCGGCAGGTAAAGAATCCCAGCGTTCCATAGACAGTAACAGTAAAGCTGACTACAGGGAAAAGTTGGAAGAGGAATTAAAGGAACTGCGTGAAAGCGAATTGTGGCAGTCCGGCAAAACAGTAAGAAGCCTGCGCCCGGAAAATCAGCCGAAGGCGGAAAAGACAGCGGCGACAGGGTCTATCAAAGAGGTATTTAGTAAACTGGCGGCAAAACCTGAATCCGTAGGATAATTAAGATATGCAGCAGACAATTAATAATAATATCCGGCTAGATTTTGCATCAGCTCATCAGCGGTTGAAGAAAGTGGTGAACAGAACGCCGCTTATTCTCAACTCCAATCTTTCAAAGAAATATCAGTGTACTGTCTTCTTAAAAAGAGAGGACCTGCAAATAGTACGCTCCTATAAACTTCGCGGTGCTTATAACATGATGAGCCTATTGCCGAAGGAACAGCTTCAGCAAGGCATGGTATGCGCCAGTGCCGGCAACCATGCCCAGGGCTTTGCTTACAGTTGCAAAAAGTTAAACGCAAAGGGAGTGATCTTTATGCCCATCATTACACCTAAGCAGAAGATCAGCCAGACAAAAATGTTTGGCGAGGATTATATCGAAGTAAAACTGGTGGGCGACACCTTTGATGATTGTGCGGTAGCAGCAAAGCAATACACGGAGGAAAATGGACTGACATTCATCCCTCCTTTCGATGATCACCGCATCATTGAAGGACAGGGAACAGTGGGTGTTGAGATCCTTGAGGATTTCCCTTCCTCTTTTGGAGGAGGTATTGATTACCTGTTTGTACCTGTGGGTGGCGGCGGATTAAGTGCTGGTGTGGGATCTTATTTCAAAACCTATTCGCCCAAAACAAAGATCATTGGTTTGGAACCCGAGGGTGCCCCTTCAATGTATGAAGCATTAAAAGCAGGTCACCCGGTTACGCTGGATAATATAGAGCGGTTTGTGGATGGGGCCGCAGTGAAGAGAGTTGGCGAACTGACCTTCTCTATTTGCAAAGATGTGCTGGATGATATGCACCTGGTACCGGAAGGAAAAGTATGTTCCACCATTTTGAAGCTCTACAATGAAGATGCAATAGTAGTGGAACCAGCCGGCGCTTTATCAATAGCAGCGTTAGATGATTATGCAGAAGAAATAAAAGGAAAGAATGTAGTGTGCATTGTAAGTGGCAGCAATAATGACATCGACAGGATGCAGGAAATAAAAGAACGCAGCCTGCAGTATGAAGGATTGAAGCATTACTTCCTGATCAGCTTTGCACAAAGGCCCGGTGCATTGAAAGAGTTTGTCAATAATGTACTGGGACCAACAGATGATATCACCCGGTTTGAATACATGCAAAAGACCAACAAAGAAAATGGCCCTGCATTGGTAGGGGTGGAATTGCAAAACCGGGCTGATTACGATCTGCTGCTACAAAAGATGAAAAGCTCCAACATTGGTTATTCAGAAATAAATAAGAACGACCAGTTGTTTGGATATTTAATATAAGTGGAATAGTTCCACTTGTTTGTGGATAAGAACAATCAAAATCCTTTTCCTGCTGAAAGCCATTTAGTAACTTCAAACGGATTGCCTGCCCGACTGATGTCGATCAGGCGGGCTTGCCATAATTAAGTTACGATAACGACTGTATTCATAAACTTAACATTGCACTAATGGCAGGTAACCAGGGATTATACGATCCGTCTTTTGAACATGATGCATGTGGTATTGGCTTTGTCGCCAATATCAAAGGGCATAAATCTCATCAGTATATATCTGATGCGCTTACCGTGTTGGAAAACATGGAGCACCGCGGCGCCTGTGGTTGTGAGAACAAT
>CAYUCU010000172.1:0-8767 GCA_964443345.1 uncultured Chitinophaga sp.
ACACGCAGGAAGTCCATCAGCTCGCAGGCTGCATCTATCTCTGCCTGGTACGCATTTTTGCTTTGTCCGAGCATGGTGGTTCCATTCATGTACGGACGATACTTTGTAGCCATCAGGTCTGCCGCTTTCAAAAATATGCCGGCCCTGTTTTCCCAACTGGTATTGGCCCAGCTTTCTTTGGCTGCTAATGCTGCTTCTATCGCCTGTGTCACATGCTTTTCTTCTCCTGCATGAAAATAGCCGAGTATATGTTTGGTCTCATGCGGCGGACGCATGGCCACTTTTTTTCCTGTTCGTACTTCTTTGCTACCGATGTACATGGGTACATCTGCCTCCTGCTTTTTTAATTCAGCAAGTACTTCTTTCAGTCTTTTTTTTTCAGCACTATTCGGACCATAAGAAAGAACCGGTTCATTTACCGGCATGGGGTAAGAGAATGTTCCTATACTCATGATTTGTTTGTTTATTTGTTTATTGGTTAATTGGTTAAACAGGAGTTGCCGACAGTTTGTGAACTACTAATAAACTATTAAACCAATTAACTGATCAACTATTTTCCTTCTCACTCATCAAATATGCTTTAATAAATCCATCCAGTTCCCCATCCATCACCGGGCCCACATTTCCTACTTCATAATCGGTGCGATGGTCTTTGATCATTTTATACGGATGAAAAACATAGGACCGTATCTGGCTGCCCCACTCTATCTTTTTCTTTTTAGCATTGGTGGCATCTTTCGCTGCATTTCTTTTCTGCAATTCCATTTCATACAGGCGGCTTTTCAGCATTTGCATGGCCAGTTCCCGGTTGCCGAGCTGACTTCTGTCCTGCTGACATACCACTACTATACCAGTGGGAATATGTGTCAACTGTACTTTTGTTTCTACTTTATTTACGTTTTGCCCGCCGGCACCACCGCTTCTGGATGTTTCCATCTTTACATCTGCCGGGTTGATCTCTATATTAATAGTATCATCCACGAGTGGATAAGCATACACGGATACAAAAGAAGTATGTCGTCTTGCATTACTGTCGAATGGGGAAATGCGTACCAGGCGGTGCACCCCGCTTTCTGCTTTTAAAAACCCATAAGCAAAGGGCCCGTCAAACTGTAGTGTGGCGGTTTTGATACCGGCACCATCACCCCATTGCCAGTCTATCTCTGTTACTTTCCAGCCCTGCTTTTCGCCGTACATGCGGTACATTCGGGCGAGCATTTCTGCCCAGTCCTGGCTTTCTGTACCACCGGCGCCGGAATTGATCTGCAACACAGCGGGCAATTCATCTTCCGGTTCATTGAGTGTGGCTTTAAACTCGGCCTCATCCAACTGGTTTATTGCTTTATCATAAGCCTCTTTGGTTTCTTCTTCGGTGGCATCACCGGCTTTCCAGAACTCAAAGAGCACAGCAAAATCCTCTACGGCGGCTTCGGTAGCCTCATAGAGTTTTACCCAATACTCATTTACTTTGGCGTTTTTGAGAATTTCGGTAGCCCTTTTGTTGTCGTCCCAGAAACCGGGACTTAACGAAAGCTGCTTGTCTTCTTCAATTTTATATCGTCGGTTTTCGACGTCAAAGAAACCTCCTTACCCCGGCAATGCGGGACCGCATATCATTCAATTTTTCGATTGTCATGGCGCAAAGGTAAGGTTTTGCGAGGAGGTACGACGAAGCAAACTCCCTAAATCCCGGGATTCTCCAAAAGGATTATGAGCCTGCCTACATATAAAATTTCGGCCGACAAGTCCGGCTAATAATTTATTAATACTCACTTCAAAGGAACCACCGTCGGCGTTACACCCTGCGCAGTATTCCCTGTTATGGAATTATTAGCTGCTGAAGTGATGGTGCCGGGTCCCTTTAATGCCGTTGCGTTATTCGTTATAATGTTTCCCGATATATGGGCTGTTGCTCCTGTTTTCGACTCCAGCCCTGTACCGCAACCTGAAATAACAGAATTGCTGACCGTAGCAGTTCCGCTGCTAACACTGATACCTGAATTCAGTATCCCCTGCAGATAGCATCCATTTATCACTATAAATCCTCCAGCGCCTGTAGAACTTCCGGGACCGATAACGCTGATCCCGGTGCTTGCATTATGAATGGTGACATTGCTGATCGCTATATCAGCCGCTGTAGTGGTATTGACATCTATTCCATTGCCTGAGAAATTCGTCAGGGCACAATTTTCAACAGTTAGTTTCTTAACGGCCAGCACCCGGATGCCATTGGGGCCTAACGTAGTACCAGTGCCATTGATTGAAAAGTTACGGATCGTTACAACCGAATTAGGAGCGTTAACGATGATGCCGTTTGTGCCGCTTGAAAGTATAGAACCAATGACACCGCCTCCATCGATCGTAATGGATTTGGTAATAGTAACAGCGCCAAAACCTCCGGGATCAAGAACATTGATCTCTCCGCCAATAGCAGTTTTACTGATGGCGCCTGCCAATGTTTTGCAGGGCGCAGTGCGGCTGCAGGGATTCACATCATCACCTACACCTGATACCCAGGTGCGGGAAGCCTGTGCTATTGCAATCATACTTCCGCCTGAGAGGCAAATAACAAAGATCAACCGGCTTACAAAAGAGGTTTTCATGATTTTTTGTTTTAGGTGAAAGATTGGGTTAGCAGTGCTTAAAGTTCCATGATTTTTTGCAATATCAATACAAAACCTGTCTTGTACCAACCATGCAGTAGAATGTGTAGCATCCTTATTTAAATCTTGAACCACAATAGAAACATAGGTACATAAGGAGTATACACAACAGATCGACGCTCTGCGAAACTTCCCGGTCTACCTGCACTATTCTTTGGCCTCCGTGATATTTTAAGCCCCTACGCATCCACCGAATCATAAACGATCACTTTTTGCCAGAGTATGGAGCATTCTTCAATAAACTTTAAATGTATGGGATCGGTCTGATAGCTATCCTGGTCTGCTTTGTTATCAAACAGTACCAGCCAGGACACTGCATAGGAACCATCGATCACTTCGCGGCTTGTACTGGCGGGTTTGCCGATATGGAATTGCCGGATAGTTTTGACTGCTGATAATTTCTTTAACCCGGCGATCAGTTTACCAAGGTCTTCTGCATTACCAGCATTTTTCAGCCAGAAGTACACATGGTGGACAAATACATTTTTCATTTCTGTCTCCTGTTGGTTATTGCCGGCTAAGAAAAATGATCCTGCTATGGCAGTCATACCGGTGTTGGCAATAAAGCGCCGTCTTGAAACCTTTTGCATGGTAAAAGTTTTGCCGAAAATAAGAAACCATTTGAATTACGGGTAACGTTTTAAATAAGGTAAAGGCTGCCCGCCAGTACCGCTATATTTTACATTAATTACCTGCCTTATCCGCCAACATGACCTATCTTCAAAGTTAAAACCAACCTCATGTGCTTTTCAGCTACTGCAAGTTTTGGCGCCAGTGCCGTACTGGGTACGATCGGAATAGTGTCGGTAGCAAAAGCCCGGACCCCACCGCAACGGGTATTTGGTACCATCCCTCTTTTTTTTGCAATACAACAGTTCATGGAAGGTATGCTTTGGCTATCGCTGAAGGATCCTGACCTGGCATCGTGGCAACCTTTTTTTACCTATACTTTCCTGGTATTTGCTATGGCTGTGTGGCCATTATGGGTACCACTTACTATCCGGTTGCTGGAAAAGGATGCCAGGAGTAAAAGGATAATGAATGCATTGGTGGGCATTGGCGCTTTGGTGGCTATTTGTGTTACCCTTGTGCTGGCACTTTATCCTGTGCAGGCAGTGGCACCTGCCTGTCTTACCTGTCCGTTCTCATCAACGCCGGCATTAAACGAGCACCTGCATTATCAATTTACTTTTCCACGTATTCCCACAGGACTTATCGGGGCCTTTTCGATGCTTTATATTTTGGCTACCATCATTACTCCTTTTATTTCAAGCATCCGGAAAATGAAATGGCTGGGTATTGTTTTCCTGGTATCCTACCTTTTTTCAGTGATCTTTTATAACGGGTATGTGATATCGGTTTGGTGTTTCCTGGCAGCGCTGCTGAGTTTTGTAGTGCTATGGATCATCGTGGACCAGCGGAAGAATGGATATCAAAAAACAATCCCACAAAGTCACTAAGAACGCTAAGAGTTTTCTTAGCCGCTTGTGTCTTTGTGGGATAAAAAAAGTTTAACCTCTTTATTCCAATTCTACATTACTGCTTTTATTGATCTTATTTACCCGGATCACTTTTGCCCAGTTAAGGAAAAGAATAACAGGATAAGTAGGATCAAACTCATACCACCTTCTGCCAAAGTTGATCGCTGACGGCGTTTTGTGGTGGTTATTATGATAAGCCTCTCCCATCAGGAACAGGTCCATGGGATATAAATTCTTGGAGGTGTTATCCATTTTAAAGTTCACCGAACCATATTTATGGGCAAACCAGTTGATAACGGCGCCATGCAATGGCAGCATCACAATATGAATGGGTATTAGTAAATACCACCACGGGGATGGTGCAAACAGGATATAAAAAGTGATATAGAATGCGATCCACCCTACCCTGGACATCCAGTTATGGGCGATCCGGTCCATGGCCGGCCAATCCGGCAGATTCTTCAGGAACCTGGGTTCTATTTCAATTTTTCCGTTGAAAACCCCTGAGGTGAAGATGCGGCTCCGCCACATCATGATCCAGAGGTTATCATCATACTTGGGTGAATGGGGGTCTTTTTCAGTGTCCGTGTAGGCATGGTGCATACGGTGCATGATGGCATACACTCTCGGACTTACATAAGATGAACCCTGACCGATGTAGGCCAGAATGTAAAAAAAACGTTCCCAAAATTTACTCATACTGAAGGCAGCATGAGATGCGTAACGGTGTTGGAGAAATGTTTGAGAGAAGATCGCCAGGTACCAGTGACACACAAAAAACAGAAGTATTATTAACATTAAAAGAGCTGGGGACTAATAAAGAACTACGATGTTGACCTGTAAGGTACGCTTTAAAAGGCATACCAGATTGATTTTTCTTTGTTAAAGCGTTTTTGAATGTTATTGATACAAAATGGAACATCGGCTTGTCTTTACATCAAATGAACTTGTAACTGGTAATAGTATTGACATAATATGATTGTCTCCAATTGCTGCTTTCCATTTACCCGGAGGCAACGTAACTCCTTCTGCTGCTGCCGTTCCTGAAAAAACAACCAATATCTTTTCCCAGCTGTCTTTTAGTGCTTTACCATTAATAGTATAAGCAATCACACCTTCAGGCAGGTTCTTTAAAAAATGAATATTATCAGTCATTTGCCTGGCGGTGGTCATTCTGAATGCCGGATGCTCCTTCCGCATTTTGATTAATCCCTTCACATAATTGAACACCTCTTTGTTGGTTGTTTTCAAATCCCAGTCAATGGCATTGATACTGTCCGGCGATTCAAATGAATTCTCCACTCCTTTCTTGCTGCGCAAAAACTCTGTACCGGCATGTAAAAAACTAATGCCTTGTGATGTAAGTACAATGGATAATGCCAGTTTGTGCATATTCACCCGTTCTTCTTCTGTGGCATCTTTGACAGAAATACCCAGTTTATCCCACAGCACATGATTATCATGACATTCACAATAACTGATCGTTTGAAAAGGCTGTGCTGAGTAAGGAGCTTTGGAGTAATTCACCTTACTGTAATCCACCTGCGGATGCTTGCAACTTGCCACGATACCAAATTTGATACTTTCTTCCATACCCGGCTTGCCGCTCACGAAACCTTTGTCTTTGTGATCAAACACACTTCCTTTAATACCATCCCGCAGATCATCACTAAAAACGGCGATTCTGTCCAATTTGTGTGCATTGGCTTTTATGGCCCGTAATGAATCCGGCAGCGGGGAGGCGCCTGCTGTCCACCCTTCTCCATACAATAAAATATCCGGCTTTATCTTATGCAGTTCTTTGGAGATCAGGTTCATGGTCGCTATATCATGTATTCCCATCAGGTCCACCCGAAAACCATCTATGTGGTATTCTCTTACCCAATACAACATTGATTCCAGCATGAACTTGCGGAACATCGGCCGCTCACTGGCAGTCTCATTGCCGCAGGCAGAAGCATTGGAGAAAGCATGATCTTTCGTTTGCCGGTAATAATAGCCGGGCACCAGCTGATTGAAATTGGAGGTTTCTGTAAGTGCTGTATGATTATACACCACATCCATCACCACCCGCAACCCATTGGCATGAAAGGTTTGTACCAGTTGTTTGAATTCGTTTATTCTCGTCACCCCATCATACGGGTTGGTGGAATAGGAACCTTCAGGCACATTATAATTCAGCGGATCATAACCCCAGTTGTATTTAGCATCCGGTTTTGTTTCATCTATGGAATTAAAATCATAACAGGGCAACAGGTGCACATGCGTTACACCCAGTTCTTTTATATGATCAAGCCCGGTGGAAAGTCCGGCGGCGTTCTTTGTACCAGTTTCTGTAAGGCCGAGGAACTTACCTTTATTCTTTATACCTGATGTGGATGAAATACTGGCATCTCTTATATGCAGTTCGTAAATGATGGCGTCCGTTTTATTTTGAAACAACGGGCTTTTATCTTTTGTCCATCCGTCAGGATTTGTTTTCGCCAGGTCCACTATCATTGCCCTTTCACCGTTCACTCCTGTTGCTTTTGCATAAGGGTCTGGTACTTCCTTCTTCCACTCCCCTTTTATTTCCACCCGGAAGGTGTAAAACTTACCGGCCTGGTCACCCGGAATTACTGTCCACCAGGTACCGTTTTCCCCTTTTTGCATGGCCAATCTTTGAATGACCTCCCCGCCGGTGCCTTCCTCATAAATGAGTAGTTGTGCATTCTGTGCTGTGGGTGCCCATATTTTAAAGTTGGATCTTATATTAGTATAGGTAAGTCCCAGGTCGGTTCCTTTGTACACCGGGTATTTTGCAAACCCATCTTTTTGGGCCTTTCCGGAAAACAACTGCGCCAGGAATGCAAGAAACATACAGAAGCGTTTCATTAAACCATGAATTTAATTTAAAGATACACAAACCGGTTTGTGCAGAAGTTTTAACTGATTTCTTCGGTGACATAAACGCAATACTGTAAATTGTTGTTTCATTCAACCAAAAAACTTTCCTTACTGTATGGGCGATCTCCAGGTAAAAAAACAACCTAAAAAATACGATGTGGTGATTGTAGGCTCCGGTGCCGGTGGTGGCATGGCTGCTTATATATTGGCCAATGCCGGATTAAAAGTCTGCATCATAGAAGCCGGTTATATGTATGACCCGCAAAAAAATGTGACGCAATTAAAAAATCCCTGGGATTCTCCCCGCCGCGGGGCCAGCACCAAAAATCGTCCCTTTGGAGATTTTGACGCTTGCTATGGCGGTTGGTCGGTAGAGGGTGAGCCTTATACCAAAGAAACCGGTACCGACTGGATGTGGTGGCGGGCCCGAATGCTGGGCGGACGTACCAATCACTGGGGACGTATCTCCCTTCGCTTCGGCCCAAAAGATTTTAAAAGAAAAAGTATTGATGGATTGGGCGATGACTGGCCGATCGGTTACGATGATGTGAAACCTTATTATGACCGGGTGGATAAACTCATTGGCATATTTGGTACCAACGAAGGGCTGGAAAATGATCCGGACGGTATTTTTCTAAAACCACCGAAACCAAGATTGCATGAATTGTTCATTAAAAATGCTGCTACACAGGCCGGGGTAAAAATAATCCCCTCCCGCTTGTCCATTCTTACTGAAAAGCTGAATGATGACCGTGGCTCTTGTTTCTTTTGCGGGCAATGCAACAGGAACTGCAGTGTTGCGAAAGCCGACTTCTCCTCCCCCAATGTATTGATCTACCCTGCCATGAAAACAGGAAACATTGATGTGATGGCCAATTCGATGGCAAGAGAAGTACTTACCAATAAAGAAGGATTAGCCACCGGTGTTTCTTATATCAGTAAGGATGACCTGATGGAATACCAGGTAGAAGGACGGGTGGTGGTGCTTGCAGCCAGTGCCTGTGAAAGTGCCCGGTTATTACTCAATTCCAAATCTGAACGTCATCCCAACGGATTGGCGAACGATAGTAATGTGGTGGGCAAATACCTGCATGATTCCACCGGCGCTGCCATGGGTGGCATCCTGCCGCAATTGTTCAACAGGAAAAGGTACAACGAGGATGGTGTGGGTGGTTTGCATGTATACTCACCATGGTGGTTAGACAATAAAAAATTAGATTTCCCAAGAGGCTATCATATAGAATACTGGGGTGGTATGAGCCAGCCTTCCTATGGATTCAGCTGGGGAATTGAAAACCTGAACGGTAAGTACCTGGTAAATGGAAAACAAAAAGAAGGCGGTGGTTATGGTGCTTCGCTGAAAGAAGATTATCGTTTTTTCTATGGTTGCGGTGTGGGCATGGCGGGCCGTGGTGAAGCCATTCCTATTGAAAGTAACTACTGTGCCATTGATCCGAACGTAGTGGATAAGTATGGAATACCTGTTTTAAAGTTCAATGTTAAATGGACGGAGCATGAGATCAAACAGGCGAAACACATGAAGGAAACATTCAAAGAAGTAATGCATAATATGGGTGCCGTAGTAACCTGGGGTGCAGATGATAATGAAAAGAACCAATGGGGATTGGCCAAACCGGGAGAGATCATTCATGAAGCAGGAACCGTACGGATGGGAAATGATTGCAAAAAATCGGCGTTGAATAAATGGAGCCAGGCGCATGATTGTAAAAACCTGTT
>CAYUCU010000173.1:0-8615 GCA_964443345.1 uncultured Chitinophaga sp.
CTCCCCTATTAATAGTCACTCCGATATATCTTGTTACAGTAGGTCCTGCAACACCAACACCTGTTACAGTAACAGTGTAGCTGCCCGGGCTCAATGCGGCCATACCTGTTAAAGAAACAGTAGTGGACGGAGCAACAGTGGTCAGTGTGGAACTGCTGAATGATACGGTGGGTCCTGCCGGAACTACTACGCCGGTCAGGTTGATATCACCGGTAAAACTACCGGTATAAGTAGCTGTCAGGTTGCCTGATGTCATCACATTAGGAGCCGGACAAGCTGCAGTTACGGCAGCAGGGCTGTTGAAAGTAAATCCATTCAGCGGAGCCGTTACAGTGATACTGGCATTATTAATATCAAAGAAAATATTACCGATCGCTTCTACTTTGATCCTTCCTGTAGTGGTTGTTACAGAAGGGATGACAATGCTTTCTGTACCGTCATTAGCAGTGCTGGCAGCTAATACAGTCGGGAAGGTAAGACCGCCATCGGTAGAGAAGGATATCATCACATTCGCACAGTTGATAGGTGCGCCGGTTGTACCATTTACGGACCAGGTAACCGTTTGTGCAGAACCACCAGCATAGCTCACAGCGGCATTCTGAGAAGTGATCAGGAAGGGACCAGTAGCAGCATTTACTGTTACGGTCATATCCTGGAAATTGGTTTGACCTACCGCAGTACCATTATAAGGCCTGTTATCTCTTGCAGTAAGACGGAAGTTAAGTGTACGGCCTACGTTGCTCAATGCCTCGATATTGGCACCTGCATCACCACCTGGCAGCGGGCCGGTAATGTTGGCTCCTGTAAGGATGGTTGACAATCTCGGCATCAGCCTGGTTGGAGATGTTGTTGGGGAGAACGAAATCCAGTTGGGGCCAGTGGGCTTGTTCTCACGGGCCACACTATTGGCGCCTGTTTGACCTGCACCATCATCATTTTGCTCCCAGCAATAGGTCAGCACATCACCGGGATCTGCATCAGATGCAGAACCTGTAAGTGCAAACGGAGTACTGATAGGAATAGTATAACTGGTCAATGCTGCAACGACCGGTGTGGCGTTTATACCAGCCTGGTTAATGGTGATCGGGCAGGTTTTACCAGCCATGTTCACCTGGATCTGCTGGATAGATGTTTCATGGAAGATATCAATTGAGTGAGGGGCCACATCCTGTGCTGTGATACCGGCATAACCCATGATGGTGATACCGGAACCGGGTTCCTTATTTTGTCCCAATCCTTCATTTGACATAGAGAAGGTATGGTTGCCACCCATTTGGTGACCTACTTCATGTGCTACATAGTCAATATCAAAATTATCTCCCTGGGGAATACCATCAGCAGGAGAAGTGATACCCCTTCCTTTCTGATTGTCCACACACACACAACCGATACAACCGGCATTACCACCACCACCGGAAGCACCAAACATATGACCTATATCATAGTTAGCTTCTCCGATTATAGCAGTTAATGTTGCCTGTAATTGGTTATTCCAGTTTGCCAGGGTAGTATAAGGATCTGTTGCCGGGTCATAAAAAATAACCAGGTCTGTATTGGCAATAAGATTAAGATGTATGGCCAGGTCTTTTTCATAGCATCCGTTACAACGGGTAAGTGTGGCGTTATACGCAGCCAGAACTAATGCTACCTGTGCAGCGCTGGTGGCCCCGAAAAAGTTGGAATACTCACCATTGCAGGACTGGGCCAAACGCATTGTTTTCAATTGTCCCGCATTGCTTTCCATACGAAGTGCTGAAACATTTGCATTTAAACCGGCAGCAAGTTGCTGGTCTTGTGTGGAACATACCCAGGGCAATCCGCCTTTTGCTCTTTGAGATTTAAATACTGCATATACTGTGCGGTCCTGTGAATAGGGCTCAATGTATTCATTTGGACCGTTGGTCCTGAACACCATTGTTTGTATTCCCTGTGGGGAGATACTCAGCTTCAGGGTAGCAGACCTGTCGGTAATACCACGGCCGGAGAACGCCCTGATCTCAGGGAAACGGGCCTGCAGCTCTGGTACAAAGTTGGAAGCTTCAAATACTTCGAATTTTTCAACGATACCATCCGCATTGGGTAAAGAAATGATCGTTGAATGTGCGCCTTTGTTGTCTGTGATAGTGAATAGCTGTTGCCGTAGAGGAGCAACATTTAATTCAAATAGCTTGAACTCTTTTGGGAAAGATAATCTTGCAACAGCTTTGTCGGTAGTGATACCGCTTTTGTCGCTGCGGGAAGACCAATATTCTTGCTGGCCGAAGGCAACCGAACAAAACAATCCCGTAAGAAGTAGGAGTGTAAATTTTCTCATGTTAAGCGTTTAGGTTAAAAAATCGTTGGATCCTATGGAGCATCCCCCATAAAAAGTGGGCTAAAAGTAAGGATATTTAACATTTTCCTGTGGGATTTTTTTTGAACACATATAACAAAAAAGTCCCGTTTCTTTTCAGAAACGGGACTGTTATTTTGAGTGCCTTTCGTAATTCAGCCTCCCGGTATCGTACCTCAGCCCTCCGGCTTCGTACCTCAGACCTCAGACCTCAGACCTCAGACCTCAGACCTCCGACCTCATAATTCAGACCTCCGACCTCATACTTCAGACCTCGAACTTCGTACTTACTTCTTAGTATCCCATGCCGCCCATATCCGGTGCGCCATGTGAATGGGGCTCTTCTTTCTTCGGTTTGTCGGCCACCACACATTCTGTGGTCAAAAGCATACCGGCAATAGAAGCTGCATTTTCAAGGGCTACACGGCTCACCTTTGTCGGGTCGATGATCCCTGCTTTGAACATAGATGCTTCATATAACTCGGTACGGGCATTAAACCCATAATCACCCTTGCCTTCCTTGATCTTCTGGACAACAATAGAACCATCAATACCTGCATTAGCGGTAAGGATGCGGAGCGGCTCTTCCAAAGCCCGGCGCACAATGGCCATACCCGTTTGTTCATCTTCTATCTGGCCACGAACTTTTGCATCCAGGCTTTCGATAGCACGGATATATGCCACACCACCACCGGGAACGATTCCCTCTTCCACCGCAGCTCTTGTAGCATGCAAGGCATCATCTACCCGGTCCTTCTTTTCTTTCATTTCCATTTCTGTTGCAGCGCCGATGTATAACACAGCCACACCACCAGCTAATTTAGCCAGGCGTTCCTGTAATTTTTCTTTATCATAATCGGAAGTGGTGTTTTCCACTTGTGCTTTGATCTGGTTCACCCGGGCGGTGATGTCAGCTTTCTTGCCTTTGCCACCTACGATAGTGGTATTGTCTTTATCAATTGTAACGGAAGAAGCCTGGCCTAAAGAAGTAAGGTCTGCACCTTCTAATTTATGACCCAACTCTTCGCTGATAACCGTTCCGGCTGTCAGTATCGCAATGTCTGTCAGCATTTCTTTCCTGCGGTCGCCAAAGCCCGGTGCTTTTACAGCAGCCACTTTGATCGTACCACGCAGTTTGTTTACCACCAGAGTGGCCAGTGCCTCACCTTCCAGGTCTTCTGCGATGATGAGCAGCGGACGGCCACTTTGTGCCACTTTCTCCAGTATGTGGAGGATATCTTTCATAGCAGATATCTTCTTATCATATATTAATATGTAAGGATTCTGCAATTCCACTTCCATTTTCTCGCTGTTGGTAACAAAGTAAGGAGAGATATAACCCCTGTCAAACTGCATACCTTCCACCACATCTACAGTGGTATCGGTGCCTTTTGCCTCTTCTACTGTGATAACGCCTTCTTTGCCCACTTTTACAAATGCTTCAGCGATCAGTTTACCGATCGTTTCATCATTATTGGCAGAGATAGTAGCCACCTGTTGAATTTTCTTGCTGTCGTTCCCAACGGTCTGGCTTTGTGCCTTCAGGTTTTCCACTACCAGCCCTACTGCTTTATCAATACCACGTTTCAGGTCCATCGGGTTGGCACCGGCTGCCACCATTTTCAGTCCTTCGCTGATGATGGACTGCGCTAATACGGTTGCAGTAGTAGTTCCATCACCGGCAATGTCAGCCGTTTTAGAAGCTACTTCTTTTACCATCTGTGCACCCATATTTTCAATAGGGTCTTCCAGTTCAATTTCTTTTGCTACGGTCACACCATCCTTTGTTACAGAAGGGGCACCGAATTTTTTCTCTATCACCACATTGCGGCCTTTGGGGCCCAGTGTTACTTTCACGGCGTTGGCCAGGGTGTCCACGCCTTTCTTCATCCTGTTTCTTGCTTCAATGTCGAAGAATATTTGTTTTGCCATTGTATTTTAGTTTGAGATTGTTATTAAAAATTAAGAGTAAAGCTTTTAGCTTTTAGCTGTTAGCTGTTAGCGGAGTCTGCTATTAGCTAATCGCTCATAGCTAACCGCTATTTAGACAATCGCCAGTATATCCGACTCTCTCATGATAAGATAGTCTTCTCCTTCGATCTGTATTTCGGTACCGGCATATTTGCCATATAATACCGTGTCGCCTGTCTTTACTGTTACGGGTTCATCTTTTTTACCGGGACCGGCAGCGATCACCACGCCACGTTGTGGTTTTTCTTTAGCCGTATCGGGGATAATGATCCCTCCGGCAGTTTTTTCTTCAGCGGCTGCTGCTTTTACAATTACCCTGTCATGCAGTGGGGTAACGCTCACTTTCTTTGCCATAATTGTATTGATTTTGAGTTTTTGAGTATTTAGCCCTCCTGCGCCAAGGCTTCGGCGGGCAAGTCGGCGAAGGTACAGGAAATACCATGCCGCTCCTGACAAAGCGACATTTTTTCAGCTTTTGTGAAACAAATGGCAGACAAGTTTACCGGGACCCGGCAACAAAACGACAATTTTACATTTATTGGCCGGGCAAATTAAAAAGGCCGTTCCTGTTTCCGGAACGGCCTTACTATAAGTATGTTGAAGCACCTTTACTCTTTTACAACTTTCGACGTGTAGGTACGGCCATTGATGAATGCCTGCAGCACATAGGTCCCGGATGCCATTGCACCAGATGGCAGCTTCCATTCCACCAACTGCTCGCCCTGGCCTATCACCCGTTTGGCAACCAGCCTGCCTGCCATATCTGTAAGCCGCAACTCCCCTTTTACCTCCGGTGATCTTACAAACCGTATTGTAAGTGTGTTTTTAAACGGATTGCCGAGCAATTGCATGTCCTGAACAACTCCCGGAACTTTTAACAATACCGTATTGCTCAACTTACTTTGGTCATCTATATCCACACTTCTGAGCCTGTAATAATTCATCTCAACCAGCACTTCGGGGTCGGGATAGCTGTACTGGCGGAGCGAACTGCTGTTGCCTGCTGCAGCGATAGTGGCGATCTTTCTGAAATTAATACCATCAAGGGATTTTTCCAGTTCAAAATGTTTGCTGTTATTCTCAGACGCCGTTTTCCATTGCAGCAACGCTTTTTTATTCTGGATAGTTCCTTTGAATTCTGCCAGCACAACCGGCAGTGCAGGGCTATTCACCCCGGTAAACATTCCCCGGCCATGTGTGGCCACCGCTATGGTGTTATCACTTGTACGCAATTGGATCATATCTGTTCTTACATTACCCATTCCGGTATTATTAATTACCCATACCGTACCACCTCCTGCCACTGCGTTCGTGGACCATACACCAAGTTCTGTGGCTAATAAAATGCCCCCTATAGCTTCTACCCGGCTGTTGGGTGAAAATCCTGCGGGTAAGAATTTACCCCAGCGAACCGGAATATCAGGTAAAGAACTTCCATTTTCAATTGATGTCCAGGTGCCGCCGGTATTGGTGCTTTCCCAAACACTATTGACCCCATAGTTAGAAAGTGTCAATAAAATATGTGCGGCATTGCCGGTCTCAATGTCAATTGATGAAATATAATTTCCGCTGGTAGCAATTCCTGCGGGCAATGTAACAGTGGTAATAGTGGGCGCCCCGCTGTTGGCTGCATCAATAAAATAAAGTTCCGGGGTAGCAAGAGCAACCGCTCCATCTGCTGTGGAAAAAGCCACCCATACCCGGTGTGCCGTATTGGGATCTACTTTTACTGCAGAAACGGAATGGTTGGTAGTTGAAGCAACATTGGTAAAGATCGCAGTTACAGGAGCGGTGGTAATGGTCAGGGCCCTCCTCAGGTTTCTTGCCGTTCCGCCATAATACATATTATCATTAGCTGCATCATAATCGGAAGGATTAATGAATCGGTCGGCCGTCTGGCTTATTATAAATGTAAAAGAAGTTCCTCCGTTGGTGGACCTGTTGAAAGTGGCACCGGTAAAACTGGTAAATTGAAAAAGGGGATTATCTGTATCGATGTGACAAAAAGCACCGTCTCCGCCTGATACCGTTGTTACGGAATTGATACCCGCTGCAGAAAATCTATGTGAGCCATTGTCCTGTGCGCCACCGAGTATATGATTGGACCCGCTGGTGGGGTGAATGGCCACTCCATAATATTGTGTTACATTATAGCCGTTGTTCTTATTGGTAAAGCTGGTTCCGCCGTTGGTCGTATAAAATAATCCTCCGTCACAACCTACTATGAATTCGTCAGGGGAGCCCGGAAAGAATTCAAAGGCATGAATGTCTGCGTGTACAACAGGTACGGCTCCACAACCTGCATTCCATTGTGTAATCTGTGTCCATGCGGTACCTGAATTTGTTGTTTTAAAAATATCTATTCCGCCTGCATACACGGTGGCATCATCTGTGGGTTTGATACCAAGAATAAGATCATACCAGGCCTGGTTGCGGGTGAAGTCAGGGTTGCTTGACCCCTGGTCACACCAGGTCCCCACATCTATGGTACTCCAGTTAGTGCCGCCATCTGTAGTAAGACGGGTACCACCTGTAGCACTGGTGGCCCCCTGTGTCAATGCATATACCTTATTATTATTTGTGGGTGAGCAGGCGAGTTCGATACGTTGAAAAGTACCTGCCGGCGTCACATTCGTCCAGGTGCCGAGATTACCGACAGTACCTCCAGCCAATGATTTCCATATCTTACCGGTAGAGTTAGGCGTTCGGGTAGCAGCATACAGATCTCCGCTAAGTGACATTTCAATATCAAACCCATATGCATCGGCAGATGCTGCGCAAGATCCTGCCGAAGTGCCGATTACCCTTGTCCATGCACCTCCCTGGTCCGTGGATTTCATTATACCGCCCCCGGTATTACAAAAATTGGAACGGGTCGCCGCATATACATCTCCATTGGTGTACACCAATAATTTATTTACAAAATAAAAATTGCTGACACTGGCACCACCGGTGGTAGTGCTGGCCAGTAAGGTCCAGTTGGTGCCACCATCAAGAGTGCGGTACACACCCAGGCCCCTGATGGCATCAATATTAGAAAACCCTTCCCCGGTTCCTACATAAATAACCCCAAAAGTAGAGGGATGCTGTGCAATACAGGTAATGGCTGTAGTAGCGCTGATGCCTGCCACCTGTGTCCAGGTACAAGTGGTTTTAAAATTGGTGGTCTTCCATAATCCTCCACCTACTCCACCGGCCCAAACGGTGTTTCCGGTGCCGTCACTTTTATCAATGAGCACAGCCCGGGTACGTCCACCCACATTACTGGGCCCTCTCTCCTGCCAGATAATATTTGATGACTCTATTCTTTCATTCATTGACTGACTGGCTAAAAGGTCCTCTGCCGCTTTTAGCCGCTCGGTGGGCACTTCCTTTGTGGCAGGGTCCAGCGTCATCAGGTATTCATGCCGCAGTATTTGTTGAGGCCCGGAAGTTTCCTCAAATTTTTCGCCAGGCGGCAATTCCATTAACCGGGCATTTTCAATGCTGATTTTTTTATTTGCCGGGGATGAGGTCCTGGAGACAAGGAAGTAAGTACACAATAAGATAATAGTAATAGCAAATACCGGGATAAAGGTTTTGGCTCTCATAGATGAAATGTTTAGGTAGTTCAATTTACCAAAAATTCAATTCACGAACCACAACGGCTATCCTTTTTTATACACCTGTCTTGATATCTTTTTAAATCATATACATTATTGTGCAAATAATGACGGCAGTTCTCTTTCTTTTGTAATGATCAGCCGGAAGGGCTTGGTACCACAATGGCCTTTGACTATGATATTATTCTGAACAGGGAGAGTCTTTACTTCATTGGAATTTTCATCCGAAAAAAGCAGCTGCCACATAGAATTGCCTTTTGCAGGAAATTCTTTTTTACCAATTTTTGCCGGAAGTTTTTTCACAGGTATAATAACAATTTTATGATACGATTTATACTTGTAAAAAATACTATCTGCTGTTGGCGCCGTTTTACCGCTTACCTCTATGAACAATAACCGGGTGGTATCATTTTGTGTAATGGCAAGCCCTTCTTCCTTCCGGATGTTTCCGGGACTTACTTTTTGGTAATATGCAAAGCCTGAGACTACCCTGCCAGCGGTTTGTGCCCCGCCGGACAGGTTATGAATTACACAGTAAAAGAACAGAAGGGCCAATTGCTTCATAATAATAATTTAGTGAAAATATCATACCATTTTACCGGTAAAATAGCTTTCCGGAAAAGGCGGAAGTTATAAAACTCCTACCTTAGCGCTCCAAACAGCTCTTAAGAAAATGATCAGCAGAAGAAAAATCCGGCTGAAAGTGATGC
>CAYUCU010000174.1:0-8563 GCA_964443345.1 uncultured Chitinophaga sp.
CTCCTGTATCTTTTCGCTTTTTTTGTTGATGGTATTGTTGACAAAATAAATGGTGATCGCCAGCACCGGCAATGGCGCCAGTACATATAAGGTCAGTTCTGCATCACTCTTCAGCATAAAAAAAACACTGAGTGAAATGATAGCGATCAGGTTGGCGAGGTACATGATAGCGGGCCCGGTGAACATTCGTACCCGGCTTACATCTTCGGCGATCCGGTTCATCAGGTCGCCGGTGCTGTGTGTTTTATAAAAAGCAGTGTTTAATTTCTGGTAATGATCATAGATCTCATTTTTCTGATCATATTCAATATGCCGGCTCATCACAATGATCGTTTGCCGCATCAGGAAAAGAAAAAAGCCCCGCAGTAATGCCAGTGTAAGAATGGTGATACCACTTAAGGCCACTACTTTTCCAACAGAACTCATTTCCTGGATATTGCTGATCAGTTTTTGAACAAGGACATCATATTGCGGTGGCTTAGCGGGTTCTTTATAGCCGGGTAAATGCAGTGATTTTTGAACAAAATCAATTACAAAACGGGTGAGCTGGGGCGACAATACGTTGAAATAGTTGGACAGAAAAACAAATACCAATCCTATTCCGAGCCGGATACGGTATTTCCAAAAATATTTATTGAGGGCACCGAGGTATTTCACCCAAAAAATTTGAGCGAAGTTAGATGATTGAATGATAAAGTTTGGCTTGAAATAAATGAGACCGTACTTAAATTCCTTTGAAGGAAGAAAATAGCTGATTGCCTCTAAAATTATTTAATAAGTTTTTGCTAATCAAAGGCGCAGACTTACTTTTGCGCCGGAGAGATGGCAGAGCGGTCTAATGCGGCGGTCTTGAAAACCGTTGACTCAAAAGGTCCGGGGGTTCGAATCCCTCTCTCTCCGCTTTTCCCGCCATAGCATTAGCGACGGCGGGTTTTTTTATGCCCTACCATAAATTTCAACACAGAGTAACTGAGGATTTGAGTTACACAGAGAAAGTTAGCCTGAAATTAAAACCCTGTGTATCTCTGTTACTCTGTATCTCTGTGTTGAAAATACTTTTACGACGGCCTCTTTTTTATACTCCTCTTCCTGAACCCCGGTTTGTTAAAAAAATTAACAAAATCACCTTGAAAAGGGAGTCATATCAGAAAAACATGCATCGTTGAAGAAAATCATGCACCGTTGCACCAAAAACATGCATCGTTGCAGAAAAACAGGCGACGATGCACCAAAAAGATGCATCATTGCGCAAAAAACATGCATCGATGCAGAAATTCATGCACCGTTGCATCAAAAAGATGCATCGTTGCACCAAAACATGCATCGATGCAGAAATACAGCGGTTTTTTTTGTTTTATACATAAAAAAATGCGGAGCAAGTGCCCCGCAATTCTTTAATCAGAAATAAATTAGTCCTTAGAATATGATCGTTCCTTCTTTGTAGCCATTGGTTTGCTGCTGCACTTTTATCTGCACTTTCTTTTTTGCAGCTAATGATTGTTCCAGTTTTTCCCGGATATCAGAATATACACTGATCGGGTAGTAAATGGTTATCAATCCCGCTGTTTCCTGTACGGCATACGGCATACTGGTATTCTCTGAATAAAACACCAGTTGAAAAGTGTTTGTCTTGCTGGTAGTGGTAAGGGCCACGGTAATTTGCAATTTGTGCTTATAGCTATCAGGAGATCCGTCGGAAGTGTTGGAAGCAGTGAACGAAGAAACACCGGCACCTGTTACATCCACCGTGCTGGATTTGTTTTCTGTGGGGTTTTCCGGCTTAAAGCTTCTTTTTAATGCTTTACCATCAACAACCACTGTGTTGGCATCTGAAAAACCGGTTTCAGACTTCTGGGCCAGTACTGCAGATGAGAACGCCATACAACCCGCAACCAATAAAAGAAAATTCTTTTTCATAATAATTTAATTGAAACAAATTTTAATAAAATAAGAGGGCAAAACTATTGATAATTTCCGGGATTATTATTAAAACATTTATTGGGTAGTGACTCAGTTTGAAAACCGTTTGTCTTTAATATCCTTGAACCACATAGAAATATAGACACATAGAAATACACACATAGAATAACTATGTGACTGCCTATGCTCCTATATTTCTATGTGGTTCAAGTTTATTTCAAACTGAGGCACTATCTTATATTGTGAATACTATGATGGACCAGGCCTGTTCGCCTGTATTAGAACAGGCAATGCCCATTACCTGTTCACCACCACTTTACTTTCCAGTAATGTTTTGCGGACAATTTTTTCATTGGCCCCTTTCGCATTTATCAGCTGCAGCAGAATAGTAGTGGCGATCTCTGCCTGCTGGTAAGGGAATTGTTCTACAGAAGCTATTGGCGGCTCATCCAGGTAACTGGTCACCGGCAGGTTGGCATAGCTTACAAAACAGATGTCTTTATTGATCTTTAGTCCCCTGTTCCGGCTATACTTTATCGCATCCAGCGCCACATAATCATTAAAGGCAATCACTGCTGTGGGAGGATTCTTTAACGACAGCAATTTATGCATGGCCTCTTCTGTTTTCTTTTTACTAAGATCGGTTGATACGATCAGCGATGCGTCCGCTTTCAGGTGATGTTTTTTTAAACCCTCCAGGTATCCTTCCAGCCGATGGCGGGATTGAACAATGGAATCGGGGCCTTTAATAAATCCAATTTGCCGGTGTTTCGTGCTGATCAGCCAGTCCACCAGTTCTACTGAACTGTTCTCCAGGTTGCAGGAAACGGTGTATGCATCCGGCGAATCCGGCACCCGGTCAAAAAAGACAACCGGTATCTTATACTTTTTTAAGTCCTCGAAATGACTCAGTGAGTTGGTTGTTTTAGAAAGCGATACTATAAGACCATCCACCCGGTGACGGCGCATGGTATCCACTATCAGGGCCTCCCGTTCAATATCATCACGGGACTGGCCAATGAGTACGGTATATTTATTCTTTGTGGCAGCATCTTCAATTCCATTGATGGCCATAGAAAAAAACTCTTCTCCCAGGTTGGGTAAAATAACACCGAGGGTCATCGTTTTTCCCTGCTTGAAGGAAATGGCTGCCTGGTTGGGTTCATAATTCAATTCCCTGGCCAGCTTCTGCACCTGTGTACGGGTGCGCAAACCAATACTTGGATGATTATGTAAAGCCCTCGAAACGGTGGATACAGACACATTCAGCCGTTTTGCTATCCCTTTTATAGTAGCGGGTTTTTGTTCCATGAAGGAAGTATGATTATGGTGTTCGTGCCGCCAAGGTATAAAAAGGAATTGATTTTTTACAGCGATGTTTGATAAGCTGGTCCGCATATCAATGGGGAGTTTTAATTCAAATGGCATGAAAAAAATAACGGATATAAAATGAGCAGCCTTACTTTATGTCTTGTAAACTGATAAAATGTCAACCAGCATGAAATAGTTTTGGCACTGGTTGCATCTTTTCGTAAATTTCGTAAAGAAATCATCGCCGTATGCATACAGTAGCTGCCATATTATCCCGTAAAGCAAGAACTTCCATTACCGTTGCACCCGACATGACGGTCACAGAAGCCTTACAGATCATGGCTGATCAAAATATTGGTTCCGTAGTGGTAATGCAGGGTGAGGAATACAAAGGGATCATGACGGAAAGAGATTATTCCCGAAAAGTAGTGCTGAAAGGTAAAAATTCTATTTCCACCAAAGTGTCAGAGATCATGTCAACCGATCTTCCTGTAGTAAAGCCTAATGACACCATTGATTTTTGCATGCAACTGATGACAGAAAGAAATATCCGCTATATGCCGGTATTTGAGAACAGCACACTTACCGGTATCATTTCTATGAGTGATATTGTAAAGGAAACGATCATCATGCAGCGGGAAACCATCAATCACCTGGAAAGTTATATCCGGCAGTAAAATTCATACCTACTCTCCCCATTAAATACTGACGAAGCCCCGTAAGGCTTCGTTTTTTTTAAAGCCTCCCCACCCTCCGCAAGAGGGCTTTGGACTCCGATAGTTATAGATGATCCTACAGTTCTTCAGGGGCTGTTTACTTCTTCATTCGAAATTCCTTGTTCATCTGTTCTTCTCTCACCGGGTAGCGACCCGGTCTTATTGACATTTGACCCCTGCCTACCGGCAGGCAGGCCTTCGGGGTCTTATACTTCTTCATTCGTGCCTGCCCCGCCTCATGCGGGGTTCTTCTCCCACCGGGTAGCGACCCGGAGTTATTGATGTTTAACCCCGTTGGGGTTAGGGATGCCGCCATTTTTGTAGCACCGGGTTCCACTCTATGTTGAAGATATTTCGGTCTCTCAGGGCTGTTTACTTCTTCATTCAAAATTCCTTGTTCATCTGTTCTTCTGTTCGTTTGCTTCACTCTTCTCTTTCACCACCACCAGGTCTTTCACTTCCACCTGCATAGGCAGTAGTCCGATCTTTACCACAGCCCTCTTCCCTCTCAGTTCTATCACTTCACCCACCTGGTGATTCTTTTTCATCTTTACTTTATTTCCCACTTTTATTTCACCACCCACTTCATTGAATTTTGAGTCGATCTTTTTCTGCATCTTGCTTACCACTTTCTTTTCATCTTTCTTAAACAGCAATGCTTCCATCTGTTTGATCACTTTATTCTTATTCTCTTCTTTTCTCCACTCCACCAGCAGTTGCTTCAGCTTTCGTTCCATGTCTTTCAGGTAAGCGATACGTTCTTCTGCAACCCGGTTCTGTTCCTTTAATAGTTCCACCTGCTGCTGGTGTTTTTCCTTATCCATCACCTGCTGCATTTCTTTTTTCATCCGCTCATTTTCTTTCAGCAGCTGGTGCAGGTCTTTTTCTCTTTTTTCAAGCTGCTGCAGGTCCTGCTCGGTACGATTCAATAATTTATCCAGCCGGAACTGGTCTTCATCCACCAATTGCCTGGCCCGGTTAATAAGATCCTTATCCAATCCAATTCTTTCTGCAATAGAAAAAGTGTAAGAACTTCCGGGCTTGCCCACCAGCAACTTATACAGTGGTTGTAAATTTCTTTCATCAAAGGCCATTGCCCCGTTGATGATGCCTGCCGTTTTACCTGCCATCGCTTTCAGGTTCAGGTAATGCGTTGTAACGATGCCTAACGCATGTCTCTTTGACAATTCCTGCAGTATCACTTCTGCAAAAGCGCCACCAAGGGCCGGATCACTGCCGCTGCCCAGTTCATCAATAAAGAAAAGGGTGCGGCCATTAGCATGCTCCATAAAATGCTTCATATGCAGCAGGTGACTGCTATAGGTGCTCAATTCAAATTCGATACTTTGCGTGTCGCCAATATGGATCATCAGCTGTTTGAAAATGCCAAATTGTGAAGAAGGGTGTACCGGCACCAGCAAACCGCTTTGCACCATCATTTGCAACAGCCCGATGGTTTTCATCGTTACCGTTTTACCACCTGCATTGGGACCACTGATAACCAATATCCGGCTGGTATCATCCAACGTGATAGTAACGGGGATAGTGGGCTTACCGCTCCGCTGATTATAGAGATACAAAAGGGGATGATAAGCTGCTACCAGCTGTATATGTGCTTTATCAATTACAACAGGAAACTCACCCCTTATCTCTGTTGCCAGTTTGGCTTTTGCCCGGATAAAATCATACTCGCCAACCACTTCATGCCAGGCCGTCAATAAAGAAGCATATACAGACAACTTTGCGGTAAGCTCCTTCAGGATGCGGTACACTTCTCTTCGCTCATTATTTTCCAGTTCAGAGATCGTATTATTCAATTCGATCGTTTCTTCCGGTTCTACAAAAGCTGTTTTGCGGCTGTCACTTTCACCATGCAAAATTCCTTTCACTGTCCTTTTTTGCTCTGCAAATACCGCCAGTACCCGCCGGCCGTTCATAAAGCTTTCTTCTATTTCAGCGAGATAGCCTTGCTTGTTCAGTTTGGAAACGATCTTATCAAACAAACGGCGCAGTTCATTTCTTTTGCGGTATAAGTTCATCCTGATATCTTTCAGGTCGTCCGAAGCACTATCTTTTACCTGCCCGGATTCATCCAGCACATCATCTATCATTTCGATGATCACTTTTTCATAGTACGTGCTGTCAATCACTTTTGCCAGGGCACCATAAGCTGTTTTTCTTTCCGTATCAAACCAGCGGAATATCTTTTCGATGCTCTCTGCCAGTTTGCGCAACATTTGTAGTTCTTCGCCGCCCAGAACCGCACCGGGAATGGACAATAGTTTTAGTTCTTTAGAAAGGTTGAGTATATAGTCGTTGGGGAAATAAATACTGTTGACTATCAGTTGCCGGTACTCATGACTTTGCCGGAGTTCCGTTTCCACAAATTCCTTCCGGGTGTGGATGCGCAGGTTTTGGGCCTTGGTACGGGCATGGTCTGTCTGGCAGTAATTTGCCAGCAGCTCTTTTACTTTATTAAATTCAAGTTGTATATAAGCCGATTCGGGGTATAATTTCATAACTATCTTCTGCTTTCACTGTGTTTTGGGAATGAGTGTGCAAAGGTAGAGTTATTGCAGGAGGCTTCACGCAGAGGGCGCAGGGAACACAGAGGGAATACATTTCGCCCGGAGAGAAAGACACGCAGAGGGCACAGAGGGAATACATTTCGCTCAGAGAGAAAAGAGGGAAAGAGGAAAGGCATTCGCACATTTCCACATTCTCACATTTTCACATTTCCCCGCAGGGTCCTTCGGACAAATCAGCTTAATCCTTAGCAATTTTTTTTACCTTCCATCAAATTCAACTCCTTTGAAACGAAAAATGAAATATATGCGGCTGCTGTGGTTGAAACACGACCTGCCAGCCGGTCTATCGGTTTTTTTTGTGGCCCTTCCGCTTTGTTTGGGCATCTCCCTGGCATCCGGGGCGCCGTTGTATGCTGGTATTTTGTCAGGCATTATCGGTGGCATGGTCGTTTCACTCATTAGTGGTTCTGCATTAGGTGTGTCGGGACCAGCTGCTGGTCTTGCACCAATTGTGGCTGCAGCTATCTTTTCTTACGGCGATTACCGGATCTTTCTGTTAGCTGTTATAATAGCAGGCGTTTTCCAGGTATTGCTGGGTGTGCTGAAGCTTGGTATTATTGCCAACTACTTTCCTTCTGCGGTAATAAAAGGAATGCTGGCGGCTATCGGCATTATGCTTATTTCCAAACAACTGCCTGTGGCACTCGGTTATGATCAGCCCGACTTCTGGAGTGGTGGTGTACTGAATTTCTTTTCTTCCAAAGATTTTACGGGCAATGTCAGGCATTTCAATGTGCACATTACCCGGGGAGCCATCATTATTACTGTGGTATCGCTGCTGACATTGCTATTACTGCAGCGGCCTTTTGCTAAAAGATTAAAAGTGATACCGGCACCTTTAATGGCAGTGATGGTTGGTGTGGGGGTCAATTATCTTTTTACAGCTGCTTCGTCTGGTTATACTTTAAAGCAAACCCAACTGGTAAATATTCCGGATAACATCTTTGGCGATATGTCTTTCCCTGATTTTTCACAGCTCTTTTCTCATTCTGCCATTTGGAAAGACGGTGTCATTATTGGTTTGCTGGCCTCTTTAGAGACATTACTTTGTGTGGAAGCCATTGATAAATTGGATAAACATAACCGAATCACTCCTGTCAACCGGGAACTGGTGGCGCAAGGTGTCGGCAATATGGCTTGTGGCCTTCTTGGCGCCATCCCGATGACGGCTGTTATCGTCCGTGGTGCTGCCAATGTGGATGCTGGTGGAAGAACCCGGATGTCGGCTTTTACCCACGGCTTATTTTTATTGCTCGCTGTTTTACTGATCCCTTTTTTGCTGAACTATATTCCTTATGCCTCACTGGCCGCCATACTGATCTTTACTGGATACAACCTCACCAAGCCTAAATTGTATAAGAATATGTGGGAACTGGGTATGAAGCAATTCCTCCCATTCATTTTCACTGTTGTTATTTGCCTGGTAACACAGGATCTGCTGATGGGTGTAATGGCCGGTGTGTTGTTTGCTGCCTACTATATCATCCAGAATAATTTTAAGGCGGAATATAAGATCGAGAAAAGGAAACTGCATGAAACAGAAGTGTACCAGATAAAGCTGAACAGCAATGTAAGTTTTCTGAACAAGGTAAAACTAAAAGAGACCCTTGATAAGATACCCGAATATTCTGTGCTGACCATTGACGGTAGCGAATGTAATTTTATTGATTACGATATACTGGAGATCATCAGTGAGTTTGGTGCCAAGGCGCATGACCGGCATATTGAACTCCACTTACCCGGAATAGAGAAAGTGAATGTAACGGCGATACATTGACCGGGAGAGAATATACAGGTATATCACGCTGAGAGCCCAGGGAACGCAGAGGAATTTAATACACCTCGCACAGAGATCAAAGAGAGAAAGAGGAAAGGCATTTTCCGCAGGATCCTTCTGACAAATTTTCACATTCCCTCATTTTCACATTTTCACATTCCCTCATTCCCTAATCTCCCTCACCGCAATTCTTTCCAAGGAGCGGTTCCATACATCCTGTTTTGTCAACCATTCGTACATGGTTTTGTTAC
>CAYUCU010000175.1:0-7663 GCA_964443345.1 uncultured Chitinophaga sp.
ACTGGTTTACATCAGCCAATAGTTTGTACTGGTCCTTTGAAGCGGATTCAATTGTAAATCCGGGAAGGGAAACGGGCACTTTGGTCACATCCGATTGATAAGTGGCCTGCCCGCTGATAGTAACCTGTGGTAAAAACCCTTTTTGAAGATTGTCAATATTGATAGCGGCGGTTTGCTTTACCAGGTCCTTTTGTTTGATGGCGGGGTAATTCTTCAACGACAGGTCGTAGGCCTGCTGCAGGTCCAGTTTTTTCAATTCCTGCGCCCCCAGAAAAGCCGGAAGGAAGACCGTTAATAAAGTGAGTTTGAATAGCTTAACCATTTGGTTAATTTTTAATGAAAAAATTATTTTTTAATAGCGTCAATAATAAACCGGGGTATCTCCTTTTTGCGTTGTTCCATCGCAGAACGAAACTGCAATTCATCTAATCCCAGGTTTTTCTGAAACATGGGTTTTGCTACAAAAGGGAAGATCGTCATCGATATCAGGTTCATCAACAAGTGCATAGGGCTTATCCTTTTTATCGTCCCTTTCTCTACTTCTGTCTCTATTTGTTCCAGGAATTTTTGCGGGTTTGGCTTGCTTGCTCCTGTCCACACTTTGCTCAAAAAATAGTCCGGATTCTGATTGATCTCGTTCAATACAAACAGCGGCAGGTAAGGGTTTTGCTCCACTACGGCTATATATTCCTCGCAAAAGCTTTCTATTTTTTCAAACAACGGCTGCTCTGAATTAAACACCTGGTTGATGCGGGGAAACAGCTTTTGTGCCGCTTCCATAAAGATCACTTCAAACAGCTTTTCCTTGTTACGGAAATAGTAGTGCAGCAGGGCTTTGTTGATACCTGCTTCGTTTGCAATGTCCTGCATACGGGCACCGGCCATACCCTTTTGAACAAATATCTTTTTAGCCGCCAGCAAGATCCGTTCTTCCGTTGTCTTATCTTTTTTAATATTGACCATATATTTAACCAAATGGTTAACAAAAATAAAAAGATTATTCATTTCACCAAAAATATTTTGGGCAGGTTGCTGAAATTGGCGGGTCTGCTGCCTTTTAAAACGGCGAAAGGCCCACCGTCATAGTGGGCCTTTTCGCAAACAGGTAAGAACAATAATTACTCCGCCCAGCTCATCACATAATCCTGGTTTTCAATTTCCAATGCCTGCTTGGTGAGCATTAAAGGGCGAAATGTATCCACCATCACGGCCAGTTCCTTTGTTTCCTTTGCACCGATACTTTTTTCTACAGCTCCCGGGTGCGGGCCATGAGGAATACCAGCCGGGTGCAGGGTTATCATTCCTTTGGTAACATGCTTGCGGCTCATAAATTCACCGGCCACATAGTACAACACTTCATCACTGTCGATATTGCTGTGATTATACGGGGCCGGTATCGCCTCGGGATGATAATCATACAATCTTGGTACAAAAGAACAAACCACAAACGCATTGGTCTCAAATGTCTGGTGAATTGGCGGCGGCATATGCACCCTTCCGGTGATGGGCTCAAAATCGTGAATGGAAAAAATATACGGATAACAACATCCATCCCACCCTATCACATCAAAAGGATGTGTGCCATAATGCAGGCCATACAGCATGCCTTTCTTTTTGGCTTTGATAAGAAAGTCGCCTTTCTCATCCATCGTCTTCAGGTCCTGTGGCGGACGGATATCTCTTTCACAATAAGGCGAATGTTCCATCAACTGACCAAAGCGGCTCATATATCGTTTGGGAAAACGCAATGGGGAAAAGGATTCAACAATAAACAAGCGGTTCTTATCATCATTGAATTCTATTTGATGGATCGTTCCTCTTGGCAATACGATATAATCTCCATAGCTGAAGGGCAACTCTCCGTACTGAGTTTTCACTTTACCGCTTCCTTCGTGTACAAAGATCATTTCATCTGCATCTGTATTCTTGTAATAATAATCCGTCATGCTGGCCTGTGGAGCTGCCAGTACGATATGGCAATCACTATTGACCAGTACCGGCACCCGGCTTTGCAAATAATCTTTTACCGGTTTTATATTAAACCCTTCCAGGCTGCGGTGCTTCAGCATTTTTTCTTCTGCCACAATGGGGCTTACATCTATTTGCGGTTCTGTTTTGATGATCTGTGTAGGCGGATGAGTATGGTATAATAAGGCATAATCATCGCTGAATCCTTCAGTGGAAAATAATTGCTCGCTGTACAAACCACCATCCGGTTTTCGAAACTGGGTGTGTCGTTTGTGCGGAATGGTTCCGAGTTTATAATAATGAGGCATAGAATTATTTTTGATTTTAGATTGCAGATTTTAGATTTTTGTTATGAGCCCGCGGCACCAGTGCTACTATGAGCTGCTGTTGCGTCGTCGAAAAGGCCCTGTGGGCACTCTTCATTGTCCCGTAATACTACTAAGCAAGACAAGGACGTCACCGTTACTTTCGGGACAGTTCTAATGTGGCAAGCAGGAAAATATATTTCCATTTGCGTTTATCAATATAGTAGGTGAAGTTTCTGTGGAAAGGCATAACCTGATTTTAAATTTCAGATTTTAGGTTTTAGATTGCCATTCCAAACTTACAAATCTTCTGTGACAAGAATAGGACTTATTTCTGATACACATGGATATCTTGATGAAAAGATCTTTGATCATTTCGAAGGTTGTGATGAGGTATGGCATATCGGAGATTTTGGAGATATTGAGGTGGCCAGGAGAATCCAGGAGAAAAAGAAACTATTGGGCGTATTCGGAAACATAGACAACCAGGCCATCCGAAGTGAATTCCGGGAACAGTTGGTTTTTATGTGCGAAGAGGTGAAAGTGATGCTGCGGCATATTGGTGGCTCGCCACCTAACTATAACCCTGAAACCAGAAAAGAACTGCTCATTCACCAGCCTCAGCTGTTCATCAGCGGACATTCGCATATTTTGAAAGTGATGTATGATAATAAAATAAACTGCCTGTACATGAACCCCGGCGCTGCGGGCCGCCACGGATGGCATAAAATCAGGACGATCATCCGCTTTGTTATTCACGGAAAGGAGATGAAGGATTGTGAGGTGATTGAACTGGGTAAAAAATAACATCCGGTCTCCGGCGGAACACGGCCGGGCAATGACCATTCATATAAAATAACCAACCTGCAGCCTTGTAAGCTATTATCTTCCGTAAAACTTTTACCCATGCGAAAAATATTTTTAGCAGGCATTTGCTTTACCCTGTTGCATTCCTTTGGGCAGGCACAAACAAAAGAGCAGGAAACAGAGGCTATTAAAGTAATATGTAATTATTACCTCGATGGTGGCACCAATGGTGACAGTGTCATGTTCTCCAAAGCGTTTAGCCCCGGCGGGCAGATGCAGTTTATGCGGAATGACACATTGGTAGTGGTATCACTTAAAGATTTTATGGCCCGGATGCCTAACAACGGCAAGAAAGCAGACCGGAAAACCAAAATTGAAAGTGTAGAAGTATTCGGCAATGCAGCTGTAGCCAAACTCACTATTGAATACCCCACTTTCTATTTCCACGACATAATGAGCTTGCTCAAAACGAAAGATGGCTGGAAGATCGTAAGCAAGATCTTTTACAGGGAAGAAAAGAGTAAGTGAGACCGGAAGTCTGAAATCGAAGGTCGGACGTCAGTTTTACATTCCCGGAAACCAGGCCCTGCCTGTTCCCACTGTCCGGAATGGCCAGGGGATAAATACCAGTATCAGCAATAAGGCTATGACATAAAATAAAACGGTCCTTCTGTGCTTTACTTTATCAAGAAGATCTTTTTTGGCATACGAGTAACCGACATGGATCATCACAATGGCCAGTATCATTCCGATAAAATGTTCAATGGCAAAAAAACGGGTAATGGAATCTTTCATCACCGCACTCATCCCATTCGCTTTTATATTTTTTAATCCCCACGGGCCGGTAAACCACTGATATAATCCCAGGAGCAGCATTACATCAGCACATATCATCAGGAACAGCCCTGTCTTTTTATGTCCGTCTGCAAACGGCTTACTCCTGTCAACATAACTTTTGTAAATAGCTACCAGCAACAATATTAAAATAGCCCAGCGAAGAAAACTGTGAAGATGAAGCATGCCTTTGTACATAGCAGTTGTTTGAATTGCTTCAAAGCTACAACAGGCTGTCCGCAACATCAAAATTTGTTATTGCCCGCCGTTAGCCCTCAGATCAGCCCGGCAGTTAGCATCAAACGTTGGAATATTACCAGTAACCAGGAACCCAAGTATATCACTTGTTTCTGAAGCATAATACATCAGGCAATTAGTATTGCTGCAATGACTGTTGTGTGCAGCATCTTTATGTGCAGTTTGCATGGGAGAGCCCAGGTCAACAAGCCCCAGTAAATGCCCCATTTCATGTTCTCCAACAGTGGCCACCAGTTTAGTGCGGCTCGCCTGCCCCAACCCGCCGGAATTGTCCTGTATCTTCTTACCAAATAAGGCGGTGGAAGTATTTTTATAAGCAATGCCTAAAACATTTGCATCGGTGTATTCACCATTAGTATATAAAATATAAATGGCCAGCTGGCTGCCGTTGGTAAAAGCAGTACGGTTATTTTTTTCTATTGCAATAATATCGTTTACAGACAACACCGGGTTAGATACAGGAATCTCTTTGGTTACGATCGAAATACCAGATGGCTTATTTATCAAAGCAGCCAGTGTGGTCTGCAAATGGTTCAATGCAGCGGCGTCAGGCGGATACCCGGACATGTATTGCACTTCAATAAGTAAAGAAGTATATTTTGAGGATGATAATATCTCATTGGCGGAAGCGCCAACCGCCCTATTGTGCAGGTAGTCTGGCGACCCGGGATTATTTACATAAGAATCTGACTTACTGCAGGAAGAAATAAAAAGTGCTGTGGAAAAGATCAGAAGTTTTGCCTTCATATCTTAAATATATTTAAATAGTATTTCCGGATGTATTTTCAAATACCGTTCCAGAAAGCCTTTACTCCACCCAATCCGCTATAAAAACGTTGGTATCTCTTGTGCCGCCATTGTTGCGGTTACTGCAGAAAACGATCTTCTTACCATTGGGAGAAAACATTGGAAAAGCATCGAAGCCTTTATCCCGGCTGATCTTTTTCAGGTTGGTACCGTCTTCATTGATCGTGTACAAATTGAAGGGAAAGCCTCTTTTATATTCATGGTTGGAGGCAAAGATGATGTGTTTGCTGTCCGGCATATAAGCCGGTGCCCAGTTGGCCTGTCCGTAAGAAGTGACCTGGCGGGGATTGCTGCCATCTGCATTGGCCACCCATACTTCCATATTGGTGGGGGCTACCAGGTTCTCGGCCAGCAGGTCTTTGTATTCTTTTATCTCTGCTTCTGTCTTTGGCCGGGATGCTCTCCATATCAGTTTGGTGCCATCGGGACTGAACCAGGCGCCGCCATCATAGCCCAGCATGTTGGTCACCCTTTTTTCTGTACCGGTTTTCAGGTTCATGATATAAAGATCAATATCACCATCCTTATCACTGGTATAAAGCATTTGTTCTCCATCAGGCGATAAAGTGGCTTCGGCATCATAGCCTTTGGCGTGGGTCAGTTGTTTTACAATTTTCCCATCCAGGTCGGCCATAAAAATATCATAGCTTTCATACAACGGCCAGATGTATTTGTTACCATATTTGGCACGGTCGGGTGTGGGCGGACAAGCCTCGCTGCCGAGGTGCGTGGACGCATATATGATATGTTTGCCATCTTTGGTAAAGAAAGGACAGGTAGTACGGCCTTTGCCGGTACTCACTAATTTGTAGGTAAAGGGATCACCCTGCTTCTTTGGCACTTTGCCAATAAATATCTGGTCGCAGGGAAGTCCTTCTTTTGCATTCGTCCGCTGAAAAACAAGGTATTTGCTGTCGAAGCTCCAGTAGGCTTCTGCATTATCACCACCAAACGTAAGCTGCTGAATATTCTTAAAATGATTCTCCTCCTCATACTTCAGGGTATCGGCAACAGCCATTCCGGAATTGCTCACCTTAGAACTATTGCTGCAGGAAGAAAGTATCAGTAAGATACCAGCGAAAACAAATACAAGTTTTTTCATTTTTGTTCGTTTAATGCAACGGCCGGGTTTTACCGGCTGCAAAGGTATTTTTCAACAGCCCTGCTTTTGTCAGGCGATTGTCATACCTCGGCTTTAAAAATCATTTAGTTTTGAAACATGAATAAGGCGACAAAAATAATCTTCCCGGTTATTGCCGGGCTGATATTGATCAGTAGTTGTACTGATAAAACCACCGTTTCGGCTTTTGACGATATACTGAACAATCCGCCTTTCAATGGATTGACAGACAGTATACAACGGGAACCCAACAACGATGATCTTTATTTCCGAAGAGCAGTATTGTTAAACAGCAAAGACTATCCGGAACCATCACTGCTTGATTTTCAAAAAGCCTGGTCGCTGAAAAAAGAGGAAAAGTATGCCTTTGGCATCAGCACTCTGCTGCTGGAAAAAAAACCGGATTCAGCTATCCTGTTTCTTAATGAGGCACTGAAGAGCATTCCCAACAGCTTGTTGCTGAACCTGGCGCTTGCCCGTGCCTATATTGAGCAGGGCCAGCCGGATAACGCCCTTGCTATTTGCGATGCGATTTTGAAAAGCAACCCGGAACAGGTGGATGTGCTGAAAATGAAAGCCGATCTGTTTATCAAAAAAGGAAAAGAAGCTGAAGCCACCGCTATATTGGAAAAAGCCTACCAGTTAACTCCATACGATGTGGAACTGAATCATTTGCTCGCCCTTCATTTTGCTGAAACTAAAAATCCGAAAGTGATCCTGTTGTGTGATTCCCTGATACGGGCCGACTCACTGGGCGAACGGGCAGAGCCTTATTATTATAAAGGCATTTATTATGATAAGATGAATAATAAAACAAAAGCCATATCCCTCTTTGATGAAGCCATCCGGCATGATTACACATTCCTGGAAAGCTATATAGAAAAAGGAAGCCTGCTGTATGAAATGAAGAACTATACAGAAGCGCTGAAAGTACTGAACCTGGTGCTGAATGTTTCACCCGATTATGCAGATACCTATTACTGGATAGCCAAATGCCAGGAAGCGATGGGACAAAAAGACGAAGCGCTGCTGAACTACCAGCGGGCTTACGGACTGGACAAAGAAATGATCGAAGCAAAAGAAGCAGCGGACAGATTGCGGGTTAATTAGTTTATTAGTTAAGCGAGTCTCCGCAAGCAATGGGAAAATTCCTTTAATCAACACCCAATAAACTAATTACCCGATCAACTAATTACCCGGTACGCCCAGGAATCGTATCTTGCAACGCAAATAAGCAATTCATGCCGATCATTGCCCCATCTCTTCTTTCCGCTAATTATTTGAACCTCCAGGCCGATTGCACTATGCTGAACGAAAGTGAAGCCGATTGGTACCACCTGGATGTAATGGATGGCCACTTTGTTCCCAATATCAGCTTCGGACCGATGCTGATAGAATTTTTCCGCAAGGCCACCACTAAAGTTTGTGACGTACACCTGATGATACTGGAACCGGAAAGATATGCGGAGCAATTCAGGAATGCCGGTGCTGATATTCTTACGGTTCATATAGAGGCCTGCGATCATTTGCACCGCAATGTGCAGCAGATACGATCACTGGGCAT
>CAYUCU010000175.1:7673-8516 GCA_964443345.1 uncultured Chitinophaga sp.
AAAGCAGGTGTGGCCCTTAACCCGCATACACCTGTATCCGCATTAAGCGATATCCTGCAGGATATTGATCTTGTTTGCCTGATGAGTGTGAATCCCGGTTTTGGCGGACAAAAATTCATTCAGCATACCATAGAAAAAATAAAGCAGCTCCGCAAAATGATCGACGAAAGAGGGCTGAATGTCCATATTGAAATAGACGGTGGAGTAACGCTGGAAAATGCCCCTTCCATTATAGCTGCAGGAGCGGATGTGCTCGTAGCAGGCAATACTGTTTTCAAATCACCCGATCCAAAGGCAACGATTGCGCAACTGAAGTTGCTGTAATAAGTTTAACCGCAGAGACGGGGAGACGCAGAGTGTTCCAGTGAAACAATCGCTGCGCCTCTGCACCTCAGCGGTCTCAATTAAAATTGCGCAACTGAAGTTGCTGTAATAAGTTTAACCGCAGAGACGGGGAGACGCAGAGTGTTCCGGTGAAAAAATCGCTGCGCCTCTGCACCTCAGCGGTTTCAATTAAAATCGTATCTTGATACCGTATTCGCTTATGAAGATCAAAGCCCACCAAATAGTACTCACTGCAGTTTGTTTACTACTTTCTGTTGCTTCCTTTTCTCAAAAAAAATTCGCCTGGGTTTCCGGAAAAGTGGTGGATGAAAATGAAAACCCTTTACCCAAAGTCTCCATCGTTATTTTAGGACAATCCAAAGGCATCACTGCCAACGATTCTGGCTATTTCCGGATAAAAGTAGCAGCTGAAAAGGCCTTTGCTATCATTTTCAGCTATGCCGGCCGTAATCCCACCCAGAAAAACTTTCTGCTCAATGAAGGCGAGGAAGAAACCGT
>CAYUCU010000176.1:0-8459 GCA_964443345.1 uncultured Chitinophaga sp.
GCTAAATGCAAACTTTACCGTTGCGCTGGAAGAAGGCTAATACACGGTAGTAAAAGAACTGAAATTAAGTACTGAAGCAAGGGACTGGTACCGGGAAAACAGGTTCATCACCAATGATACCTGTAAAACAAAAGCAAGTTTTATCCTGCAGCAATACCAGCTGGCAATTGCACAGCAAAATTGCTATATGACCTGCACCCAGTGCAACACTAACCTGGGAACAGAAGCAGATTTTGTGGCCCGCTTCCGGGCGGCAGCCAACCTTACCAATGAAGAAGTACAGCAACTGATGCCGCAGATAAGCGCTGCTTACCTGGAAGCAAAAGCTGCCTGTGAAAGAATTTGTGGTACTACCACCACCCAGGAAAACACCGATGAACTGCAGGCCATAAAAGAAATGATGCTGCAGGATATGACACCACCACATGGTCAGTATGCAAGGCTGAACACAACGGAACAGCCACAAAATACCAATCAGCCTTACAATATTTTCTTCCCCGGCATACGAAATGATGCACCGCTTTGTCCTGAAGTGATGCCGCCGTATAAAAAACCGGTGGACTATATTGGAACAGCCACACCACAGGTATTGGCCTGTGGTACCGGGTTCAAGAACTTCTTTGGCAATACTACCTTGCTTAAAGGGCATAACCTTTCACCCACAGACTTTACAGACGATTTTGAAGACAGCTGGGCTAACAGCCTGTTATATTATCACCCGGAATTTGCCAAACTAAAATATGCAGAGGGGCCCATGCTATCCAGCTACCTGTTTGGAAGTAAAATACAAAACACAGATACCTGGCAGCAGGCATTGAGCAACGGGATTATTAATACCGGACTTACCACCTCTGTGGCGGCAGCCAACCACCTGATAAACCAGGACCCCCTCTTTGCACTGGCCGGCATTCCTGTTTCTTACCAGAACAGGATGCGGGATGCCATTATCAGCAACTTTGCTGCGGGCGGAGCAAACTGTCCCGGCACTATTGGTATGTGGAGGCTTGCACAGCTTTCCGTATTCTGCCAAAAACCGTTGCGTGATCTCGGCAACCAGCAGCTTGTCAATGGCTGCCTTCCTGTACCCGCCCCATCATCGCCATATGGCCTTTGCTATAACAGCCTTACTGATATGCCACCGGTGCAGGGCACTCATTGCACAGCTGATATGGATATGGTATGGAAAAACTTCCGTGCCCTATACCTCACTTTCCGAAAAGTACTGGTAAGTGAATGGCTGACGGCCAACAGCAATGTTAACTACAGCCTGTTTAATACTACCGCCAACGGTAACAATTACAAAGAACGGTTTGAAAGATACAGCAGCACGGCCCCTTATTCTCTTGTCGGCTTTACCGGGCCCGGCGGATTACTTAGCGACCCTGCCGATATACAAGCGGCCGCTGAACAGGAGGCCATTGATATCTGTGCCGCCAAAACAGGCTACTGGATGCAGCGCCTGCGCCGTTGCCCGCAGGTGGAGAGTTTTATTGCGGCCAACTCTTCCATTTGGAATGGTGATTCGGCCTGGCTTACCAACTACCTGGTGCTGATATGCAAACAGGGAGTTGACTATATGGGCCATCCCTTCGGCGCTTCCAGCCTGCCCGATGGCAAACCATCTGTACAAATAATTAAAAACCCTGACGGTGGTGATGTAAGCGGTATAACTGTAAGAAACTTTCCGCAGCTGATAGCCTACTACCTGAACTTCAGGCTTATTGCGCTCAGCGCATTTTGTTATCCTGAACTGATCGACTATCCCAAAGCGTATAATATGGCGCCGCCCACCGTATCGCCGCCATTAATTGCAGTGCCCGACCAGTGTGTATGCAACAGGATCACCTATTTTAAAACCCAATGGGAAAATGCAGGCAGCCCCGGCACCTTCAGCAATTACCTGCTGAATACCCAGGGCACTGTCATAGCACAGGATACACTTGAGTTGCTTATGAATATGTGCAATACCGGCTACACCGGCACCAATTGCAACTTCCTTACCAAACCGTACACGATACCTGCCATCTTCCAGTGCCGCGGTACTGCTAATATGGATTCTTCAAAAACCTGTATCACCTGCGCCGATTATACAGAACTGAAACAAAAATTCCTGACCGAAAGAGGCGTGCCGGCCCCTTATGCAAGCCCGCAAACAGAAACCGAAATTGCCTGGAACCGTGCCTTTGCCGACTTTGCCAACTACCGCACCGGCTTTAATAAACTGTGGACAGAGTATGTGCAGTTTGGTATCATTTGTACCAACGACACTACGCTGAGCTGTACCAACCTCAATAGCCTGGTGGCTGCATGGCAGGCAACTAACCCGCCCCAGGGAGGCGACTCCTGCCGCAACAGCTTTGTTCAATTCTTTAACTACAACACCGGACGCAGCCTTAACTACAACCAGTGGATGGATGAATTTTTGAAAGCATGCGGCACCAAACCACCCATATGCCAGCCGGTGCTTACCTGCGGCAAACTGGGTTCGCTCATCAATTCATATTACAATTACTACGGCTACCAGGTATGGCGCAACAGTAATTGCCAGCTATTGTTCACCCAGTTTGTAAACGATTCACTTAATACCGACTTTACCTGGCAGGATATAGTGATCAAGTACAACTTTCTTTGCGGAAGCGAATGCCCGCTTAACATCTGCAGCTTCCCCAACAGCCACCTGCTTACAAAACTGTATAATCATTTTAAAACGCAGCTATACCAAAGTACCTGGACGCTTACCCAATGCCAGACTAATTTTACTAACTGGTTTAATACACAGCTCGGTTTTACAGCCACCCCTTACACCTGGTCATCCATAGTTACCTTATACCAGTCATTCAACAGTAGTGTGGGCAGTTGTGTGCCCGACATCAACCAGCTTTGTGCACCGCCTTATTCCTGTCAGCAGCTCAATCATATCCGCTCCTTATTTTATGCGCAGTACCCTTATGCCGACAGCCTGGGTAACTGCCAGTCTTTGTTCGCCGGCTTCTTTAACCAGCAAATGGGGACCGGCTACACTTTTGCAGAAATACAAAACATCTACAATGCCGTATGCCTTACCAATCTGCAGGTATGCACCGGCGGCACATACTGGGATTGCTGCGACCTCATTACTTATTATCAGCAGTTCATTGATCAATTTAACAGCTCAACAAATCCCTGCCCGCAAAATTCCACCTTCTGCTATTGCTTTGCCACCAGCTTCAACACACATTATAATAAGAGCTATACCTACGAAGAAATAAAACAACTCTACCTGGACCATTGCGGGTTTACCCTGATGGTATGCGGGCAACCGCCCCCCGTGTTCACCTGTGAAATGCTGCAAAACACCCTTGGTGCTTTTGTAAAAGAATACCCGGGGGGAGGATGCGCCGGTGCCTGCCAGCAATTCTTTGGCGCCTTCTTCAACGGGCGGCACAGCACCCTTTACACCTATACCGACATCAGCAACCTGTACCTGGTACAGTGCGGCGACAGCCTGCGGGTATGCGAGAGTAAATGCCCCGAGTATATCGCTTTTGTAAATAATTACATCAGCCGCTATGGCACTATGAAGATACCCCTGCAGGCAAGAAGGCAATTGTTTGAAAGCATCTTTAATGCTGCCTTTGGCTATGACGGTCCGGCCGGCGGCGACTGCAGCAACTGTCCGCGGGTATATAGCCAGATAAAAGCCCTTATGTCCGGATGCCTTACCATGCCGGCAAACCTGGAGAGTGAGAACCTCTACCTCACACTTAATGATGCTACTGTGCTTCGTGACTTTAAGACCGCCTACTACCTGCGCAACCCGAATGGTGTGCCTGAAGACTGCACCAACGACTTTACTGCCTGGATAAACTGGACAATGGGTACCAGTAAAACTTGGTGCGAACTGGTGGCGATCTATAACAGCATACTCGGCCCGGGCAGTGCTTATATATGCGGCAAAGAAGCGGCAGAAGATTGCACCGGCGGCGACAGTGGGAAAGAGCAGGGAACAGGCGGCGCCCCGCCCGCCACCCCACCCGTTTACCCGCCGATGCTTTGCGGACTGAACGTGGAGATCTTTAACCCGCCGCCCAAAGACACCAGCACCTGTAAAGACCCGATGCTATGGGCCATTAATGATGGTACCGTAAAATGGGAACTCTACCTCGACAGCCTGCGGCGAAACTTTGACACGGCCTATTATAATAAATGTACCCGTGCCAAATACCTGGAAAGCTTTACCGTGACCTATGAAAGAGCGGAACATCATTTTACACTATATTATTATGACCAGGGCGGGCAATTAGTAAGGACCGTGCCGCCGGAAGGGGTGGAAGACCGCAGGGCCGATGGGGCATTTTTGACGAGTGTGAAAACGGCCCGAAACACCAATGCCACCACCCCGGTACGCCCCGGGCATACGCTTACTACCGACTACCGGTACAATACACTTGGCCAGGTGGTGCAGCAAAAAAGCCCGGATGGGGGATTGAGCAAATTCTGGTATGATGTGCTGGGAAGGCTGGTGGTGAGCCAGAATGCAGAACAAGCGGCCCCCTCCGGCTCCCCCGAAGGGGGAGGGACGCTCCGGTACAGCTATACATTATATGATGAGCTGGGAAGGATAAAAGAGGTGGGACAAAAACCGCAGACCACAGCCATGACGCAAACCATCAGCCGTGATACCACAGCTCTGAGCAACTGGATAAACGGCGCCAATAACAAAGAACAGCTAACGAGAACAGAGTATGATATAGCCTACGGAGGAACAGAGTTTGCCTACCTGCTTACCCAGCGCAACCTGCGCAACAGGGTAAGCTATACACAGGTGTGGAACCTGAGCAGTGAAAGCTATGCAAGAAGTGCCACGTATTATACCTATGATATACACGGCAATGTGGACACCCTGCTGCAGGACTATGGCAACAGCGCTTACCCTAACATAATGAACCAGGCGGGGCACCGCTTTAAGCGCATGGCATATAATTATGACCTGGTAAGCGGCAAGGTGAACCTGGTAAGCTACCAGCCCGGCTATATAAGCCCGGTAACGAACCAGTGGGTAACCAATGCCGACCGGTTTTACCACCGCTACAGTTATGATGCGGAGAATAAGCTGACGATGGTGGAAACCAGCCACGACAGCTTGCTATGGGAGCGGGATGCCACTTACAGTTATTACAAACATGGCCCGCTGGCCAGGGCGGTGCTGGGGCAGCAGCAGGTGCAGGGGGTGGACTATGCGTACAATTTACAGGGCTGGCTGAAAGGGGTGAATAGTACAGCCGTGGGCGATGGCACTTATGATATAGGCGGTGATGGAAAGACAGGTGGTACCAATGCGCTGGTGGCAAGGGATGCGTATGGGTTTTCCTTAAACTATTACCAGGCCACTGTAAATAGTGTAACCATTATGGATTATAAAAGTATAAATACGGCTGTTGCTCCTTTTATTACCGTAAATAATGCAAATGCCTTTACCGGTAAGCATCTGTTTAACGGAAACATATCGTCAATGGTGGTAAACATACCCAAATTGGGCGAAGCCAAAGTATATCAGTACGGGTACGACCAGTTGCAACGCCTGCTGGCAGTGGATGTATTTGAGGGGTTGAATAACAGTAACAACACATTTACACCCGTAGCGATGAACGATTACAAAGAAAGATTAAATTACAGTGCAAACGGAAACATACAAACATATTTGCGAAACGGCACCGGAAGCACAATGAACCTGAATAATTATAATTATACCTATACCAGCGGCACCAACAGGCTTGCCAGCATTGCTAACAGTGTAAACGGGCAAACGAAAACTTATAGCTACGATGCTATTGGCAATACAACCGCCGATGGTACGCAAGGAACTACTAACATTTTATGGAATGTGTATGGCAAGGTACAAAGTCTTACCAATGCCCAGGGACAGTCCGTAAGCTATACCTATGATGCAGGGGGAAACCGGATCAGCAAAACAGTGGCAGGAGTAACTGAATGGTATGTGCGGGATGCTACGGGAAATAACATGGCCACTTATACAAAGAATAGCGCCATCAACAGTGGAAACCTGACCATGACTGAGTTGTATAAGTATGGCAGCAGCCTGTTGAGCATTAATACCAGGCAGGTAAATGTAGAGCAACCGGTAACAGGAGAAATCACCACAATGCAACGTGGGTACGATGGCTATATATTATCCGACCATTTGGGTAATACAAGAGCGGTGATTACAGATCGTAAACTACAACACAGCAGCAACGGAACGACGGTTGACTACTACATAGCTGATATAAAATCTGCTACCTATTACAGTGCTTATGGTGCTGCGGCAAAAAGCTACAACCAGCAGCCGGTAGTAGCATTTAATGGCCAACGTAAGAGCAATGAAATTGGTAACGATGCGCAGACTGCCTTATTCTGGGAGTACAATGGGGATGTGGGGAGGAGATGGAATGTTGACCCAATAATTAAGGACTATGAAAGTCCGTATACTGCGTTTGGTGGAAACCCGATTTGGATAGTTGATAAAAATGGTTCAGATAGTACGATTTATTTATTTTCCTACAAGTCAAAAGTTCCTGGTGCTTCTGTTGATGGGCCAGGCAAAGCTGAAACCAAGAAGATTTTGAAAAATGTTAAGAAAATTTTTGAAGCTAATGGATTTAATGATTTTCAATATAAATATGTTAGGCAAGAAGACTTTGTTTCTGGTAAATTAAAATTAGATGCGACCGATGTTATTTTGGGTGTGGTAGGCTCAACAGGACTGGAATCAGAAGGTGGCTCATATATTGGAGTAGATGGCAAAATCCCTGTCGCCTCTAAAGGATTCCCAGCCCCGCACTATTCATATTATGCAGGGACTTTGCATGCTGCAAAAAGTAAATCGAATATTGCCGCTACCGTTAGTTTTGGTGTAGCTCATGAGTTATTACACCAGTTTTTATTGAAAGCAGATAAGGTCTTCGGATTAAACAGGTCTGGTAATGGAATACATTGGGATGTGAATGCTAATTTGAATGCAACGGGCTATAAAACCGGAACTTATCTTGAAAGCAATCAAATTACAAACGAGAATTTAATTTCACACACTACAGCTAATAAAATTGGGCACATTGTACAATGGCAAAAAGCCTATATAACCGGATATTTAAGAGCTGTTAATGCAGGCGTAAGCCCAACAGGAAGCGATGGGGGTAAAGAAAGCACTTTAAAACACATTTTCCCTGGATCGTCTACTGAACTATTTAAAGTAGAGGTACAGATGCTAAAGCATTTAATTAATATGATGGTTGGCAATACACCGAGATAGCTTAATTTTTTATTTAAGAACAAACTAATGAGTAATGAAATTTAAATTTATATTAGCTGTTTTTTTTCTATCAGTTTCTTGTTCATCTTCACGTAAGAAAGAGGACATCCAAATCAGCTTCGATAAGTATATTGAAGATACACTCCTTTTAAAGGCAATAATGGACCCAGTTCTGCCTACAGGTGAAAAAATGACAGACATTGATTATAGTACTTACAAAGGGAAGTTCATTAGCCTTTCAGTAAGGAATAATTTAAATGAGCCCATTTTTTTATTAAGCAAACCAGAAGTGATATTTTCTATAGACTCTTTATTGACAACGAGCATTGAAATTAAAGAAGTGTCAGACGATGGAATAAATTTTGTAGAATTGAAAGATAGTAATCATGTCATACGAGAAAATTTTTATAGATTTAATTATGAAATCCCTTCAGGTGAAACAAGAGAAAAACTAATTTACACAGAAGAAATCCTCAAAAAAAATTTTTTAAAAATTGGATTAGTTTATGCCCTAAAACATAAGAATGGTTCTATTCGTATATATAATATGGATTCTATTATTCTTAAATGCAGCAATGTATCAGATTAGGTAATGTATCAAATTATCTGGTTTTTATAGCTACGACATAAAACAATGAATTACAGGAGACAAATTAATTGCCTCCTGTCTTTTTTTGGTGTATTATTAGGTGATTTTTCAAAGACCTGAACATTTCCAGTCATGATTTTTCTATTGATGTATCAAATTATCAGGTCAGGATGGAATGTAAATATTGCAGCAGGAAGTGCCAGAAAGCTGGCAAGCAAAAAACAGGCACTCAAAAGTATTACTGTGTATCCTGCGGAAAATACCAGCAAAAACAATACAGCTATGCAGCCTGCAAGCCAGGCGTTAGAGCAATGATACCAAGGCTGGTACCTGCCGTAGAACGTCTGTTCGCATTATAGCAGGCACTCTGCCAATGCCCATCTGTGTTACTGTAGCTGAGAGGCTGCCGGATGGGAGCGAAAAGCCCGGTGAAGGTTTTGTGTGATGGCTATGTGCCGGACTTGCAGCGGACAGCCGGAACTGCTGCCGGGAAAAGAACAGAACGATTAGAGCCCCAAAATAAATTTATGCGCTGGTGGCAAGGGATGCGTATGGGTTTTCCTTAAACTATTACCAGGCCAC
>CAYUCU010000177.1:0-8422 GCA_964443345.1 uncultured Chitinophaga sp.
GGCCGGGATGGTATTGATGCCTGCCGGCGAACCATGATATATAAAGGCGGCGCCTTCATTGGCTTCCCCATTATCATAACCCAAACCACCTACAATTACATCACTATATCCATCACCATTTACATCTCCGGCACCGGCTACGGATTGGCCCATGATAGCCGCCGCCTGGTTAGATTCCACTCTTGCTGCTGCTGTGGTATTTATTCCGGCAGCCGAACCATGATAAATAAAGGCAGCGCCTTCATTGGATTGTCCATTATCATAACTAAAGGCACCGGCAATCACATCGCTGTACCCATCACCATTTACATCGCCTGCACCCGCTACTGAAACGCCCATATTCGCATTTGCCTGGTTGCTTTCTACTTTAGCAGCAGGTATAGTATTGATACCCGCTGCTGACCCATGATAAATAAAAGCGCCGCCTTCATTGGCCTGGCCATTACTGTACTGTTCCACCCCCACGATCACATCAGCATACCCATCACGATTTACATCACCTGCAGGTGCTACGGAATATCCTAACAATGCAGCCGCCATGTTAGACTCTAATATTATTGGCGAAGCCGTATTAACACCAGTGGCCGAACCAGAATATACAAAAGCCGCTCCTTCGGCCCCCTGGCCATTTGAATACAAATATGCTCCAACGATCACATCGCCATATCCATCGCCGTTTACATCTCCTGCACCGGATACAGAAATGCCCAAATTCGCATTTGCCAGGTTACTTTCCATCATAGCTGCCGGTGTGGTACTTACCGGGTCAATGGTTACCGGGTAAGCGGCACCTGTATCATCTACCTGGATAGTATAACTTCCTTTTGTATTTTCTTTGAAATAAGCATTGAGCTTTTTGCCACAGGCATCCCATACGTTCAGGTCCTCGTAGTTGAGCACATTTTTTTTAGCATGGAAAAATTGCAGCCGGTCTTTTTGTACAGTTACTTTTAATTGGGTCTTAATGTGAAAGCTGATCTGCAGTCCTCCTTCTTGTTGCAATGGCTTTTGCACAATAAAGTTTTGACGCATGCCTTCTTTGTTGTTGATGTATTGGATGGTAACAGCAGGGGTAGTGTATTCCGCCTTATTACTGTTTACCTGCCAATTGCCATTGCCGACTTGCGATGTATCTAATTCAAATCTTATTTTCCAATCAGGCAGGTACCAGTATTTTGTTTTACCGGGCATAGCCATCGGGTCATATTCGCCAACAGGTATTTTTGTAGTGCGGGGTTGAACGGTAAACCCTTTTTCTGAATAATAGAAACGGAGATTATGCTTCCGGTTAGGAGTGGACCAGGCTTTGTATTCTTCCTGCCTGCTAAACTGGTATTCACTTTCTTCTATATTTTTCAGCGCATTGTTGTACCAGCTTCCTTGTTTTAAAGTAGCCGCTTCACCAGCTGCTGATGTCAAACCCGGAGATTTTGAATCATACCGGCAGGGTATGGCTGGAAGAATAAAATGAGCAGCTTTTTCCTGTGATACCGGCAGGGCTGATTCCTGCGGTTTTGTGAGAGGCAATAAAAGTAAACTGATACTAATAGCACTAAGTCTTTGACGCATGATCGTAAATTTTTACCCGTTAAAATTGAATAGTAGAAATGCTGAACTAATACCTCCCTTACAGGAGAGGGGAATGTTTACGGGTAATTTTTGGATGGACAGGGCCGGAAGGGCTTATGTAGTGAAGCCTTATGGAGCTGGTCGTATAAATTCGCTCAGAATTTCGAAATTATTACAATCCCCTTGATTTGGGATATTTATTTTCTTTTTTTTCCCTTTTTTGGCAGCCGGCTGGCTTATCTTTGCGGCCTTAAAAAATGATTTTTCAACCAGCCCCATTCGTACTACCGGACGGGCGCAAAGTTTAAAAAATGGCAAATACAGCAGACATCAGCAGAGGCATGATCCTGAATCTTGAAGGCAGCCTTTATACTGTGGTGGAATTTGGAGAAAACAAAACAGCACGGGCAGCAGCAAAAGTGTGGGCAAAGCTAAAAGGGGTGGACAATAACCGCTCTATCGAAAAAACCTGGAACTCAGGCGATAACATATTCCCGGTACGGGTGGAACGCCGTTATTACCAGTTCTTATATAAGGATGATACGGGCTATAACTTTATGGATAATGAAACATTTGAGCAGATAGCCCTGCAGGAAACTACTATCGATGCCCCTCAATACCTTAAAGAAGGCCAGGAAGTGGGTGTACTGATCAATACAGAAAATGACCAGGTGCTGGGAGCAGAGCTGCCCGACAAAATTGTACTGCAGGTTACTTATACCGAACCGGGACTTCGGGGAGATACAGCCACTCGTACACTAAAGCCAGCCACACTGGAAACAGGTGCTAATATTGGCGTGCCACTATTTGTAAATGAAGGAGAGCTGATCCGGGTAAATACCAAGACCGGGGAGTATGTAGAACGTGTAAAAGAGTAAACAGGTGCTTATAGAAAATAGCCCGAAATCACCCGATTTCGGGCTATTTTTCGCCCATTTCGGCCCGATTTTGATATAAAATGCCAAAAAATCATTGAAATTCTCATTTTGATTTCATTACCTTAGCCGCCCGTCCCGCTTCCGGACATACCGGTAAGATTTCTCTAAACCCAAAACTGTATATAAAATTGAAAAACATGGATTTCAAGCAAATTCAAGAGTTGATCAAGATGGTCAACAAATCGAATATTGGTGAAGTAACAGTTGAGCAAAAGGATTTCCGGGTAACTATCAAACAAAAAGAAGAGCATATAACACAGTTGGTGTCTTCCGCCCCGGTTCATGCTGCTCCTGTGGCCGTTGCCGCTCCGCAACACGCAATGGCACCTGCAGCACCGGCTGCAGAAAAGCCAAAAGCTGCTGAAGCGCCTGCCGTCAATACCATTACTATCAAAAGCCCGATGATCGGAACTTTCTACCGGAAGTCTTCACCGGATAAGCCCAACCTGGTAGATGTTGGCAGCGAGGTGTCACCGGGTAATGTGGTTTGCATTATTGAAGCCATGAAACTGTTCAACGAAATAGAAAGTGAAGTAAAAGGCAAGATCGTAAAAGTGCTGGTGGATGATGCATCGCCGGTAGAATATGATCAACCGCTGTTCCTGGTAGAACCCAGTTAATTTGAAAATTTGGAAATGTGCCAATTTGAGAATGTTGTTTCGTTCATCATTGGCTGTTTGTAATTTTCAAATTTTTCAAATCATCAAATTTTCAAATTGATTTCATGTTTAAGAAGATATTGATTGCCAACCGTGGAGAGATTGCCCTGCGTGTCATCCGCACTTGCCGCGAGATGGGTATTAAGACCGTGGCCGTTTATTCCACTGCTGACCGTGACAGCCTGCATGTAAAATTTTCAGATGAAGCTGTTTGTATCGGTAAACCTCAAAGCAGTGACTCTTACCTGAATGTGGCCCACATCATGGCTGCGGCAGAAATTACCAATGCAGATGCTATCCACCCGGGATATGGATTCCTGGCAGAGAATGCAAAGTTTGCTCAGATATGTAATGATCATGGTATAAAATTTATCGGCCCCACACCTGAGATGATCAATTCAATGGGCGATAAGATCACTGCTAAAGAGACCATGATAAAGGCCGGGGTGCCGGTGGTGCCAGGTGGACAGGGCCTGCTGCAAAGTGTGGATGAAGCTAAAGGGCTGGCAAAGGACATGGGATATCCTGTGATCCTGAAAGCTACAGCCGGTGGAGGTGGAAAAGGGATGCGCATTGTATGGCAGGAAAGTGAGATGGAAAAAGCATATGATACCGCCAAAGCAGAAGCAGCAGCTTCTTTTAAGAATGACGGTATCTACATGGAAAAATTTGTAGAAGAGCCGCGGCATATTGAGATACAAGTAGCAGGTGATCAGTATGGAAATGTATGCCACCTGAGTGAACGGGATTGTTCCATACAGCGGCGTCACCAAAAACTGGTGGAAGAATCACCTTCTCCGTTTATGACAGATGAACTGCGCTACAGAATGGGTGAAGCAGCAAAGAAAGCAGCAGGCGCTATCAATTATGAAAGTGTGGGTACTATTGAATTCCTCGTGGACAAGCACCGCAATTTCTATTTTATGGAAATGAATACCCGGATACAGGTGGAGCATTGTGTAACGGAAGAGGTGATCAATTTTGACCTGATCAAAGAACAGATAAAAATTGCCGCAGGCGAAAAGATAAGCGGCGAAGATTATATACCACAGATGCATTCCATCGAATGCCGGATCAATGCAGAAGATCCGTATAATGATTTCCGTCCCTCACCGGGAAAGATCACCACACTGCACCAGCCCGGCGGGCATGGGGTACGGGTGGATAGTCATGTGTATGCCGGGTATGTTATTCCGCCTTACTATGACTCTATGATCGGGAAACTGATCACCGTGGCCCGCACCCGCAATGAAGCTATTGATACCATGTACCGGGCGTTGAGTGAGTACGTTATAGAAGGGGTCAAAACCACCATTCCTTTTCATTTACAATTAATGAAAGACGAACGTTTCCGCAGTGGTGATTTCAATACCAAATTTTTGGAAGGCTTTACGCTGAGATAATCCCGTTTTCTGCTTTTTCTGGATACCCGGCAGCGGATGTGTTTATACCTGTCCCGGTTTACTTGCCGCAGGCATGGCTTATTCGGGACATGTTATGCCATGCTAACGGTTCGATGTTATTATCTGTCCACTGTGTAATTCAGTTCAGTTACACCACAGGTAAATTGCCGGGTAGTCAATAGCTTTAGTTTTATTCTGTCTTTGATGTCTGCAAATAATGGAATGCCCCGCCCTAGAATAATGGGATTAACAAATAGCCAGTAACCGTCAATTAAGTTCAGTTGAATAAGTGAATGGGTTGCTGTCGGGCTGCCAAAAAGCAAGATCTCTTTATCTCCCTGCTGTTTTATTTCATTTATGCTGTCCGAAAGATTGTCGCTTATGATTTTTGTGTTCGTCAATTGTGCATCTTTCATTGTTTTTGACAAAACAATTTTGTGAACGTTGCTATACCACTTTGAATGTTCAATGTCGTGCCTGGACGCTGTCGGCTTATCGGCTGCGGTAGGCCAGTAATTTTCCATCATCTGGTAAGTTACCCGTCCGTATAATGCAGTGTCGCCTTCGCTTATCCGCTTACCAACATGATCAAAAATTTCTTCATCCACTTTGATCCAGTCCATTTCTCCGTTTGGTCCTGCTACAAAACCGTCAAGCGATAAGTGCATAAAGGAAATTATTTTTCTCATATAGTTCTATTTTTATTGTTGTCTATGCCTGCTCGCCTTCGCATAGCTTCAGGGCAGCAAAGCCGGCAGGCAGGGTTGTTACTGTCTTTTTACAATGGCCGCCAAACTGTTGCTGGTATTATTTTTTAATTAATTCCAGTTTTGTTATTGAAGGTAAATACGCTTTGGCCTTTCCATAATCTCCTTCACAGCAAAGAAAGTCAGACAATTTCCAATCCCAGTAAACTTTAAATTCCTTTCCTAAAAATTCCGGGTTGTCATTATACTGTCCTGAAAGTTCATGCAGTTTATATTGTCCATAACTATTTTTTGCCTGTCCAAAATCGTATGCTGCCCCATTTGCGGCTTTGAAAAGGATATGATGATAATCACCAAAGTCATTTCCCTGGTAGGTTGCGGTTATTGGATTGGGCACGTTTTGCCATTCCTTTCGCAACCGCTCTATATGGCTTCTTAATTCAGCATGTTGATTACCGGGATATTGTTTAATATAATCATCTGTTTTTAAATCGCTTCTATTTAAAAATGATTGAGTATCTCTATTTGGTATCACAGAATCTGACCTGGTATCTGTAACCTTCAATGTTGCAGAATCCTCCCGTTTTGAACTAACCTCAGAGGTCAGTGAATCATGGGTAATATCAGTTTTTGTTTTATTGCTGTTTTCACAACTTATGATAAGGAAGAAAATAACCAGTAAAAATGAGAGGCCGTATTTGTTCATTGTTTTTCCAAATTAATGACGGGGTGGGGGCTTTGCGTTCGGCGGGGCATTGAGAAAATGTCCGGCGCTGAACCGCAGCCGGTGTAAGTTACAAAAGTTGAAAATATACCTGCCTGTCGGCCTTGCTCCGCTGGCACCAAATCCCATAAGTCCCGTTGTCTATTCATACCCGGATAGTTCTAACGTGATTGAGATAATATACAGCCGGTGAGCTTTACTTTTATCCTCATACAACGCTGCGCTCATTGTTTTGCCATTCGTATTCCATTGCAACCCATCGGAGATAATACGTTTGTCGGGTGTCTGTATGAACGTTTTTTTCATGCCCGGACTTTTCCACAGCTCTTTTAAAAATTTACAAAGCTGACGAAATTCCTTTTTTGCTCTTTTGTCATAGTCCGGGTATAACCGGGGTGTATAAGTATTGTCGAGCATGATCCGCATCAATGTGTCGGATACATAAGTAAGTATAACGTTCTTAAAGTAAACCCCTCCTAAAAAGTAAGGATGATTAAAAGTTGCCGGATAATAGTAAGTGTATTCCGTTCTGCCTTTATACTCAAGTTTCCCTGCTTCTGCCAGTTGAAAGGAGCTGTCCTGTTGTGTCCGGATGGAACCCAAAAAAAAAGGGTACACTCCTCTGCGAACATCAAAGTCTTTCAATTGCTGTCCGCCGCCGGTAAAAAAAATACATAACAGCGGCAGCAGGGATATGCATTTTCGGAATACGTTCATTAGGTGTTGTATTAAGTAAACACAATAACGCACAGCGGGCAGGGCTTTATGCAGGTGTTTCATTAGAATTCCGTCCGATCTGACGGAGTCTGATACTTGTCAGCGTCATCAGACCCGTACCAGCTGCTAAATTTATGCACAGCATCCTGCGGATAAATAAAAGTTCATTGTTTATTCTATTGCTCTGCGTTACCTGTCTGCAGGCAGGTTGCCAAACCGCCTGTTATGGGCAATTTTAATTCTTATTCGTATCCAAATTCTGACTTGCCCTTCTAAGCCGATATTATTTAGGTCATTTAAGTTCTGAAAGTATCAATTTTTTCTGACTCAATGTATTCTTCATTGCTTTATCCCTTACTTTAGGGTCATCGCTATGTATTAATTCAAAATATTCAGTTGGCACAACTTGCCAGGATAACCCATATTTATCTTTGCACCATCCGCAAGATCCTTCTTCACCGCCATTTTTAGTAAGGGCTTCCCAATAATAATCTGTTTCAGCCTGGTCTTTTGTATTGATAACAAAAGAAACTGCTTCATTAAATTTGAACAGCGGGCCTGCTGCTAATATACTAAACTCCATTCCTGCTATTTCAATTACAGCTGTTTCTATTCCTGCATCGTTTCCGCTTTCGCCACTACCGAACTTGCGAAAATCTTTCAGCTTACCGTCTTTAAAAATGGATAAGTAGTAATTGGCTACAGCTTTGGCATCTTTCTCTACCCACAAATAGGGTGTAATTTTTTGAGTGATCATATTTTTAGTTTTAATGTTTTTACCGGAGTCATTTGCAATTGCAGTTTGATTGATAGCGTTGTCAGGGTTGTCTGCCTGATTTGGATTTGAACAAGAAATGGCCAAGCAAAAAACAATTGCTGCAAGAAAAATTAATTTTTTCATTTTCTATTTCTTTAAAGTTTTTAATACGTTTGTCAATTCGTTTAATGTCACAGTGAAACCTTCTTTGAAGCCCAGTTCTATCATCTTTTCCAACTCTTCAAGAGATTCAAAGTAAATTGAAATACTAACTTTAGTACCCCGATAGCCATCGGGGCCATTTTGTTCACTAAAAGTCAGGTCCCAATTTGCACCTGGCCCAAGCGGTGTTTCGTCCTTATCGGCAAAAAAACTTATGCATTTAAAATTTGATTGGGGTGTAATGGAAGTATAATCAAATTGTTGCCAACCTGTTTCCGTTCCTTCCGGGCTTACCATTGCATAAAATCTTCTGCCTCCAACGCTGAAATCCATATATTTTGTTTTTGAAATAAATGGCTTTGGTGCCCACCATTGGTCTAAAATTTCCTGCTTTGTAAAAGCATCCCACACCAATGAACGTTCGGCATCAAACTCCTTGTCTATAAATACGGTGCTTGTTGATCTGTCAACTTTAAAGTTGAATAATAAGTTACTGTCCATTTTTTGTTTTTAAAATGCGTAAGCGTTTTGAAACAGCTTGCCGTGTGGTGTTGAAGTTGTTGGCAATGGAGTTAGGTGTCATTGCCTGTAATGCAATTATGGCGATAACGGCCCGTCTTGCTGGGTCTGCAATTGCTTGAGAAATATCTCTTCGCATTTGTCTATTTAATTAATGAAGCCAATCGGTTGCAAACATATGTGCAACTTTTCGGTTTCGCAAATTTTCTCCAGGTTTTTTTTAGATTGTCTGAAATTTCAGCCGTAAGTGTCTGTTTGCAGTGTGTC
>CAYUCU010000178.1:0-8225 GCA_964443345.1 uncultured Chitinophaga sp.
GTCCAGCCCGGGAACTTGCTGCTGGTTCAATGGTACAAAACCGCTATTCGGATCATACAATTCTGAACGCTCTGCCAGGGTCACGGTAATTCCATTTGGTGTATTGGTCACCGACCGAACAGAATCGGGATGAAACAGGATCACACTTTCCTGCGGCGTGGTGGTTTTATTTTCCGCAGGGCCCAGGGCGCTGATACCAGTAACAGGCCCGATGTCTCTTGGCAAACGATAGTAATATTTCCAGTAGGGAATATCCACCAGGAAAAAAGTAGGGTTGCGGGGCAGTTCCACTTTCCAGATGCCCCTGCCATGAGTGGGAAAAAAGATCTCTTGTATATCATCCCTGCTGCTGGCAGGTTTGAAATAAGGTTGATAAATATTCTTGAGCGATTCAGAGCCGGCTATCTTAGCCCAGGAAACACCCCTGTCCCTTGAAAAAAAGACACCATTCAGCGCAGTGCCTATCACAATGATCTGACCATTGGGCGAAAAACCAATGGAGGAGATAAAGCTGGCCTGGTCGAACCGGAAATCAAACTGTCCTTCTCCCAGTATGCGGCGGGTAAGACCCGTTATCTCTGTCCAGGTATTACCACCATCAAATGTTTGCTTCAGTGTATTGCTTACCATATCCGGTGCAATGATGTGGTCTGTATTAGCCGGGTTCACGGCAAATACAGTCGATTCCCATTGGGTAAAACCCAGGCTTCCAAAGTTGGTGAAGGAAGGCATCATCGGAAATGAAAAAGGCATCAGCAGGTCTTCACCAAAAATGGAAAAGGAAGGAAACTCGGCGACTATTTTTACAAAGACCTGTTTGCCGCTTTCATTCAGGACCGGCAAAAAAATGATAGCTGAGCTGGAAGAGGTCCTTACTACTTTCATTACACGGGCTTGTTCTCCTGTTTTGGAAAAGAGCAACCACCAGTTTCGCCCATTGTTCTTGGTTAGATATACACCAGTAGTGCCCGGCTCACTGCCCGGTGGTACACCTAACTGTACATAGCAACCATCTTTTATATAATACGGCCAGAAGATATTGCCGGGGCAGTTATTGAATCCCGTTAAGCCCACGTACTTGGCTGCCGAACGGTAAATGCCATACGGTGAACCGGCAGTAAAAGTAAGCTGCCCTCCGTAGAGACTGCTTTCAAGACCTCTTCCTTCCCAAAACACAGTGGGGAATGCGGTGTAAGGACGCAATCCATCTGTAAAATAACCGAGCAGGTTATCCTGTGTTCCAAAATATACCGTATGAATATCAGAGCCGCTGGAGGTACGGGTGGTTTGCCCGAGCATATCATACACCAGCAGTGCATTCAATCCGCGGTGCGGCCCGCTTATCAACGGGTAATCAAAACCACTACTTAGTTTGTGCAGCCCGCCATCGGTTGACATATACAACGGATTATCCTGGCCGGTAGATTCATTGCGGAACGTGATCTCATGTGTGTCTGCATGGTAATGGTTCAGCATCGTCCAGGGAGCAGTATTAGCAAAGTCAACCGCATTACCAGCTATGATGGGGAATGATTTCCGGAAAAAATTACAACGGTTACTTACATACAGTACACAACTGTCGGACCTGCCCGGAGTACTTTTCCTGGTGGCCTTTACAGAAGGAAAGCCACCACAGCCGCCATCACCAATAGAAGTGGTGGGAAGGTTGTTCCAGGTGCTGCCATTATTGTTTGACCAGGAAAGATATTCTTCTGAGTAAGCAGAAGCACTTGTCCAGTATTTTGAAGTGAGAAATAATATGGTGCCGGAGCCCGGAACAGCGGCGATCTGATTTTTTACCTGCACCGTAGAAGGAACGGTCGTGGCCGGATAATTATACCGTACCCAGTTAACACCACCATCAGACGAATAATAAAATCCGCTACTACCGGCCATATATACCCGGGTGCCGCTGCCGCATTCTACAGAGGTCACAACCGGGTTGCTTTTGTAAGAAGACGGCATCGTGCTGGCAGTTTCCCGGTAGCTAAAAGAAACGCCGCCATCAGTGCTTTGCAACAATCCATGATCACTGGCGAGGTAAATGATATCACTCGTAGTGCTGTAATCAATATCGTATGCCTGAGTGCCGGGCCGGGAGGGCACATTATAGCCAAAAGGGATTGCCGCCACCCGGCTTTTGTTCCAGGTAGTGCCCTGGTCCGTACTGTACCATACCAGCGAACGGCGGTCACTCGCCAGCCAGCTATCCTGCACGGCGGCTATCAGTACAGGTGTGCGTCGTTCAATATAGCGGATACACTTTATGCCGTGAGAAGGAAAGGATTTCAGGTGAACAAAGTTGTTACCACCATCGGTGCTCCGGAAAATACCACCTGCATGAGAGGCAGCGAATACGGTATTGCCATCAGAAGAATTGGCCAATGAAGCAAACTGTCCGCTGAGGTGACCATTCCAGTCGGCAACACGATACGTAAAATCGATCTCTGAAAGGACCTGGCTGCGTATAGTGCCAGAGCAGAATAGTAATACGGCAATGAACAGGTGTTTCATGTTATGGTTGTTTTCTGGAAGATAGTGAATTAATTGGAACGCTTCATCCGCTTCATCCGCGTCATCAGCGTTCCAATTTTATCCGTATTCATCCGCCTGATCAGTGTCATCCCCGCATTGAGCGGGGCAGGCAGCGTTCCAATCATATCAGCGTTCCAATCCTAATGCTGCACCAGCAACGAATGCTTCTCGCTGTTTCCACTCACACCTTCGATCACCAATTGATATAAGCCATTGCTCCATCCTTCCGTAGAGATGCTGTTGCGGCCATTGTGCAACGTAAGTGTCTTCACCAGCTTACCGTCAGTGCTGAATACACGGGCTTTTAGCGCAATGGTACTGCCCTCTATTTCTACTGTAGCTGTTTTATCAGCCGGTGCCGGATATACTCTTGTATGCAGCACAGCACAATTATTAATGGCAGTAATAATACTGCTGTATGAATAACTGTTATCAATATCAACCAGCTTCAGCCGGTAGTACATGGTACCGGAAGCAGGGGCAGGAGTGTAGCTGTACTGACTGTAACTTCCTTTTGCCGGTACCGAACTGATAAAAGTAAAATCAATACCATCACGGCTTTGTTCCACTTCGTATTTTTTAAAGCCCGATTCTTCAGCGCTGGCCCATTTCAGTATGGTGTTGCAGTTTTGAACGGATGCAGTAAAGCTGGTAAGGGTGACCGGCAGTGTGTAGCAAAGGCTGTTAATGGTAACATCCTTAAAAGAGGCGCCACATATTGCATCAGTGATAGTATAACGGAACGTATAAGATCCAATGGTAAGGTTTTTCACATTGGCGTTTGGTGTATTTTGATTGGTCCATACCACTCCCATACCTCCCGGCGGAGCACTTACCAAAGACCAGCTGCCGCTACCGGGAAAAGGATCGTTTCCTGTCAGATCTATTCCTGCCAGGTTATCACAATAGTTCAGCGCAGATGCGTTTGCCACAACAACCGGTATCGCTCTTATATTCAGATAATCTTTTTTTGCACAGGCGCCATTTGTAAACTCATACTGGAAACCATAGGTGCCGGGTGTAATGGCCGGAGTATAAGTAGTGGTTGGCTGGGCAGCATTAGTAATAGCGCCGGGAGCTGCACCTGCCGGTAAATGAAGTACACTCCAAAGCGAAGCAGTGCCAACAGGTGGTATTGAACCAGTGAGAGTAACAGCATTTCCGGTAACTACACAAAGATCAGGTCCTGTATCGGGAGCTGTTACATCATCTATGGTCAGTACCCTGTCATCAAAAGAATTACCACAGGCTCCTGCATTGGTCAGGCTCCATCGCAGGTTATAGACGCCCGTCATCAATGGTGAAATGGAATAGGTGCTGTCGTTGCCTTGTTTAAAAAAGGCCGGGACAGGACTTCCGGGAGGCTGACTGATAACAGACCATGTACCTGTTGCATTTCCCGGGTTGGAGGATATAAGGAGGGCATTGGTAGCCTGGCATAAACTGATATCCGCTTTTGCATTAGCAGGAGGATTATATTCAATTGTTATTGTTTTATAACTGCCGGGGCATAATGCCGTATAGCCCGCTATTGTCCAGCGCAGCATGGTGATGCCGGGATTTACTATTACTGTAGTATTGGCCGCATCCGGATTGGTTATTGAAGCGGCCCCGCCCATATTGGATAAGAACTCCCATCGACCTGTTCCAGCCAGGGGAGGTGCAGCCCGCAGCGTAAACTGGCTCGTGTTGCATAACAATGTATCCGGCGTTAGTATTTCGGCGATGGAATTATAATGGCCCACATTTACCTGCACATCATCCGAACTTATGCCGCAGGGGCCTCCATCTACTGTCCACCGGAACGTATACATACCTGTTTCAATAAAGGTCACCTGTGTACTTGCATTTAAAGGATTAAAAGTTGTTCCCGGCGGGCCGGATACCTGCGACCACCTGCCTGTACCCTGTAGCGGAGGAGTAGCATATAATTGAAAAGTATTGCCTGTGATCCCTGCACAGGTATCAAGGTTGGGCCGGGCTGTTGCAACAGACGAGGTGCCGCTATTTGAAATAAAAACTGTATCAGCTGAGCTGTTTGGGCATCCGGAAAGAGTAAATGTCCAGATGAATCCATAGACACGGTTCGTGGTGGCATTAATATAGTTGGTATTAGAGGAAGCAGGATTTATGAATGAGCCCGGTTGCAATGGATCTAGTTTGGTCCATACACCGGTGCCACCCGCAACAGTAGAGGCATTCAACAAAAAGGAGGAAGTACCCGGATTGAAACATTGATCCGTTCCCGCAAAAGGAAGAGGGAATCCCACGGTATTGTTGGTTGTGATAGTGACATCTGCCTGAGTTGACCCGCAGAGGTTGGTAGCAGTGTAGCGAAACACATACACAGAATTGGGGACCATGACATTTATCATTGTTACGGGGTTACCGGGTGATAAGATCGATGCAGGAGGTCCGCTTACTTGTATCCATACACCCGTGCTGCCGGTATTCAGCAGCATGGCATCAATATTACCGGCCGGTACAAGGTTTGCCGCCAGTCTTATTCGTGGTCCCCAGCAAACTGTTTTATCAGGGCCTGCAGTAACAGCAGCAGGCGGAGTATTACTCACCCTTACAACAACTGTATCCAGGCTTTCGGCACATATACCTCCGCCATCAATACGCCACAAGAAAGAGTATGTTCCGGGTGTCAGTGAGCTGATCCGGGTGGTGCGGTCACTTTTGTCAGCCATAACAGCCGTATTTGGTCCACTTATCTGGCTCCAGGTACCTTTGCCAAACTGGAGCCCGGTGGCCAATGGGTCATTACCAGCCAGGAAAGTTTGTGTCACATTACACGCCAGGTTCTGGTCAGTACCAGCATTGGATAAAGAAGGGGCGGCACTGATATTCATTTTGAAAGGCCAGATGGATTCTGTACCGCAAATGGCATTCTTCATGATCATCGTGCCTGTATAAACGCCGGGAAGGTATGGTTCATGTACTCCTATATTAATTAACCTTGTTGCACAGCCTGAGATTGATCCGCAACCAGGATCTTCATACCATGCAAATACGCCATTACAATCAGCTACAGTGCTGACTATACCTGATCCGGATGGTGTCAGCCTGTAAGTAACTAAATTGATAACGCCCAATGCTGCCGGAGAGCCTGCAGGTTTGCCTGTCAGATTCATGCGGTCAAGATACCATCCCTGTGCAGAAGGAAAATTGAAGGGGGCGAAATTTATACCTAGGGCTCCGAATACAGACCTTTTAAAGCAAGAGTATTCACCGATCGAACCTGTATTGATGAATTGATTGAAACAACCGGAAGGGCCGATATTTATTTCGTAGGGAGTGATCGGCTGTGGTACCACCAGTATTAAATCACTTTCTGAAAAACAACCGCTTTGGTTTTGAATGGTCCAGCGGAAACGGTAGGTCCCTCCTGATGCCGTTAATCCTGTAAGGATAGCATTGGGGTCATGTATATCGGAAAACACTGCAGTGCTGGCGCCGTTCATTTGCCGCCAGGTACCTGTTTCTCCCACATTGGGAGCATTGGCAGATAATTGCAGGCTGGCAGGAAAACCATCACAATAACCCGTTTGTATATTACCTGCATTGGCATTAGATACTGTTAAGCCGTAAAAGCCGGCAGGGGCAACGTTGAAGCTGACGTCTTTTGAGCCGTTAGTACATCCGGTAACGGTATAGCGAAATGTATAGCTGCCGCCGGGAAGGCCTGTCAGTACAACATCCTGCGCATTTACATTACTGAATGTATAACCTGCCGGGCCGCTCACCAGGCTCCAGGTAGCAACACCGCTGCCGGGGCAAGTACCATACAACATCATATCATTTCCGGCACAAGTGTTTCGGGCATCTACCGCATTGTAAAGAGATACATGGATCGTATAGGTAGAAGTTGAAATAAGTTGCGCTGAAGGACATTCAGGTGGCGCTGCAATGGTACTGGTCCATTCCCATTCAAGTGTATAAGTGGAGCTTGTTGGTGCACAGCTCCAGTTGGGTGTACCGTTTTCCGCTTGCAGCGGGGTAAAGCTGGCATTAGGATCATGCACGTCACTAAAATTTCCGGTCAGGGTTGTAATAAATCCGGCAGGTGGCTTCCTGATCTTCCAGGTGCCTGTAAAACCGGGCGGGGGTACAGCGCCGCTAAGTTGGATCGGCTGGCCCCATGCCACACATCCCGGATTCACAGCAATGTTACTATGAAAAGGCGGGGCGGGGGTGCTGGTGGCTACCGTATAAGTGATGTCGTTATTTACCGTATTACCATCCTGGCAGGTGGCTGTAAGGCGGAACGAATAAACGGAACCTGATGTGGTCAGTCCGATCGTATTGGTAGAAATGCTGCCGGGATAATTGATACCGAGAGAAGGACCGCTTATTTGCGACCAGTTGATCGAAGAAGGATTGTAAAGGCCAGACACGGTCCCGTTCAATGCTACCTGCTTACTTCTGCATAACAGTTCGGGCACACCCGCATTCACGGTACAGTTTTGTGCGGATGCAGAAAGGGAAGCGGCCAGCAATAATAAGCCGGATAAAAAAGCAGTAGTGGTCGTTTTCATAAAAAGTGTTGTTTAGAATAATAAAAAACTGTTTCGCAACAGCGATTAAAAACAAGTGACACTTTTTAGAGGGGGTATTGTACAGCAAATGTGTACGGCACATAATAAGAGGATGTAAATATGCGAAAAAAAATGATACGACAGCATAGAAATTTCTCTATAAATCAAAAAAAACTGTGACACGGGGTGGCAACAGTATCGCTTTTCGTATCAGCCAGTGCTTTGCAACAATCCATGATCACTGGCGAGGTAAATGATATCACTTGCAGCCTGGAATCAATATCGTATGCCTGTGTGCCGGACCTGGAGGATAGTACCAGAGCAAAAAAGTAATGCGGCAATTCAATACGGATAAAATTGGAACGCTGATATGATTGGAACGCTGATGACGCTGATCAGGCGGATGAATACGGATACTATTCTGCTTTGCAGAATAAAGGGATACCTGAAATAAGTAATGAGACTTATAACTTGTGTATCCGGGCATGTTGCGTAGTACACAGGATCCTTTGGGCAACATACAAATCCGTATTCATCTGTTCAATCCGCGTCATCAGCGTTCCAATATTATCCGTATTCATCCGCTCAATCCGCGTCATCCGTGATCCAATTCTCAATGCTGCACCAGCAACGAATGCTTCTCGCTGTTTCCACCTACACCTTCAATCACCAGTTGATATAAGCCATTGCTCCATCCTTCCGTAGAGATGCTGTTGCGGCCATTGTGCAACGTAAGTGTCTTCACCAGTTTACCGTCGGTGCTGAACACCCGGGCTTTCACTGCTGTGGTAATTCCCTCTATTTCCACTGTAGCTGTTTTATCAGCCGGTGCCGGATATGCTCTTGTATGCAGCACAGCACAATTAGTATTAGCAGTAACAATACTGCTGTATGAATAACTGTTATCAATATCAACCAGCTTTAGCCGGTAGTACATGGTACCGGAAGCGGGGGCAGGGGTGTAGCTGTACTGGCTGTAACTTCCTTTTGCCGGTACCGAACTGATTAAAATAAAATCAATACCATCACGACTTTGTTCCACTTCGTATTTTTTAAAACCCGATTCTTCAGCGCTGGACCATTTCAATATCGTGTTGCAGTTTTGAACGGATGCAGTAAAGCTGGTAAGGGTGACCGGCAGTGTGT
>CAYUCU010000179.1:0-8198 GCA_964443345.1 uncultured Chitinophaga sp.
GGCCTGTTCCAGGGTGCCTGAAAAATTCAGCGGTTGCATTATCTGCATTGCCAGGTGTTCATCTGCAGGCAGGTCCAGTGGTTTAAAGACCACCCCATCTCCGAACACCTGGTGGCTCCATCCTGCGGGAGGGTCATAGTTCATCATGCCGAATTTACCGCTACCACCGGGGGTGCTGACTGTTACCGGTCCAGTATTGTCTTCCAAAACAGTGTTTGTTTCGTCCAGGTCGATCGTTTCAAGAAAAGCGGTCATTTCCTTCAAATAGGCTTCGTCATTCAGGCTTGTTCTTATACTGACCGTTTTCCCATGACCGCTCAATACGGTCAGGAAAATATAAATATCCGCACCATCTACTTTTACCGGCGCTGCGGCCGCAACAATTTCCCAGCCGTCCGCGGTGGTTTGTGCTTCCGTTTTCGGATCGCTTTCTGCTTTGTAGGGTTCCGCCACCAGTTTCTTCCATTCACTGGCAAAATCTTTTTGTGCATCGCCTGCGCTTATAGTACTTGCATACACAGTAAGTACGCAAAAACCGCCGTTGGTGGTATTGATTTTTGTATAATTCACCACACCGGGTTTGGCATCTTTCTTCCAGTCCTTCGGCGGGGTATAGGTCACAATGTCAAATGTCTCAGTTTGAGAAAAGGCCTGTACAGAAACCAGTATCCATATAATGAACAGGCTGTTGTATTTATTCCACTTCTTCATATTGACTTGTTTTAGGATTCCATTCATGTTTACAGAAAGTAGTTACCATTCCATCCGGCGAGAGTTTACGAATATAACTGTTATTGGAGCTGCTGCGGTCTATGATGTATAAATTACCATTCCGGTCAAAAGCAATACCATTTGGCGAATCAAAACGGGCCGTTAAAGCTTTGCCATCTGCATAACCCGGTTCTGCAGCGCCAGCGGGGTTACCAGAAAAATTAAATTTACCTGTACCTGCCACCGTGGTTACTTTATTGCTGCTGATCTTAATGATACGTTGTAGCCTTGAATCGGTGATATAGATATCGCCATTCTTTGCGATCGCCATACCACTGGGACAGGTCAATACCGCTGTTTTTATATCTCCTTCCTTGTAAACAGAATTGAATATTGTTTTATCACATTGTCCTGCTACAGTACTGATAGTACCTGAAGGAGATATTTTTTTGATACAATGGCTCACACTGGCGTTCACATAAAGGTTACCTGCTGCATCGCAGGCCAGCCCACGGGGATAATGTAAACGAAGCATACTGTCATTTCCATCTTTTATTGTAGTAACTACCCCCTGGGCAGTGAGTTTGCGGATAACATAATATCCGCTGCTACCCCTGTTGTTGGTCCATTCATTATCTGTAACATAAATTGTTCCATTATTATCTACGGCGATGTTTTCAAGATTGACAAAGGCTGCTGCTGACACGTCACCGTCTTTGTATCCGGGTATACGGGTTCCGGCGATCGTTGTCACCACCGCCTCAGGTGTTATCTTACGGATAGTGGAGCCATCGGCGACATACAGGTTATCTGCTTCGTCGATGGCAATACCTTCCGGATCATTGAATCCTGCCCCGGTTCCTTTCCCGTCTTTGCCCATACGGGCTCCGCCTGCGAATAGCGAAGCTTTGCCTTCGGGATCAATCTTAATGATCTTATTATTTCTACCGGTCACAAAAAGATTTCCCTTACTGTCGGCTACAATACCAAACGAAGCGGAAAAAGCGCCGGTGAGTTTAGCTGTTTGTGCATGGATCTCATGCCCGGCCGATCCAAATATGCAAAACAGCAGTGCTGATAAGAATGTCTTTTTCATAAAATGTGTTTCAATTGGTCTATCATCTATATTCATATTATTTACTTCACCATCCCTTTGAAAGGCCCTTCATTGAAAGTGAAACCGGAACTTATTCCGAACGTATAGCCTACGCTTACATCTTTTGAGCCCAGGTCTCTTTTTACTTCTATGGATTTATCGGTAGCGATCTCTTTTGATCCTTTGATCTCTGCCCCGGCGCCAAGCTTCACGCCGAATTTCAATCCTGCATCAGAAACTTTGTTATCACCATCAAAAGTGATGAACAAGGTTTCGCCGGCACTGGCACTGAGTTTAGCCTCTGCGGGGCCAAGCTTGACCTTACCCAGTTCCAGTTTGGCCCCGATCCCTACACTAAGCGTGGATATTTTTGTTTTGAAATTCTTTTCATAACCAAATATGGCACCCTCTCCCGCACTAAAACTGACCTTGTCACAATCCAGGGAGAATGATCCAATAATGAAAGGGATCTCGATCTCCAGCGGGCACTCATATTTTTTTATATCATTGCTTTCCTTTGTTATCGTGAAGCTTTTGAAATCACAATGCTTGATGATCTTTGTCTGACAAACTCCGCCGAGCATATTCAGGTACTGCAGGATGAACTCGATCTGCCTCATCCTTGCTTTATCCTTATCAATGGGGTGGAGACTGAGGAAATGCCAGTAAACGAGTTCATCAAAGTATTGCCTGTAGATACGCAAATGTCTTTCCTGGAGTTCCTCCATCGCCACTGCGAACCGGGGCAGGAACTCATTGGCGAGGGCATTTTCTGCATTGCATCTTTCTTTTTCCGTAGCAAAAAAACCTAAACCTTTCAGCCGGCCTCTGTATTCGGCATCTAAAGTGGCATACTCCGGGGTGAATTTGTTTTTTACCCAGTTTTGCAGACTTGTCAGATCATCTTGGAATTCCGATAACACATCACCCGCCATGATCGTGCAGAATTCGTGGAAAGGCTGCGCCATGAATTCATCAGGGTGCAGGTGACGGCCTCTCGCACCAGTATTCATCATCTCCATGGCCCTCTGGTATTCTTTCTGTACCAGTTCCTGGTAAATAACACCAAATGAATTCGCCTGCCTCGTGACCATAGTGCGAAAGGCATTATGTTCCGCATCCGATTTCATCGCATCCTCAACCCGTATACATTGAGCGGGAAGATCGTATTTGAACAGGTTGAAATATTCCGGAAGTTTGACACGGGGTCTTACTAACCGGGACACCCGGTAACCCTTCCGGAGCTTTCTCAATTTGAGTGCAGCCGTTTTTGTATAAGCACTTTTAAGCGATTTCTCCAGGTATTCAACTGCTTTTTCGATATTTCCCTTCGTAGCTTCTATTTGCCCGGCAGTGCCGCATGCTTCGGCATTTTCAGGCTCGGTCCTCATGCATCGCATGAAATAATGCATCGCTGTATCCGTCTCGCCCAGCCCTGCATATGCCTGGCCGAGGTTGTTCAACACCATACTGTTCTCAGGGTAGGATTGTAAAATATACTTCAGGATCGGGATGGCCTTATGCTCTATACCACCCATTGTTAACAGCGCAGCACAGTTATTTAGAAGTAGTTCATTATCCGGATTTGTGGCGGCCGCTTTGATGATCAGCAGGATCGATTCTTCTTCGTGATCATTGTACCAGCCAATGACCGCTGCATCTCCCATTTTATCCGCATTGTTCATATATTTTGCAGCAATGGTTTGAACAGAAGCGGCCGTACCAACAGTAAGTTTCTTTGAAAGTTGTCCATAGAGATCGGATAAAAAACTTACGAGTTGTGCTTTGGTAAGTATTCCCTTTGGAAGAGTGGACAACAATGCAATGTTCCGGGGAGGAAATTTCCAGTTATCAACATTGCCATAGGCACCCGGATCGTTATTAGAAGATGCATCCGGCTTGTTCGGGCTTGTTTTTATCGCTCCGGCGATCTGCTTTTGCTGCTCTTCTGCACTTTTCAATGCTTTTTTTACCATTGTGTCACCGCCATATTGTTTTAACAGGTCCTGTGATTGTTTTATCAGTTTATCCATCTCGGCCTGGGAAGGAATCTGTGCTGAAACAAATGTTGAAGACAGGAAGTACAATAAAACGATAAAAAATATCTTTTTCATATAGATCAGAAATTATCTGTAGCAGTGGAGCCAGTACTGTTGGTGTATTGGATCTGGGTGAATGTCACCTTGATCTCGTCGTAGGTCTTTGTGATGCTTGTTGCCTTACCAGTGCCTCCGCCCTGGGAGGGGTCCATAAGAAATACTTGTCTATAGCTGCTGATCGTTGCACCCGTTAGCTTGATAGTATAATTGACCACGTTCTTGCCAACATTTCCATTGACCGTCAAAGCATCGATCTGGAAGCTCATGCTTTGCTTGTTGATATAAGCATTCAGGAGCTGGATCATCATCGCCGTACCTGAATGAAGCCGGATGGTGATGGGCTCATAGGTATTTTTTCTTGCTGAAAGATTATTGGTGCCCATTTCCAATCCCCATAATTCAGTGTGATCAGGAAAGGCGGGCATTTTACTATCACCGGGTAGCTTGGTGTTACCCACCGACGCCGTCATAAGCATAACAATAATATCGCCTGATATGGCATTAGGATTAGCTGGATTGGGATTTGCCGGCACTACCACTTCACCGATTGGTAAAGAAATTTTGTCAGTAACGATAGGTGGAGAGGCGGTCTTACTGCCGGCCGCTTCGATAGATATATTATAATTAATTCTATCAAACAGGGGCTTTTTATTCAGGTTGCTTACCGACCAGCGGCCTCTGGATGTGTCATACCTGACTACAGCTTCTTCCCGGTTGGCGAAAGCTCCCTTTTCCGGAATCCAACTTGGCGAAGTGGTGAACCGGGCTGTGGGGTTATTATTCAAAGCGGGGTGATCGATCCAGGCAGAACCATCCCGCTGTATATCCGTTTTTGTGAACTCGTATTGAAAATGAGCAGGATCAGCTTTGGCAACGTATTCAACCTGGAAGATGGTGCCAGCCAATACAGCCTTTTGGTCGAGGTTAATGATATGCCATTTGCTTTTGAAGTAGTAGAACCCGACAGGATGAGGATTTGGTTTTCCTCCTGGCTCAGTGGATGATTTGAGAAACAATAATGCGGAAGGATTATCATTCAGTTCCGCTATATCCAGCACGGTGCAATCATAATTGCAGGAGATATTCTCTCTGCTGGCCGTATGGGTGAATGGTTGCTGGCCAAAGCTGCTTAGCACAATTATCATGCATATAGCAAGCAGCGATCTTTTATAGTGCGTATAGTATTTCATTTTATAAAATGATTAATTACCTGTTAAAAAGCCTTACACCAACAGTCAATGGATATGATCTTGTTTCACCAGTGCATTTGTTTTTCATCGTTACACTGCAAATGACCCTTTCCATGTTGGCGGTAAAACTTATCTGCCATTTAGCAGCGGTGGGGCTGGTATAAGAGGGGATCACAGAGACAGATGCGATATGCGGTTCCTGCACCACTTCAAAATTATCAACACCGGTGCCGAGTATATTTAGCTGGTAACCCCGGGGCGCAGAAGGATAAACATCCATTCTCATTTGCCCATCTTCAACAAAATAGATTTGACTGGCAGTAGCAGTACACCGGCCTTGTTGTTTTGGTATTTGTGCCAGGGCGTTACCTGTAAAGCCTGCCATAAAAAGGCAAATCAGTACAAGGGGTTGGAGTGTTTTTACTGAAAGCTTAAAGAAAGAGTTCATGGTGTTTGAGTTTTGATATTTCTGAAAATTTGATACCGTCAATTTTGTTGCTTCAAATGTAGTCGTATCAAAATGACTGCCTCTCACCCTAAACAGTGATTCGGTCAGGAAGCAGTAAGAATCACCCGAAACTGGTATTTTAAAGGGATTGTTTGATTTTATCAAGGAGAATGTCAACCTTTATAAGGAATATTATCAATGCTTTCATTTAAATCATATTTAATGGCCACAGGCTTGTTGCTGCAATTGTTTTGTGACAACAGGCTGCAAGCGCAAAGTATCCCCGATAGTTTGCTTAGGAAACTTGTAACTGCATCCAATGATTCAACAAAAGCGATTACATTATTAGAAATCGGTGAATCTATAGAACAAACAAACCCGGAAAAAAGTATTGACTATTACAGGCAGGCCCTGGCGCTGGGACAGCGAATAGAGAATAACAGGGTGATCCTGTCTTCCTGTATTGATCTGGGTATTTGCAATATCAACCTGAATAAAATGGATAGTGCCATTCTCTTTTTTGAAAATGCTATCCCGTTTGCGAGGGCGCTAAAGGATACGGTAAGAGAAGCCAGGGTGCTGGCCAATATTGGAAATGCATACCTGCATAAGAAAGACCGTGCCACTGCCATTGATTATTACTTAAAGGCCGCCAGGCTCTGGGAAACCTGCAGCAACCAGCGATACCTCACCATACTCTATTCCAATATCAATGCGTTATTGGATGAGCAGAAAGAGCACAACCGGGCCCTTGAGTTTGGCAACAAGGCTATTGCATTAGCTGAAAAAATTGGCGACAATTATTCCCTGGTGAACGGGCTGGTTAATCTTTCCACTACTTATAGTCATCTTGGGCAGCACGAAAAAGAATATGAACTTCTGGAGCGGGCGCTGCCGCTGGCAAAAAAGAATGAGGACCTTGACCAGATCGCTACAACGTACCACAACATGGGGGACTATTTTTTCAAACAGGAAAAATTTTCATCTGCCTTGGAAAAATACATTGAGTCATACAATTATGTAAAACAGATGGGCAACAAATATCATCTGTGTGAAATATGCACCGTACTGGCACTGGCCTATCACAAACTCAACCAGGATAGCAAGGCACTGCAGTATATCCTGCAGGCAGAACAACTGGCAGATGAAGTAGGGGTCAGAACCAAACTGAAAGAGATCTACCTGACAAGGGCGGAGATAGAACAAAAAGCAGGTAATTATAAATTGGCCAGCGAGTACTACTCAAAAACATTACTGGTCAGTGATTCCCTTTTTACAACAGAAACCAGTGAGAAAGTGGCTGAGGCCGAAGCCCGTTATCAAAATGAAAAAAAGCAACAGGAGATCCTGCGCCTGGAAAAAGATACACAGATACAATCACTGTCGCTCCGGCAAAAGTCGACCCTTAATTATATCCTTATCGGATCTGTCGCCGTACTGTTAGTGATCGGGTTTTTAGGTTATCGAAACCTCCGGCACCGCCAGGAGCTGGCCAGGCAACAGGATGAACTGAGGCAGCAACGGATCAGTGAGCTGGAAAAAGATAAGCAATTGGTGGCCGTTGATTCGTTACTCAAAGGCCAGGAAGAAGAAAGAAGCCGTTTGGCAAAGGACCTGCATGACGGTTTGGGCGGGTTATTATCCGGCGTAAAATTTTCCCTGAGCAATATGAAATCCAATTTAGTAATAACCCCGGATAATATGGCCGTGTTTGAACGGTCATTGGATATGATCGATACGTCCATCAGAGAGTTGCGGAGAGTAGCACATAATATGATGCCGGAGATGCTGGCAAAATTTGGTCTGGACGAAGCACTAAAAGAGTATTGCAATAGTATCAATGCTACCGGGCTGATCGCTGTTACTTACCAGTCGCACGGGCTGGAAGCACGACCGGATAAATCAACAGAGATCATTGTTTATCGTATTGTACAGGAACTGCTGAATAATATCCTGAAACATGCCGGGGCCACAACGGCACTGGTACAACTGATAAGGGATGAGGACCGGTTGAATGTTGTGGTGGAAGACAATGGAAAGGGGTTTGACCCCTCACTGCCGGAAAATAATAAGGGGGCCGGATGGGAAAACATCCGCAGCCGGGTGGAATACCTGAAGGGACAGGCAGAGGTCCATTCAGAACCCGGTAAAGGAACACTTGTAAATATTGAACTTACTGCATCCGTATGATACGAGTATTTATTACAGATGACCACCCGGTGGTAATTGAAGGCATCCATTCATTATTACAAAATGAAAAGGATATTGAATGGGCGGGACAGGCCATGAATGCCCAATCCTGCCTGGGGTTTTTTGTGAGTAATACGGCCGATGTGGTGCTGATGGACATCAGTATGCCCGGGATCGATGGTGTGGAGTTATGTGCTGTTATGAAAGAAAAATATCCCGGCATCATGGTGCTTGGCTTAAGTACATTTAACCAGGGCCTGTATATAAAAAAAATGATGGAGAACGGGGCATCGGGTTATATTTTAAAAAATTCTTCCCGGGAAGAATTGATCACGGCAATACATACGGTTTATGAAGGCGGCATATACTTTAGCGGAGAAGCGGGGCAGGCATTGCAGGAGTATCAAAAATCATCCCTGCAGGAATTGCCGGCGCTGACTTCAAGGGAAAAAGAAATATTGGAA
>CAYUCU010000180.1:0-8195 GCA_964443345.1 uncultured Chitinophaga sp.
AATATTTTTGTGCAAAGCAAGCACTTTGAAGCTACTATTCCAATTTTTTTTGCTCCTGCTGTGGAAAAACTGTGATAATTTTCAGGAAAGTGATAAAAATTTGACCTGTTGGGCTTTAAAAACCAATATTGTTATTTTTTTTAATATTTCCTGAAAAAAGGGAAAACACCCGCTTCCAGTCGATCAGGGCCGCCATGGGCACTACCAGTAAAGGAATGATGACGCTGCGGTACCGCACAATGGCGCCCAGGTTATTTACACTAAAACCAATGGCCAGCAAAAGGGAGAACGAAAAGAAGATACAGTAGTTGAGATAACTTTTTTCATGTATCCCGTTCTTCCGGAAAAACAGGAACAATAGGAACACCAGCAACAACACATTTATTTCAATAGCGGCTGCAAGGGAAAGGATATGACGCACATCACTCGGGTAGGGTCGTACCGTGGAAAGAGTGATGGCCTGCGGGGTGTTTTTTAAAAAACTTCCTGCAGTTGCTTCCAGTTCTTTTATCGGCACTGATGTGGCACCAATATTCTGAATGAACTCTTTTTGCTTTTTTACTACTGCCAGCGGAAAATCAAGACTCGGACTTATATACCGGGCGGTAAAGAAAAAAATACCACAAAGAAGATACAGGGAAGTAAATATTGCCAATCCATATTTGGGCCACTTGCTTGCCAGCAGCCAGGCAACTATGGCAGGCAGTATTAAAACAATAAGAAAGTTTCGTAAGGTAAGTAGCAGCAACAGACCGGTCAGTATGGCAATGATCCGTTTGATGCCCCACTTTTTTTCTTTTATACCAAAGTAGATGGCATAAGTGATAAGTGCAATGCCGGTAAAGATCAGCCCCTCTTTATGAATGCCGCTGGTCCAGTAAATAAAGGAAGGAACAAAAAATGAGGCCAGCAGGATTGGGATCTTTTTTCCCGGAATAGCATCTGTCATTACCCGGTACATACAGATGGGACCAAAAAGACTGATGAAAGAATAAAAAATAACATTGACATAATAATGGCCCAGGCTGAAGATGTCGAACACGGAAAGGATCTTTATAAAGAAATTTCCTTTCAGGTCATTCCAGTACGAGTCATTGGATTCAAAGAATTTGGAGATACCGCCTTCATAAGGGTCATGAAAGAGGTTGGTGAAATATTCCCTCGGATCGCTGGAAAGCAGGTGGTATTCCTGGATACTGAGCAGGTGAAAATTCCAGGTATCATACATTTTGGCCAGTCCGCCATAATAGGTACCGATCCAGCCGTAAAAAATGCCCGCCATTATTTTTATCAGGAAAAGAATGATCAGCTGGGGCTTGCTCAAACCCGTACGGGTGAAGAATTTTACTTTGGTGACCAACCAGGCAAAAAAGACAAGATAGGCAACGAACAGCAGGTATTCCAAAGCAGGTATTTTATCCCGCAATAATAGCCATAAATGTCCGAAGTCGGAAGTCGGGAGTCGATAGTCGGGAGTCGATAGTCGATAGTAGGAAGTCGGAAGTCAGAGGTCAGATGTCGGAAGTCTGATGTCGGAGATCGGAAGTCGGACCTCTTACCTCTGACCTCGGACTTCCGTCCTCCGTTTTCCTTAGTTTTGCCTCATGGAAGTAACCGTAAAAACCGCTGAGCAGTTGCGATTAACAGCAGCAGAATTTGAATTGATCAAACAAAAACTGGGACGTACACCCAACTTCAATGAACTCTGTGCATTCTCTGGCATGTGGAGTGAGCATTGCAGTTATAAAAATTCTATCAAATGGCTGAAGACCCTGCCAAGAGAAGGAGGCAGGATGCTGGTAAAGGCCGGCGAAGAAAATGCAGGGCTGATGGATATCGGCGATGGACTGGGAGTGGTGTTTAAAATAGAATCGCACAATCATCCTTCAGCAATAGAACCCTTCCAGGGAGCGGCCACAGGGGTGGGTGGTATTCACCGGGATATCTTTACTATGGGTGCCCGGCCCATCGCTGCGCTGAACTCACTTCGCTTTGGCAATTTAGAAGAAGATAAAACACAGCATTTATTATCCGGTGTGGTGCATGGTATCGGGCATTATGGAAATTGCTTTGGTGTGCCCACTGTTGGCGGAGAAATATATTTTGATGAATGCTATCATACCAACCCATTGGTAAATGCGATGAGTGTGGGAATTGTAAAAGCAGGAAAAACTGTTTCTGCCATAGCGTTAGGAGCAGGAAACCCGGTGATGTTTGTCGGCAGTGCTACTGGTAAAGATGGTATTGGTGGCGCCTCGTTTGCATCAGCAGATATAACTGCAGAAAGTACACAGGAGTTGCCTGCGGTGCAGGTAGGTGATCCTTTCCAGGAAAAGAAATTATTAGAAGCCTGCCTGGAAGTAATAGAGACCGGCGCCGTGGTGGGGATGCAGGATATGGGCGCAGCAGGAATTATTTGCTCTACAGCTGAGATGAGTGCCAAAGGAGCAACGGGCATGCGTATCGACCTGGATAAAGTGCCTACCCGTCAAAAAAATATGAAGACATGGGAGTTGCTGCTGAGTGAAAGCCAGGAGCGGATGTTGCTGGTAGCAGAAAAAGGAAGAGAGGAAGAAGTGAAAAAAGTGTTTGAGAAATGGGACCTGCCCTGTTCGGTCATCGGTGAAGTAACAGATGACGGGCTGCTTGATTTTTATATGAACGGACAACTGGAAGCTTCTATACCGGCATTTGAATTAGTATTGGGTGGCGGCGCTCCGCAATATGAAAGAGAATACAGTGAGCCGAAATATTTTGCAGAGATCAGGAAGTTTGATCTTGCCACCATCCCGGTGCCACAGGACCTGAAAGCCATTGCTGAAACGCTGATACAGCTTCCTTCTATCGCATCAAAGAGATGGATATATAACCAGTACGATAGCATGGTGGGCACCAACAATGCTTCTACCAATGCGCCAACAGATGCACCGGTGGTAATAGTAAAAGGGACCACCAAAGCACTGGCCGTGACCACCGACTGCAACAGCCGTTATGTATATGCAGATCCCTATAAAGGCACGATGATAGCCGTGAGTGAAGCAGCGAGGAATATTGTATGCAGTGGCGGACAGCCGCTGGGTGTTACCAACTGTTTGAACTTTGGAAATCCATACGACCCGGAAGTATATTACCAGTTTGTACAGGCGATCAAAGGAATGGGAGAAGCCTGCCGGAAATTTAGCACCCCTGTTACCGGTGGTAATGTAAGTTTCTATAATCAGAATCCGGATGGCCCCGTATATCCCACACCTACCATTGGCATGGTGGGGCTGCTGGAAGATGTGGCGGAGAAGATGACATTGGATTTTAAAGAAGAAGGCGATATCATTTATGTATTAGGTGCAAATACGAACGACATCAATTCTTCTCAATATATAAGTAAGATATGCGGAGTGCAGTATTCACCGGCGCCGCATTTCGAATTGGAAGAAGAGTTTCAATTGCAGCAAAAACTGGCTGCACTCATCACCGCGGGATTGATACAATCCGCACATGATATAAGTGAAGGTGGTTTGTTTGTTACGTTGTGTGAAAGTGGTTTCAACCGGGAGCTTGGTTTTTCCCTGCAAACAACAAGTGGTGTAAGAAAGGATGCCTGCCTTTTTGGCGAAGGGCAAAGCCGGGTGGTGGTGACGGTGACACTAAATAAAGTAAAGGAATTTGAAGCATCTTTGAATGGTCATCCATTTGAAAAGGTGGGAGTGGTGACGACAGGCGAACTGATGGTGGATGGAAATTTCTGGGGCAGCATTGACTGGTGGAGCGAGAAATATGATACAGCGCTGGAAAATTATTTATCAAAAGAAGAAGCCGGGGCAGCATTGGGCTCCATCTGAGGCCATGAATAACTTTCTTGATTTTATTACCGGCGGTTTCTTTAACTACATTGGGGCAGCCTGGCGCAAGTTATTTAGCAAGGAAAAGTTTTCTGTATTAGTTAAGGAGAATTATAGTAACAATTTGGGAATGCTGATAATGACCATTCTCTTATTCATTGTCTTTGCCGGTATAAAATTCCTGGTGTGAAGCCAGGCTGAAGTATGAATCAAAAATCAATCATATTGCTGACAGGCGCCGCCGGTTTTATCGGAAGCTACCTGCTGGGCTATCTGAATAAAAAAGGATTCACCAACATCATCATTGTTGATGATTTTAGTGATGAGGACAAGTGGTTCAATTTTGACTCCAAGAAATTTATAGCTAAAGTAGAGCGGGAGGAATTATTTGACTGGCTGAAAAAGTATGATGAAAGTATTGACCCGTTACCCATTGAATTTGTCTTTCATCTTGGCGCCCGGACAGATACCACTGAATTTGATTATGCCATTCATGAAAGACTGAATGTGGAATATTCTAAAAACATCTGGAATTATTGCACGAAGAAAAATATTCCGCTGGTGTATGCATCGTCTGCCGCTACATATGGCAGTGGTGAGCTGGGATATAAAGACGATCATGAAATAGTGGAACAACTGCAGCCATTGAATGCGTATGGCATTTCCAAGAACGAGTTTGATAAATGGGCGATACGCCAGTCGGGAGTCGTTAGTCATGAGTCAAAAGTACCGCCGTCATGGGCAGGATTAAAGTTTTTCAATGTCTATGGCCCTAATGAGTATCATAAAGAAAGAATGGCCAGTGTGATCTTTCATTCGTTCAACCAGATAAAAACAACAGGAAAGGTAAAGCTGTTCAGATCGCACCGGCCGGATTTTGAAGACGGGCAACAGCTCCGTGATTTCATTTATGTGGAGGATGTGGCAAAAGTTTGCCACTGGCTGATCGGTAATCCTGTAGCCTCCGGCCTATACAACCTTGGTACAGGTAAGGCAAGAACATTTGAAGACCTGGTGAAAGCAACTTTTGCCGGAATGGATAAAGAACCGGTGATCGAATACATTGATATGCCCGAAGATATCCGTGACAAATACCAGTATTTTACAGAAGCCGATATGAGCAAACTCCGGGCAGCCGGTTACAAAGAAAACTTTTATTCACTGGAAGCAGGAGTGGGAGAGTATGTGAAGAAGTTTTTGTTGAAGAAAGAATACTATTGAGTTGAACTTGAATCACGTCACTTTGCTCCTTAATTTTTTTTGCACACGGATGACACGGGTTGGACGGATGAACACAGATTTTTTTATTGCTACGCAATAATAAATAGGATATTCTAACTGCAAAATCCGCAAGGATGGGGATGTGAACTTATCCGTAAATACTGCGAAGCAGGATTGATCTGTGTTCATCCGTCCAACCCGTGTCATCCGTGTTCCTGTATTACAAGAATATCCCATTTATATTGCGTAGCAATAAAAAAATCCGTGTTCATCTGTCCAACCCGTGTCATCCGTGTTCCTGTATTATAGGTCGGGACAGGCAAAAAAAGAAGCGGTAAAAACCGCTCCTTAATTATACACACAATGAAAGGCTTTATTACTTCTTCGGCATCAGCACTGCGTCAATTACATAGGTAACGCCATTGCTGGAAATCACATCCGCTATAGTGATATTGGCAGATCCGCCTTTAGCATCCCAAACGGTCCATTTACCATCTTTGTAGCCAATGGTCAGTTCCTCACCTTGTACAGTTTTTAATTTCTGCCCGTCTTTCAGGTCAGTTGATTTCATGGCACCAGCCACTACGTGGTAGGTCAGGATCTTTGCAAGCGTAGCTTTATTTTCTGGTTTCAGCAGGTTGTCAACCGTGCCGGCAGGCAATGCACCAAAGGCAGCATTAGTGGGAGCAAATACAGTAAATGGTCCGGCACCTTTTAAAGTTTCTACCAGTCCTGCAGCTTTTACTGCGGCCACCAGTGTGGTATGATCGGCAGAACCAGCCGCATTATCGACAATGTCTTTAGATGCCACCATCATAGCTCCACCTACCATCACCCCTTCTTCTTTGGGCTCCATTTTGTCCATCTTGTCCATTTTGGCGGTGTCTTCCATTTTGGCATCTTTATTCTCTTTGCTGCTATTATTACAAGCGATAAAAGAACCAGTCGTGATTGCTGCTACGATCAGCAGCGGGAAGAATCTCTTTTGCATAAAATATTATTTGGTTTTAGTTGAATAATGCCCCACATACGGAGAATAAGCAGGTCCGGATTTCGGTACCTGCTTTTTTTTATGCCTTGTTTCAGGATAAGTCATAAAAGAGAGCAGATGGCTAAACAAAGCCTTTATAATCATCGTTCTTTATCTTTACCAAAACAATGATAGAATGGCAAAGAAAATAGCAATTATCGGCGGCGGAAACCTCGGGGCATCCATTGCAGACGGATTGATCATGAGTGAGTTCAGCCGGCCGGTGGAATTATCCATTACCCGGCGCAACCTGGCCACCCTCAGCCGGTTTGCAGAAAGAGGCTGTATGGTACATAGTGATAACAAGAAAGCAGTAAAAGACAGTGAAGTGATCATCCTTGCGGTGAAGCCTTACAATTATGCAGATATTATCAAAGAGATCAAACCGGTATTGAACCCGAAGAAGCATTTGATAGTGTCGGTGATCACCGGGGTGTGGATACAGCAACTGCAGGAGGCGATCGGCAAACCCGTTCCCGTTATCAGGGAGATGCCCAATACGGCGATCGCTATTCAGCAAAGCATGACCTGCCTGGCACATGCCGGAACTACGGCTTCGCAACTCAATTATATTCAGCAATTGTTTGATCAGTTGGGGAAGACCGTACTGATAGATGAAAAACTAATGGATGCAGCTACGGTACTGGGTGCTTGCGGCACCGCCTATGCCATGCGGTATATCCGGGCCAATATACAAGGCGGTATTGAAATTGGATTTGATGCGGCCACTGCATCACTCATCGCAGCACAAACGGTGAAAGGGGCAGCACAATTATTATTAGAGAAAGGATCGCACCCGGAACAGGAGATCGATAAAGTGACAACACCGAAGGGCTGCACCATCGCCGGACTGAATGAAATGGAACACCAGGGATTCAGTTCTTCTTTGATACGGGGTTTGGTGGCGAGTTATAATAAGATTTTGAAGGGATAGTATCGTCTGTGTTGTGAGGCGTAATTAGCCATCGTTTAGTTTGATACTTTTCGCTTTTGTTTTCAGGCGATAATTTGTAACTAAAATAAAATTATTTGGTATGGGTAAACTGAAAGATGAGGTAATGAAGTTGCCGGTTGAAGAACAGTTTGAGATATATAACTCCCTTCAGGAAAAATTTGAAAGATCCGAAGACGTTCATCTGACTCCGGAGCAAATGGACTTTATCAATGACCGGCTTGTCATTCTTGAGTCGGGAAATTATACTGCCTATACTATCGATGATTTAAAAGCCCGCCTGCAGGTACTGAAAGGATAATGCATGCGTGACCAACCTTTTTTTGCCACCAGTAAAATAGTTTTTACTTTCATCGTCTAAAAAAATAGCTATATGAAAAAGATTGTATTTTCTTTCCTGGTTTTAGGCCTTATTAGTTTTGCTGCTTGTAAAAATGAGAAGAAAGCGGATAAACCCGAAGAACCCAAAACAGAAACTCCTGCCAAGCCCGAAGAAGGCAAGACGGATGCTATGATGGCCAATGACAAAGACCATGTTTGCACCGACAAATGCAAAGACGGTACGCATCTGTATGCACATGGTGAAAAAGGGCATACCTGCACTGAGGCTTGTGGTGCTAAGATGTAAGTGTATTTAAAATGTATTGCACAACCGGGGCTGGTCTTTGGTAGTGTCTCAGTTTGAAATAAAATTGAACCAGATAGAAACATAGAGACATAGGAATACACACAGAGAACTCTATGTTTTATACTATACTACTATGTTTCTATGTGGTTCAAATACATTTAAGGGCAACAGATTTTCAAACTGAGACACTACCTGATCTTTCAGCCCCGGTTTTTTTCGGCTTGATTACTTAGTTGAGTACTTGTGTTTACTGTTTATACACCACCCCGTCCTTCATTACAAACACCACTTTTCCAAAAGCTTTGGAATCTTTAAAAGGATCACCATCCACGGCAACTATATCGGCGAGTTTGCCTGCCTCAATACTTCCCAGTTTTTCTTTTTCACCCAATAGTTCTGCCGCATTGATAGTAGCTGATTTGATGGCCTCCATCGGTGGCATGCCCGCTTCGATCATCAGGCCAAATTCCAGCCAGTTCATACCATGTTTATATACACCGGCATCTGTACCAAAGGCGATCTTTACCC
>CAYUCU010000181.1:0-8194 GCA_964443345.1 uncultured Chitinophaga sp.
GACTATCGACTCAATCCATCCATTTCCAAATAAATCCATTGCTGGTTTTAGCTTTTCCCTGAAGAACAAGCCTTATTCCTTCATATGGGCTGTTAGTTGTTTTTGCAGCAAAAGAAATAACAGTAAAAGTCCTCAGTTTCCGGCCCGTTAGTGTGTACTGAACAAACTTCCTTTTCTTTAGTATATCATTATACTCACCCCTGTATGTATCACCTTCGTATCTCCACACAAACCCTCCGGCATGTTTCGATTTTTTCTTTGCGGCTCTCGAAATTGACCCGTCTTCGATATTTAATTGCCGTGTCGCTTCGATTATACTGCGGTATGATCTTATTTTTCTTCCATCAATATGAAATTGAATAACTCTTTTGGCGATTCCTGTCTTTCCATTAAGCTCACCAGTATATTCGTCCTCCTCATACCGGTATATAAACCCTTTTAGCGATTTTAGTGTTTTTTGGGCGCATGCTCCTATATTGCCAGGACTGGTATTATTTTTTTGGGCCGCCTTTAAGAGGCTTGGGTAAGTTGCAACGAGTGTTCCATCGGGCCGGTACTTACACACTTTTTTACGACGCTTTTTTCCGGCTTTGACAGCCAGTTTGAGATAATAATCCAGTGGCAAAAGATGAAATGGCGGAACATACCTTTCTTTGCCTAACTCCCGTATTCGAAGCTCACTTTTGGTACCAAGCCTTAAGTTGCCGGCACGACAGTTTAGCCCGTTACCATCCAGGTGGTACACGAATTTACCTGTCATTATTTCCTTTGTTTTAGGCGCTACAAATGCTTCATATACCAGCCTTCGCACCATTTCACGCCTGCCTGTTTTTTCAAACCGAAAAGAAACGGCAAGTCCATATGTGAAATCCCCGGTAAAAACATTCTTCTGCTTTTGCAAACCCTGTGACAAGATTTTCTCTTTGAGTGTTCTCCCATTGGGAGCAGTAGGAGAATAAACCACCCGTTCCAGCGCTTTTACCCTCCCCAGGTTTGACACAACATAGTAACCTTCGGTATAAGGGATTTCCTTCCATACTTCCCCCATAAGGTCTTTCAGGGTTTTATCTTTATAAACCGGGACTTTCAGCATGATCCAAATTTAAACTCTGGAAACGTAATCCCTATGTCTTTCTAATAAATAGATATCGCTTCCCCTGCAAGTCTCCTCCCCGTGCTTTATAAAGCTACAAATCATCAGAAACCGGGAAAGGGCTCCTTTTTCATTATTACATTCTGAAAAACAAAACAGGGTACATGTTTGCACCCTGTTTGCCTGCCGTGGCAGGTAAACTATTAATTTCCCCTTGTTTTTTAAAACCAACTAATCTGATACAGTATCAAAAATATGCTAATCTGATACACTGCCTCCTCCACCAACTAATCTGTATCACTACCGGATTGGAACCTGTATTGAACTTTCATACTCAATTCGTAATTCTCAAAATCATCAGCAAATATTTTTTTAAAGTTCAATACAGTATCTCCGTAGTTATGCTCCACTAAATAATAAGAGACCTCGGGATTAGGTCTTGTCTTAATTAAAATCATTGAACTATTTGCTTTAAGGTAATCGATATACTCGTTAATCCCTAAAAAAATACGTTCGTGACCACTTCTTTCTTTAAACACTAAAAAAAACCCCGGGTGCTCCTTTAAGTGTAAATTAACGATATAGAAATTACCTACTATTTGCTTATTCTCAGATTTCTCGTAATCAAAAAAACCACACCCCAATTGAGAAAATAGTATGCCAAAATAAAGAATTGATAATTTAGCTTTACGCATTAAATCCGCTTTATTCATTTGTTTATACCCGTTTATAATAGAGTTTTCATAATCTTTAATAACGTCTCCTATCGGCATAACATAAATATACCGTTGAAAAGCAGATGACAGGTTTTCTGGAATAATTTCGTTTAAGGCCGAAGCAAAGCCAAAAGCGGCGGAGGTAGTTTATAACTACCGATTTCCTAAAATATGCTAATCTGATATACTTCCACCACCAACTAATCTGTATCATCACCAACATCTGTTTTTTGCATAACCATACTCAATACTTCTCCAAACTTCATAACCTGACCGATTTTCCCTGATTTATAAAAAAGATGAACTGTAGTTGTATCAGCCAATAGTTTAGAATAGCTTTTCAACAAACTATCTTTATATGCAAAAGCGGCGTATTGAAAGCCAACAAATCTAAGTGCAACATCTTCATGATTCAATAAACAAGACAGGTTATTAAATGTCTGATTTTGCAAAAACTTGTCAAGTAGAACATTTCTCGACTTATCACTTATTGTAGGTCTAACATTAATGGCAAAATCCTCTGTTTGAATAAATGCTTTTGCAGAATCTATTATTATCGGACAGTTTTTTCCTGTCAAATCTTTTACAGATGTACATGAGACCAAAATGCAGAAGCATGTTGCATTAAATAATAAAATAAATTTCATATTTACAACTCATTTGTCGCCGGTTTGTAAGCGCAATATTTATAATCGGATTGCTGGGTTAGATTACATGCCTTGCAATAATAGCGCTGTACACCGTTTTTCTGCCTTCCCCATTTGCAGCAAGTCTTGTCACAATATTTACAGTTCATAGAGTACCAACTAACCTGTCTGCCGACAGGCAGGTCTGGATCACCAATAGAAAAAATCTTCTTTGAAAAAAATAGCACAATTCAAAAATCAGTTTTTTTCTGTAAAAAAAGTACAGGGGCCTTATATAAGCCCCTGTAAACGTTTTATTTCGCTATATACTTCCCGCACCAACTAATCTGTATCATTACCGACTTTTTGTTAGATCAATAGTATCAAGAAAAATCTTGGAAATGTTGGTTTTTCTAACCGTAGCTTTTAATCTTGCAAGTAAATAGAATCTATTGACAGAGGTAATGTTCTTAGAAAACCTTACAACCCCAATAAATTTTAATACTCTATGAGGTGTTATTAGAAAATTTTGGAAGTCTATTCCATTTTCAGATAAGCTCAACTCCAAGTTTTCATACGAAAAATCGGAAATAAGATATTCGACTGATATTGAATCCTGATAACTATCTGCGTCTATGGTCCTATAAACAATTGGCGTTCCCTGTACATTGATTAGTTTATGTGTCATAGAATCAAATAGTTCTCGATAAGTCAAATTCAATGAATCAATCATGAATGAATAAGACTTTAATGATGAGTTTTTTGAAAATTCAAAAAAATTTCCAAAGTTTCTACCCTCTAATGAATCAACAAGATATTTCAGTTTGCCATTTGGATAATTATGAAGGCCTAAAAAACTAATTGGTCTTCCTTCCAAAATTGAAATAGTTGAAGTATAATGCCTTTCTTTTTTTTCTGAACTGCATCTAATCATAAAAACGATACCTAATACTATTCCTAAAAATAATTTCCGCATATGCTAATTCTGCTTTTTCTTTAATGGGTTCTTATCTGGAGGCGTGTGTTGTGTTTCAGTCATTGTATCTTTTGCGGGCTTTTGAGTAGGCACCCAGCGATTTAAGCTGTCCTTATAGTTTGTTTTACACCATGGGCAATGTGCCACTACTTCATTATCATCCTTACCTGGCTCAAGTCCTGGAGTGGTGTTATTATTTAATTTTTCAATGGTTTCTACAGCATCCAGACCGTTGACTACCGCTTCGCTGCTGCCATCAACTGCTTTAACAATTACATTAATCGCCATTAAAACCTCTTTCATGTCTTTACCTGTATGCTTAATCCACTTCTGAACTATTTCGTTATACAGTTCTGAGGGACTGCTGCTGGGTCCAATGGAGCGGCCGAGGCAAAGCCGAAAGCGGCGGAGGTAGTTTATAAGTACCGACTTCCTCTCAAAAAAATCAGCATGTAAAAATAAAAATCACCATTGCAAATCCTCAAAGAACTATATTTCTGTAACCGTTGCTTTTCGCTAAATACTTCCTCCACCAACTAATCTGTATCATTACTTAATTTGATACATTACCTAAAACCAACGATTTTGATACATTACCCAAAAAAGTAGTGTCCCTAAATAATTCTTTATCCTGTGTACACATATTGGTTACAGTTCCTTTTGCATAAAATGCTAAATCGTCTATATTTTTTGAGACTGATAATTTAAATGGAAAACATTTTACGTTTGTATAAAAATCACTTTTGTATAGATAAACAGGTCTAATCGTGTCGCCTTTGCTTGTTACAATTTCAATATTCTCATATTTTTTATTAAGAGAAAAAAGAAAAACATTAACTAGTACTGTATCCATATTTGTCTTCCATAATCGATACTCAAGCAAAGGTGTACCTTCTTTTCTAATGAGACTTCCTTTTGCATCATATTCTTCTGAATAACGGTACTGATTTTCATTTATAAAAAAACCGTAGAATCTCAGGTTCTTTTTTTTATCAAATGAATATACCCCTGTAGAAAAAGTGGAATCCTTTACTTTATCTCTAACCTCAGTAAGTGTGTCACTATAGTTTGTAATAGCAATTTCGATTGTATCGCTTATTAATTGTTCTAGTTTATACTGACACAGACTTTTGTCTTTCCTTCCACAAGCAATCATAAAAATACTTATTGCAAACCAGAATAATAGCATTTCCTTTTTCATATATCAATCATCTTTATTTTTTTTAAGACTTGGAATTGTATCAGTAGCTTTCTTGTCATTCTGACAACATGTTCCAGTACTGTCAGAATCAACTCTTACATTTCCTGTATTAGTATAAAGTATTGTCCCTTTTTTGTACTTAGAATAAACAGAAGGAGCTTTCCCAGGCTCAATCCTAGGTGTTGAATTATTCTGGATATTAGAGGGTTTTGTATTCGGAGACTCACTGGTAGCGTTATTCTTGGTGGCATTTTCTATTTCCTTTTTGTTCTTATCCTCTAATATTTTTTCAACCAATTCATTTGTCTTTCCCTGTAGCTCCGACAGTAACTCACTCAAAGACCCTGCAATCTCCGGCGACTTTCCAAGCGCTGTAAATGCAGCAACAAATCCATCAACATACCATATTCCACTTGAGCCTTTTCTTGCATCTGTTTTTGCACCATCTGCCCCATTGGAGGAAAACTCAGAAGTTAGCGTTACTCCACCATCTTGAACCGACCTATTGCTTTCATCGCAACACCACACCTGAAATTTATGCCAGTTATAAGTAGCTGCGGATATTTCATGTCGGGTACCCGGTTTGGTAGAATATGTAGTTTCCCCTTTTGAAAAATCAACAACTATATTTACGACCTCATCATATCGCACATATATATCATTCCCAAAACCTGGTTTATCAATACGCTGGTAATTAATGTACTTATCCTTAATAACTGTAGTAGTAGTACCTGATTTGCCATCTTTATCAATATACGTTATTGTAATAATCTTATCCCTGCCATCCTTATCAGCAAATATCAAAGGGCTTCCACTTACATAGGCATAATGCGACTCATTCGGATACTTTCTTTGTAACGGATCCAAGCTCAACCACCTGCCAATCCTTCCATCATAAATCCTTGCTCCAAAATCTAAATCACCAACACTTATATCTTTATCCTTCTCCTTCCCATTAAACCCATACCTGTATTTATCATTTTGGTAATTTCTTCCCGGCATTGCCATTCCAAACACATAATTGTCTGTTGCACTCACCACATCCGCCGTATAATAATCAACCGTCGTTCCACCAGCACTTACCTGCAATTTCCGGTCACTCACAGTCACCAGCACATTCCCCAAATGATTACTCAGTTCAAAGAACTTTCTTCCTCTTTCAAAGATAGTAATATCCCCTGTGGGCGGGTTTACCAGGTCCAGGTTTCTGTTCCAGATGCCCAGCCGGCTGCTGCCATACAGGTGTACCTCACTCTGTGTAAGGTGGTTGCTGTTCAGATCGCTCCGCTGCTCATACACACCCATCACATTGCCACCTGCATCCCGTACATACCAGGTTACTTTCCCGTTTGCGGTTTTACTTATCCTGTTGCCACCCGCATCGTAGGTATAGCTGATCGTATTGCCGCTTTTGGTTATCGTCAGTATCTTTCCATACACACTCCAGGTAATATTGGTAATGCCTTCTTTGGTGTCCTTTATCAAATTACCTATGGCATCATAGTCATAATTATCCGTTGCCTGGTTATCTATATCATCCGTATAGTTGGCATCGCCAATAGCATCCTGTACATGGCGCAGTTTGTTGTTCACCAGTTTGCCGCCGCTCAGGTTGTAGCCGTAGGTCAGGTTGTCCATTGCCAGCTGGGTGCCGCCTGTGGTAGTGCCATTTCTTAGATACGTTTTTATATTTCCGTTGGCATCGTAGCTTATCCGCTCTTTATAATTAGCGGTGGCTGCTGCCGTAAAGGTGTTATTGGTATTGTTCAGCCCGGTAAAGGCATCCATGCTTACTATCCGGTTCAGCTGGTCGTATGCATAGCCGTATAGCTGTGCGGTGCCGCTGGCCAGTTTGGGAATGTTCACCAGCATGGCGGCTATATTGCCGTTAAAGAGCGGCTTGGCCACCGTGGCCGCATCGGTATTGGTAAGGCTGAACACATTGGTTACAAAAGGCGTCACCCCGGTGTTGATGGGCTTGTAATCATTCACCGTGTTGCCGGCCAGTGTGGCAGTAAAGTAATTTAAACTAAACCCATAGGCACCCCTTGCCACCAGCGATAAGTTTATTTTGGGGCTCTCCTCGTTCTGTTCTTTTCCCGGCTTCAGTCCCGGTTTATCCACCGGAGTTTAATCGCAGGTGGGCTGTCCGCTGCAAGTCCGGCACATAGCCATCACACAAAACCTTCACCGGGCTTTTCGCTCCCATCCGGCAGCCTCTCAGTTGCGGTAACACGGATGAGCACATGCAGAGTACAAAATTGTTTTTGGAAATTCCCTTCTGCAATTGCATTAAAACCGGATTTTCATTTCAGTAACTCCTAAAAAAACAAAACAGGGCCGACAAGTCGGCCCTGCAAACTATTTATTTTCACATGCCTTCTAAAACCAACTAATCTGATACACTACCCCTCCCATCACATCTTACCCCAGTAGTATCAGCAATTGTAACTTTATAATTTAAAAAATCTTTGCTTGTTTCAAGTAATCTGCTTGAAGAAAAATTTGTCTTTTTAACTACAACAAGTAGATATTTATTTCCTGATTCATACTCCCTTTTCGTTTCAAATGTACATCCTTCACCAGTAAACTTATACCGTTTCCCCATTAAATAATATTCATAATCAATTATCGGGCCTATATGTCCCATACTAATTGAAAGAATTTTAGCACAAACTATAATATGATCATTTTTCAAACTCTTGCCCTCAATACTTCTACAAATCAATCCAACTGTTACCAACGAGAGCAAAGCAAAAAATAAAATGGTTTTTTTCATATCTTGAGACATGGTAAGATTTAATACTTTTACTGATTCAATAACATTATTACTCCATCAGACCATACACTAGGTAATCCTCCATAAACTCCTGCAGCTGGCCCTGCACCAGCAGCATCGAATTTAGCGCTACCATGTGCTGCAGCCATATTAAAAACTGTCATTATAAGAATATTTCGAGGTGTCGCAGATTTCTTCCATCCAACCGGACTTTGCAAATGACTCCAATCCCATGTCGTTGAAGAACCGAGGGCATACGTTAGTGGGCCCAATTGACTACTTAGTGTTTGAACAGGATTCCATGTGCCGGTAGTCATTAACTGATATGTGGCATCAAACCCTGCTATAGATATTCTTGCCGTGATACTGTAATTTAGACCCATTGTCAAATAATATGCAGCCCCACTTTCTACAGCCAGCATTCCAGCAAACGGGGTAAGAAAGAAAATAGCTGCATCTCTACCGCCTTCTTTAAAAGCATTTCTGACTTTATACTTAGTTTCTAGCTCTGAAAAATTATTTAAATAATTATGGGAATCTCCGTCTTGCTTCAGAGATTGCCCATTTATTTTTCGGCTATCATATATGTCCTGAAGTGGCTGCAATTCTTTTCCCCTGTTGACTGACCATTGAAGGTTTCTGCCAAATTGGGATCTGCTAAGAAGAGAGTTACCTTTAGCTTTAGTAGGAGCCAAAGTTACATTATCCATTTCTTTAAATTGCCAAACCTGTTCTTTAGAATTTCCGTAATATGTCTGTAACCCTTTCTTATCAGACGACATCCAAAAATTTACTCCTTTATG
>CAYUCU010000182.1:0-8028 GCA_964443345.1 uncultured Chitinophaga sp.
TGTAGAATTTTTCCTGTCTGCCGGCAAGGTTTTTAATACCCGTATGGAAGAAGCTGCTGCCATTTACAAAGAGTACCTGTCCAGGCCGTTTGATTTTACAGTGAATGAAGATGTGGTGCTGGATGGTGATAAATTAGATTATCCGGCTACCGAAGCAGAAAGAAAAGACCGCTGGAGAAAGAAAGTAAAGTTCATGACACTGGAGCGGTATGTTGACCTGTTAGAAATAAGAGAGAAAAATAAAGGAAAAGAAGGCTTTGTGATAAAATCCGATGAAGAGCTGGAAAAGGATGCACGGGAAAAAGTGAAGCGGATACTGGACAGGACCTTTGAACGATTCCGCTTTAAATTTTCAGATGACGACAAGTTCAATGTTTTTGTTAATGCCATCACTACCACGATGGATCCCCACACAGAATTTTTTCCCCCGGTAGATAAAAGATATTTTGATGAAGAAATGAGCGGCCGTTTTTACGGAATCGGCGCCTCTTTGCAATATGATGATGGTAATATAAAAGTGGCCAGCGTATTATCCGGCAGCCCTGCTGCTAAATCAGGCGAAATTCAACCTGGTGATGTGATACAGAAAGTGGCGCAAGGAAAGGAAGAGCCGGTCGATCTTACGGGCTTTGTGGTTACAGATGCGGTGAAGGTCATCCGGGGCAAATCAGGAACTGAAGTACGGCTTACCATTAAGAAACTGGATGGTAATGTGAAAGTGGTGTCCCTTATCCGGGAAGAGATCATACAGGATGAATCATTTGCCCGCAGCGCAATTGTGAACCATGGTGGTGCCAAGATCGGGTATATCTTTTTACCTGAATTTTATGCCGACTTTGATAAGGCAGACGGCAACCGCAGTTTTATTGATGTGGCAAAAGAGGTAACCAAACTGAAAGAAGAAAAGGTTGATGGTATTGTGATCGATCTTCGTAATAATGGCGGTGGTTCCCTGTACGATGTAGTACAAATGGCCGGCCTGTTTATTGAAGACGGGCCCATAGTACAGGTAAAAGACAGGGAGAACAGGCCCAGTGTATTAAAGGATAAGGATAAGTCTGTTTTATACACCGGTCCGCTGGCTGTAATGGTAAATGAATTCAGCGCTTCTGCTTCAGAGATATTTGCAGCAGCCATACAGGATTACGGCCGGGGTGTTATCATTGGCAGCACCTCTACCTATGGAAAAGGTACTGTGCAGCGTAATATCGGATTGGACCCGGAGAATGGATTTTCAACGTCTAATGCAGATCTCGGAACTATCAAACTGACACTTCAGAAATTCTATCGTATCAGCGGAGGTTCCACCCAATTGAAAGGTGTGTACTCAGATATTGTACTGCCCGATAACCTGGAATACCTGAAAGTACGGGAGAAAGATGATGAAGATGCGCTTCCCTGGGATGAGATCAACAAAGCATCCTATGGTAACTGGAGTGCCGGGTATGACCTGAAAACGATCCAGCAACTGGCCAGCCAGCGCCTGGAAAATGATCCCGCATTCAAATTAATTAAAGAAACTACCGAGTGGTTGTCTAAACAAAATGACAAGGAGTATTCACTGAATATTGAAAAATACAGGGAAGAACAAAAAGCCATTCGTACTTCAGTAAAGCAAATGGAGGCCTTGCTGAAATTAAAAGAAGAACTTAATGTGACGGCTTTGCCAAAAGAAGTGAATCGCTGGGCGGAAGATAAAAACAAACAAGACCGGTTCAACCAGTGGTTAAAGAACCTTCAGAAAGACATTTACCTGGACCAGGCCGTAAAGGTGATGAATGATATGATCGGTCAGCAAAATGTTGTTAAAGCAAAAACAACCGTAGAGCCGGTGAAAAAAGGATTTTAGTTCTATACTATTACTATATCGAAAGACCCTGGGAATCATTACCAGGGTCTTTTTTTTATCAGCTCATTTTAAAGGCAACTTACAGGGAAGTAAGATATCTTTCTTTAAGAATGTTTAAATGATGTGCTAAGTGGCCCACAATTACATAGCCCACACCCATCACATAAACAGGGTTGTTGTTGGCGATACCCGTTTCATTCAATTGTGCTTTATCCAGGCTGCCAAAAAGCAGCTCTGTTGATCTGCGTACGGCTGTAAACTCTTCCACCATTTCATTCCAGTTGCGTTTGCCGGCCTTTGAATTGTCTGCATACAGGTTTTCATCAAATGATGGCAGAGGGGTCTTGTCTTTTCTTGAAAAACAAAGGGCCCTGTAGGCAAATACTCTTTCTGCATCTATAATATGCTGCAACATTTCTTTAACGGTCCACTTGCCTTTTGCATAGCGGTAATTTCTTTTTTTCTCCGGTAATTTCTTCAGGAATTTTTTGAACAGATCCGTCTGTTCCTTTAAAGCGGTCATCAGGTCGTTTTGCTGCACCTGGTTTACATAGACATGATAAAAAACCGGGATCCTTGTAAGGTCTGGACGTGGCATAGCTATTTAAATTTGTTTGGCAATTTAAGCATCTTTTATAAACAGTTAGCAGACAAAACAAAGCGGGCATCCCAATTATTCCTGAACAGGGTTAACAATGAATACAGATGATAAACACAAAAAATAAACCCCGGGAGCACCGGGGTTAATTTTTTCAGATCAAACTACTATTTTATTAGCTTTTCTTATTGGGGGTTACTGTCGTAGCAGGTTTTACCGGCTTCCGGTTTCCTTTTATAGTGGAAGCGAGTTTAATGGCCTCGTATGCATTGATGATGCCACCTGCTCTGCTGAGCTCAGACAACTTTACCATATCATCGCCACCGGGATTCTTTACATCAACCAATGGTTTCTTCGATGATTTTTCTATCACCATCTTTACCTGCGCAGCGCTGAGATTAGGATAGTATTCCAGGATAAAAGCAGCAAGACCGGCAACAACGGGTGAAGCCATGCTGGTTCCCTGCAGGTCCCTGTAAGTATTGCCGCCGGGAACGGTGGCATAGATCTTTACACCCGGAGCAAAAACATCCACTTCTTTTTTGCCATAGTTTGAAAAGTTGGCAGTCAGGCCACCTGCTTTTGGATCACCGCTGGCGCCAACAGTTATCCAGTTGGAAGGCCGGGTGCCATCAAGCAATTGCGGAGTGGGATAGTTGTGAGTGGTGTCGAGATTTTTGGCATCATTACCTGCAGCATGAACGAGGAGTACTCCTTTACTTTCGGCATATTTTACAGCATCATCCACCCATTTCTTTTCGGGTGAAAAGCTTTTACCAAAGCTCATATTGATCACCTGTGCACCGTTATCCACCGCATAGCGGATGGCCAGCGCAATATCTTTATCATGCTCATCACCATCGGGTACGGCACGCAGCATCATTATTTTAACATTATCAGCGATACCATCCATACCGACACCATTTTTTCTGGAAGCTGCGATGATACCGGATACGTGTGTGCCGTGAAGTGCAGACTTGTTGCTAACCATCACATCATTATTGCCGTAGAACTTGTCATTAAAATCGTTGTAATTGTCCATAACAACGGCGGAACGGTAATCTTTAGGAGCAGTTTCTGAAGCTTCCATTTTTTCAAGATCGCCTTTCAGCTGATCGAGAATATCCTGGTTGCTTATTTCTTCATTATCGTTGGCCTTGCATATCCGGGTAAGGATATCTTTTACCTTTTGGGCAGAAACATTATTAGTGGTGTAAGAGGAAAGGTCTTTGCAATTGTATTCTTGTTTTCCGAGCTCTTTGCGTATTACCGAGTCGCCGGCATTCAGGAGTTTGGACATAGACCTTACCTGCTTTACTTCTTCCGGATCCACTTCACCTACGATCTCTTCCTTAGATCTTTTCCACATATCATATTCAAACAGTTCTTCTTTATTTAGTTTAGAAGGATCGACCTCCTGGTAGGCATATTTTGTCTTGAACTGGTGATATACCCGGGCCGCTTCATAAGAATCCTGCTCCACATTTTTGTTATCTTTTCCACCCAGGAAATTCCAGCCATAAATATCATCTACATAGCCGTTTTTGTCATCATCAATACCATTACCGGGAATTTCTTTCGAGTTTTTCCAAAGAATGGCTCTCAGGTCTTCGTGGGCAGTATCAATACCGGAATCAATAACAGCCACGATCACGGTTTTACTTTTCAGTTTTTTGGCTTTTACAAAGCTGTATGCTTTATCCACACTGATACCATAATAGCCAGAAGTGGTTTTGTCGAGCATATGCCATCCTTTAGGAACATCATCTTTTTGCGCCAGCAGGGAAGTAGATACCATCCCTAAAATGGCCAGGAAAGTGGTACGTTTCATTAATCTTATCATGTGTGTTTTTTTATACTACAAAATTGGTGTAAGCGTAAAAATAATGATTACCATTCATACATTTTACACAAATAAAAGCGGCTGCAGCGTGGCTTTTGGCTTTTTTTTGACGGGCGGTTACCATTAATAGTTGCCCCACACCTGTTATCATACCGGCAGGGAAGCATACCAGGGTATCCGGAACGGGATACCGGAAACTGTTTCTATATAAATGCAGCTGCCCGCTGGGGTATCACTTTTTCAACAGGGATTTTCGGTTCCCTTTTACCGTGCCGGCCAGTTTAATTGCTTCCAGTGCATTGATGATACCGCCTGAACTGCTGAGTTCACTAAAAAGGACCAGTTCTTCTGTTCCCGGTTTTTTTACCAGGTCAGTATATTTTTGTGCTGATTGCACCAGTATTCTTTTTAGTTGTACCACATCCAGGTTGGGATAATATTGGAGCAGGAAGGCAGCTACTCCTGCAACGATTGATGCAGAGGTGCTGGTGCCCTGGAAACTCTGGTAACTGTTGCCGGGTGCTGTGGTATAAATCTTTATTCCGGGAGCAAACAGGTCCACTTCATTTTTACCATAGTTAGTAAAGCTGGCGACCAGCCCGCCCAGTTTCGGATCTCCGCTGGAGCCAGTGGTTATCCAGTTATGAACTCTTGTTCCGTCCTTCAGCAGGGGTACGGGATAAGCAGGAACGAGATCACAATTTGCAGAATTATTACCTGCTGCATGTATTATCAGCACATTCCTGCTTTCTGCATATTTTACTGCATCATCCACCCACTTTTTCTCTGATGAGAACATTTTGCAAAAAGCCATATTGATGATCTGCGCACCATTGTCCACCGCATATCGTATGGCCAGTGCAATATCCTTATCATGTTCATCTCCATCATTAGTGGCCCTGATGAGCATGATCTTTACATTATTGGTCACACCATCAGCACCCCTGCCATTGGTGCGGGAGGCGGCAATGATCCCTGATATTAGGGTGCCATGCAGGGCGGCCCTGCTATTTACCATTACATTATTATTACCATAGAACCGGTCTGTGATGTCATTATAGTTATCCTTTACGATCGCATCCCGGTAAGGAGGAGGAGGAGCAATCGTAAGTGTAATTTTTCTTTCCTCATTTTCGATATACTGACTGAATCCGGTGAGAAATTCTTCATTGGTAGACTGCAGTGCGTCGTTTTGGGCCAAAACCCCATAAAAAGATCGCTTTGCTGTTTCAACCTCTTCGCTATTGGGAAGAAATTCATCCAGGTCGGTGCCGGTGAATACTTCCTTATCCATTGCTTTACGGAGGATACTGTCATTGATACGGCATTTGTCTAAAGAACGTTTCAAAAAGGAAAGCTCGTCTGTGCTTTCTTTAGCGGCGGCAAAAAGAGTGTGTTCCGCCTTTTTCCACATGGCATATTCATACGCTTCCTCACCGGTAAGCAGGGCCGTAGCTTCTTTACCATCCCATTTTTGTTTAAGTGCATGATAGATGCGCAGGTCTTCATTTGAATCCTGAATTACATTTTCCCGGCCGTCCTTTGATCCGAGAAAATTCCAGCCATAGATATCATCGGTGTAACCATTATGATCATCATCAATACCATTGCCGGGTATTTCTTTTGGATTCTTCCAGAGTACGGACACCAGGTCTTCATGGGAGGTGTCGATACCGGTGCCGATGACCGCAACGATAACGGGTTTGATCTTTAGTTTTTTTTCTTTGGCGTAAGCATATGCTTCATTTAAGCTAATGCCATAATAACCCGTGGCGGCTTTGTCGAGTAAATGCCAGCCTTTGGGGACTTCGTCTTTCTGTGCAGGGAGGGTAATGGGGAGTAATCCGCTCAGTAAGAGCAGGACGCTTGTTTTCAGGGGTCTCATTCTGATTGCTTTTATAGGGTAAAAAAATAATAGTAAAAATACTATTATTTGTAATTACGTGTATATATAAAAGCTTCTTTTGAGGGGCACGCAGAGGCAAAAGAGAAATACGAGAATACAATTTTACCACTGAGGCGCAGACCTACCTGACGGCCGTCAGGGACGGGGAGAATACAATGCCTACTCTGGCCTCCGCGTCTCTGCGGTTATTTCTCTGTATTTCCCTTTTTAATAACTTAATTTAAGTTCCACCCGGCGGTTCTGTGCTTTTGCAGCCGTGGTCTTACCGTCTGTGATCGGTTGTGTGGGCCCATATCCTTTTGCTGTAAGTCTTGATGCATCAACACCTTTTCTCACCAGGTAATTTTTTACATTATTGGCCCGGTTGACAGAGAGGTCCATATTGAAAGCAAGACTTCCATCGGAACTGGTATGCCCTTCGATCAGCAATTGCAGTTCGGGATCATCCTTCAGGAGGACAGCCACTTCATCTAATACCTTCAATGACTGGGGCAACAATATCGCTTTGCCAGACTGGAACTGTATCCGCTTGGCAGCATAATTTACTTTTTCAATAACTTCCTGTTTTACTTCTTCCGGCGGACAGCCATTCTTATCACCGGTTCCTGCTACTGCAGGACATTTATCTTCTTCATCATTTATTCCATCTCCGTCCGTATCGGGTATGGGGCAACCTCCGTAGCGCCCAAAGCCTGCTACAGTGGGGCATTTGTCCTCTTCATCATTTACTCCATCTTTATCTGTATCCGGAATGGGGCAACCATCATATTTACTGATACCAGCCAGGTCGGGACACTTATCGTTCTCATCCATTACTCCATCATTATCCCTGTCCGTAACGGGGCAACCACCAAGGCGGGCCACACCTGCCTGGTCGGGACATTTATCATCCTTATCGGCAATACCATCGGCATCTTTATCAGGACATCCATTGGTAATAGCGGGGCCAGCTTCGTCCGGGCAATTGTCTTTATCATCCGGTACACCGTCTTTGTCTTTATCTTTTGGCTTCTTCTCGATCTTTACAGGCTGACCAAGAAAAATTCCCAGGGTGGCACCGATCACCTGGTGTTTGAACGAACCGGTATAAGAAACGGCCTGGTAAAAATCATTGAGTCCGCGGCTGTAATTGGCCGTAAAAAATACCCGGCCGATCTCAACACCCGCCAATCCATTCACTCCAAAGTTCAATACCTGGTATTGTCCCGGCTTGTCGCCCACCGGCAGATCATCATTTTCACTGGAGGCGGAAACACCTGTTGTAGTGGTGGTTTGTGCGGTTTCTATTCCATTAAAAAAGAAGGAGCCATAGGGGCCACCACCGATGATGAACTTTGCTTTTTTGCCAAACTTGAAAACAAGGTTGAGCGGAACATCAATATAATTGACAAACTGGGTGCTTTTTTTATTGATAACGTTTACATCCGGAGGGTTGAAGGTTTGTGAATATTTTCTGCCTTTATGATAGAAAACAATACCGGGCTGAAAGGAAACGACTGATTTACTGCTAAACGGGATATCGGCCACAAAGCCGGCATGAAGGCCAATTCTTCCGGTATAAAACCCGCTCAGGGTATCCCAGCCGGGGATATCATTTTCTTCTATTACAGTGGATTGATGGCCGCCGGCTACTATTGCCACCCTTAATTGGGCTTTTGCAAAAAGGCTGCTGCATACAATAAAGGCAAAAACTGTTGCTTTTTTCATGGGAGTGAATTGGTTATGGATAACGGGTTGTGAGTGCAAAAGTTGCGAATATTATTCATATATCAAAACGGGGGGTGCGGAGTCGGGAGTCGGTAGTCGGGAGTCGAAAGTCTTGAATGGGTAGT
>CAYUCU010000183.1:0-8018 GCA_964443345.1 uncultured Chitinophaga sp.
CATATTGTTGCTGTTGCAAAGCCTTATACCTGGGTGCAACGGATGTTTGATGTGATACTGCCGCGGTTTAATGTGGCTGTCACTTATATTGATGGCAGAACTGTTGAGAATTGGGAAAAGGCCACTCAAACGAACACCACTTTTTATTACCTGGAATCTCCCAATAGCTGGGATTTTGCTATTCAACCTGTAAGGGAAGTGGCCGCCCTTGCAAAAAGAAAAGGGATCACCACATTAATAGATAATAGTTATTGTACTCCGCTGTATCAAAAACCCATTGAAATGGGAATTGATATGGCGATGCAAACGGCCACCAAGTATATCGGCGGGCATAGCGATACGCTTGGGGGTGTGCTGAGTGGTTCGAATGAAATGATGCGAAAGATATTTAACAGCGAATACCTGAATATCGGAAGCGGCATTCAGCCCTTTAATGCCTGGCTGCTGATTAGGGGACTGCGTACATTACCGGCGAGAATAGAACGTATTACAAGATCAACTGCCGAAGTGGTCCGGTTTACGAAGGAACATTCAAAAGTGGAATCGGTGCTTTTCCCTTTTGATGAATCATTTCCACAATATGAACTGGCGAAGCAGCAGATGAAAGGGGCCTGTGGTTTGTTTACATTCACATTGAAGACAACTAAAATGGAATCTATTGTCAGGTTCTGCGAATCGCTGCAGCATATCATGATGGCAGTAAGCTGGGGCGGTCATGAATCCCTGGTGATTCCCAAATGTGCCGGATTGAAACCGGCAGACTTTGATCCGGCAAATAAAGAGCACCGGTACATTCGAATGTATGTGGGGCTGGAAGATGCCGGGTACCTGGTTGATGATGTGGAGCAAGCATTGGCCCGGATTAATTAATATTTGATTCCCCGGCACAAAAATCACACACTATAGGGGGCATTTCTTCTATTTTTGCAGGATGATGAGACGTTGTATAAAACTGATCCTTCTCCTTGTGTTTTTTACCACGGCATATGGCCAGGATAAATGGGATATTGTAAGATGTGTGGAGCATGCGCAAAAAAATAATATTTCCGTAAGGCAGACTGACCTGCAGTCCCGGTTTTCCGCATTGACGTATCAGCAAAGCAAAGCAGACCAATTACCAACACTCAATTTTAATAGCAACATTGGTTACAGCCTTGGCCGTTCCAACAATCCGACAACCGGTGTGCTCGAGGATAACAATTTTTTTAATATAGGGATGCAATTGCAGAGCGGGGTTACGATCTTCAATTGGTTTTCAAAAAAAAATACTATTGAAGCCAACCGGCTTTCCTGGGAAGCAGATAAGGAGCAAACATCGAAAATACAGAATGACATAGCGCTGAATGTGGCCGTTGCCTACCTGCAGGTATTGCTGGCAAGGGAACAGGTAAATTTGGCAAAAGTGCAGATCGTTGTTACACAAGCTCAATTAGAAACCACAAGAAAAAAGGTGGATGCCGGTGTGTTGCCTGAATTAAATGCTGCAGAAATAGAAGCGCAACTGGCAAGAGACAGCTCTTCTTTAGTAACTGCTGAAGCATCTGCCCTGCAGTTTTTATTGCAAATGAAAGCGTTGCTGAACCTGGATGCTGCGGCATCCTTTGATATACAGACGCCGCCCGTTGACCGCATTCCAATAATACCACTTGCAGAATTGCAGCCAGAAGCGGTTTATGTAACAGCTCTCAGCACTTTACCTCAACAAAAAGTAAATGAACTAAGAATTCAGTCGGCTCAAAAATCTGTTGCCGCTGCTAAAGGGGCCCTTTATCCAACGATAAGCGCTTTTGGGAGCCTGAGTACCAATGCCATTTCGTTCAAAAGGCCTATCTATGACCAGGTCTTTAGTGGTTATTCTCTTTCTGGCGCCAGGGCTATCGTTAGCCCGGGTATATTTTATCCTGTTGAGATCCCTGTTTTCACAGAGGGCAGTACTATAACCGGCTATTTCAAAGCGGGAAGTATTCCCAAACAATTCAATAACAATTTTGGACAAGCTATTGGTGTCGGGATCAGTGTTCCGATCTTCAATGGTCGGTCTGCCCGAACTGCCTGGGACAGATCGAAACTGACGGTACAAAAGCTGGGGTTGGAAAAGGAAAGTGCCGATATGCAGTTGAAGCAGGATATATATAAAGCTTATAATGATGCTACTGCTGCGTTGCAAAAATTTAATGCCGATAAAAAAAGTGTTCAGACGGCTGAGAAGGCTTATGATTTTGCCAGCAAACGGTATGTGCTGAATCTTTTATCTCCGTATGATCTGCTGAACAGTCAGAATAATGTGCAAAAGGCCAAAATACAGGCCTTGTACTCACAATATGATTATGTGTTTAAAATGAAGTTGCTGGAATTTTATAAAGGACAGGGCTTAAAACTTTAATATAATGTATCAATGTGCGGATGTAATTATGGGTGGAGACTGTAATGGCATTTCCCTATTTTCACGTTCTGCATATTTTCAAATTAGTTTTCTATGAATAAGAAATTAAAGTGGACGCTGATCATTCTTGGCATCCTGCTGGTATTGTTTTTGGTGGCAAAATCAATGGGTGGGAAAGAGAAGACTGAAAAAGTAGCTGTTGAGAAAGCTTCTAAAAGGACGATCGTGGAAACAGTGAACGCCAGCGGAAAAGTGTACCCGGAAGTGGAGGTGAAGATAAGCCCGGATATCTCAGGGCAAATAACAGAGCTGTTTGTAGAAGAAGGTGATACCGTAAAAAAAGGAATGGTACTGGCCCGTATCTATGCAGATATATATGCACTGCAAAGAGATGAAGCCGCCTCACGGGTGAATCAGTCGGTGGCTACAGTAGATAACAGTAAGGCCAGCCTGGAATCATTACAATCCAGTTTGGACCTTGCTAAACAGAATTACGACCGTAATAAAACGCTGTACGATCAGAAAGTGATCTCTAAGTCAGAACTTGACCAATTTGAAAATGCGTTGCGTTCTGCCCAGGCAAATTACAATGCTGCATTGCAAAATATCAAAAGTTTGCAGGCTGGCGTACAATCTACCCAAACCGGGTTGAGCAAGGCCAATAAAGACCTTAGCCGCACTACTATTACTGCGCCGATGGATGGTGTCATCTCTTCATTAAAAGTAAAAAAAGGGGAAAGTGTGGCAGGAAGCAGTTTTAATGTGGGTACTGAAATGATGACGGTGTCTGATATGTCCGGCATAGAAGTACGGGTGGACGTAGGGGAAAATGATATTGTGAAGATCAATATCGGCGATTCTGCTGACGTGGAAGTAGATGCTTATAATAACAGGAAGTTCAAAGGAGTGGTTACCAAGATCGCCAGCAGCACCAAGACCTCTGCTCTTACTGCTTCTAACGATGTGACCAATTACGAAGTGCGGATCAAGTTAGATGCTTCTTCCTACAAGGATCTTACCAACAAGACATTTCCTTTTCGGCCGGGAATGAACGCCAGTGCCGATATAAAAACAAAACGGGTGGAAAATGTGCTAGCCGTGCCCATTACCTCAGTAAATGCACGGGTGAAAGGCAGTGACAAAAGCATGGCAGATAAAAAGAAAGAAGAAAGTGAAAGCAAAGGAGAGGAAGACAACGGCATGACGGCGGCAGCTTCAGATGATAATGAACTGGAGGAAGTGGTTTTTGTATTACAGAAAGACGGGACTGTAAAAAAATCAGTGGTAAGATCGGGCATACAGGATATCAACTATATTGAAATCCTCAGCGGGATCAATCCCGGAGATGAAATTGTAGTTGGCCCTTATGTGGCGATCAGTAAAAATCTGAAAGACGGGGTGAAGGTAAAAGTAGTACCAAAGGATAAATTGTTTGAGAAATAGAGAGAAGCTGCGGGGTATGAGCTGTTAGCTACGAGCCATCCACCTCTGCTTTTTTAAAGGAATTTGCAAACTCCAGGTTTCGTAAATCAAAACTCATAACCCGAACTAATGAATTTCGGCATCATCGGCAGCGGCAGTTGGGCAACAGCACTCACCAAGATCCTTGTGGACCGGAAGCATGCAGTGAACTGGTGGATACGAAATTCAGACACTATAAACTACATAAAAGAGTATCATCACAATCCACATTATTTAAGTGCAGCTACGTTTGATGTGTCGTTACTTTCCATGTCAACAGATGTACGGCAGGTAGTTCATCAGTCGGATGTCCTGATCATTGCCATACCTTCCGCTTTTGCAGCAGAAAGCCTGAAGGGGCTGACCAGCGAAGACTGGAAAGGGAAAAAAGCCATATCGGCTATCAAAGGATTATTGCCGGATAAGAATATTTTGCTGAATTATCATTTGCAAAAAGAGTTTGGTTTGGAGCTGGAGGATTACTTTGCCGTTTTAGGTCCTTGTCATGCCGAGGAAGTGGCAGAAGAAAAATTATCCTACCTCACTTTTTCCGGAACTGATGTTACAAAGGCTTCTGAAATTGCTTCTCATTTCACCACTAACTATATCAGCACTATTGTAAACCATGATATACTGGGCGTACAGTATGCTGCCGTATTGAAGAACATTTATGCATTAGGCGCAGGAATTGCACATGGGTTGAATTACGGAGATAACTTTTTGAGCGTTTATATTGCTAATGCAGCAGATGAAATGGCGGGGTTTCTAAAAAAATTCGGTGCCGAACACATAACTGTAGGAGAGCATGATGGAGAAGACCCGGTCACACACCGGAAAACCCCCAATTATGCCGCTTCTGTGTACCTGGGCGACCTCCTGGTAACTTGTTACTCGCTTCATAGCCGCAACCGGCGTTTTGGGAATATGATCGGCAAAGGGTATTCCATTCTAACAGCAGAACTGGAAATGAATATGGTGGCAGAAGGTTACAACGCTGCCAGGTGTATTTACCATATAAATAAAGCCACAGTAAATGCAGCGATTCCGATTGCAGAGACTGTCTATAAAATACTCTGGGAGGATGTTAAACCTTCGGAGGGCTTTAAACGGATTGAACAGGTGCTGGTCTGATTTGTAAATTTCTACCCTATGCCACTCTCATATCATGGATTTACCCCCGCCGCCATTCTGATAATGGTGCTTTGTCTGGTAAGCAGGCAGGCCTACCAATACTGGAAACAGCATAATAAAAGCCGCAAAATTTTCTAAGCTTCTTTTGTAGTGCTTGCCGTTAAAACTTTAACTTCATGCTTATAAAAGACTACAGCATGATCCAGTTTTTCCAGGTTGTATTTCTGATCTCGGCAATTGTACTCATCGTTTTGAACGTACTGGAATTTAATAAATACCAGGAGGGCAGGAAAGAGGGGAGCACCAAGCCTCACCCTGTTAAATGGTTCAATTTTATCTTAACCTCATTAGTGGCATTGGGCTGTGTACTGAATATTATTGTGGCCTGGATCAGGAAGGGTTAATAAAAAAGAGCCGCCGCTATTCCATCCGCCAGCAATTTTCCCTCGTTGGTAAGCACAAGACAGGTGCCTTTTTCCGTTAGCAACCCGCTGCTGATATACCCGGCTGATTTACTTTTCAGACTTTCTGCCGTTATATTAAATGTTGATTCTATCAATGCTGTGTCTGCTCCCTCAGCAGTTCGTAAGGCCGTCATGATGTATTCGTTTAGTTGCTGTACTTCAGTAAGGGTTTCTTTTTCAAAAGGCACATTCCCTGTCATGATCGTTGTAATGTATCGTTGATTATTCGCAATATTCCATTGTCGTTCTGCTCCATTGAAAGAATGTGCAGCAGGGCCAAGACCCAGGTATTTTTTTCCGCGGCCATCAGTTCCCCTGGACCAGTAGGTTGAATTATGACGGCTTCTCCAACCGGGTTTTGCAAAATTGGAAATTTCATAGTGCTCATAACCTGCGGTTGCCAGCCATTTCATCAGCAGGAGAAATTGTTCTGATTGTTTATCCGGGTTGATATTGGCACTTTGCTGCAATTGGATCATTTTATCCAACGGTGTTTTAGGTTCCACCGTTAAAGCATAACAGGACAGATGTGGTATGTTATACGAGAGGGCAGTAGTTACATTATGTTCCCATTTTTCATTGGTCAGTTGTGGTGTGCCATAGATCAGATCAATAGTGATGTTGTCAAAATACTGAAGTGCCAGTTCAAGACTCTCTTTTGCCTGTCCGGCTGTATGGGCCCGGTTCATCCATTGCAGGTCTTCCGGGAAAAAACTTTGAATGCCAATACTTAAACGGGTTACTCCTGCTTTTTTCCAGCCCACCAGTTTTTCAGGGGAAATATCATCCGGATTGGCCTCCAGCGTTATTTCTGCTGTTTCTGAAACGGGGTATGAGTTATTTATTTCTTCAATGATCTTTTTTATTTCTTCAACCGTACACAAACTGGGAGTGCCGCCGCCAAAATAAATTGTTTCCACCGTTTCATTTAGCAGGTAGTCCTGCTGCAACCTGATTTCTTTCAACAGGGCTATAATAAAATCGTTTTTGTAATGCAGGGAAGTGGCAAAATGAAAATTGCAATAGTGACAGGCCTGCCTGCAAAAGGGAATATGTATATAGATCCCTGCCATTATCGGAAATAATGTTTTGTATTTTCCGGCAGGTGAACCTGCCTGCAAAAGGGAATATGTATATAGATGCCCGCCATTATCAGAAATAATGTTTTGTATTTTCCGGCAGGTGAACCTGCCTGCAAAAAGAGACGTATATATAAATGCCTGCCAAGCTGATTGGGATATAATGTATAATTTAGCGATGCTGTTCCGGCTGTGAGCCCCATGAGAAAATTCAGACTGCAAATATCGGTGCTTGTTCTTTTGTTGCTTAGCCTTTTTACCGCGGCGCAGGATAAATATGGCCTTTATGTACGTGGGGTGGATAAAGATTCTGCCACCCTGGTTCCTTCACTGGGTTTACAAACAACATTTACCTCCCGCTCTGCCTGCAGGGACTATTTGGAAAAACTAACTGCTATGCTGCAGGGCAAAGGCTATGTTACCGCTTCGCTGGACAGTGTGCGGTATGATTCTTCTTTTGCCCGGATAGTGTTGTATGCCGGTGAATCATACAAATGGGCGCAGCTGGATGTTAAAAATGTGGACCCTGCTTTACTGGATGCCGCCGGCTGGCGGGAAAAAATGTTTACCAACCGTCCAATAGATTTTACGCAAGTGCATTTGATGCAGGAACAACTGCTCAATCACCTGGAAAATACCGGTTACCCGTTTGCAAAGATTTCACTGGATAGCCTGCAACTGGATAGTGATAAAGTTTCAGCGATCCTGACAGTAAGCAAAGGACCCCAGTATAAAATAGACAGCATCCGCCTGGTAGGGAATGCAAAAATTTCTAACAACTTCCTGCAACGCTATCTTGATATTCCTAACGGAAGTATTTATAATAAAGAAAAACTGCTCAGGGTAAATAAAAAGATACGGGAGCTGATCTATGTAGAAGAAGAAAAACCGTTTGATCTTACAATGCTGGCTACCGGCTCTGTGCTTAATATGTACCTGAAGCAAAAGAGAAGCAGCCAGGTAAATGTACTGATCGGCTTTTTACCGAATAATGATCAATTGTCCGACAAGAAATTATTACTTACGGGCGAGGCCAATATCTTATTGAAGAACGCATTTGGTTCTGGTGAAACGATAGGACTGAACTGGCAGCAGCTACAGGTAAAATCTCCGAGACTTAATTTGCTTTACCAGCACCCGTATCTTTTCCGATCTCCGGTCGGATTGGATTTTTCTTTAGACATGTTCAAAAAGGATAGCACTTTTTTAAATGTCAATATGCAGTTGGGAGCCCAATATACCTTAAGTAATAACCAGTCAGGCAAGCTCTTTATTCAGCGGTTTCAAACCATAGTAAGCCGGGGAGGTATTGATACCAATTTTATTATTCAAAACCGCCTGCTGCCAAACGTGGCAGATGTAAGCTCCTTTAATATTGGTGTGGATTATGAATTGAATACGACAGACTACCGGCTTAACCCTAAAAAAGGGAACGAGATCAGGATAATAACATCAATAGGAACCAAAACCCTGAAGAAGAATAAGGAAATACTGGAATTG
>CAYUCU010000184.1:0-8014 GCA_964443345.1 uncultured Chitinophaga sp.
GCAATTGGAATTTGCCATTGAAAGAACCGTATTCATTCGTTCTTACTATGATCGTATCAATATCTTTATAGTTGGCATCCCGCAGCACCACCGTTGTGGTATAGTTCGTTTTCACACCACCACTTTTTTCTTTTTGATTTCTGCTTAATACGATGCCCTTAAAGTAAAGGGTTTGTCCGGGGCGATAAATGCTCCGGTCAGTAAAAAGATGAATGGTAGTGACGGTCTTTGGTTCTTCCGCTTCGGCATTATAATAATAGTAATCATATACCAGGTCGTTCATGAAAAGGCGGTCGTCGTTGTGGGTAATGTCCAGCAGATAAGAATAGTTGCTGTAACTGTTATTATCCCTTTTGGGCCGGTCCAGTTTAAAGAACCCGTTGCCATCAGTAGTATATACTTTTCCTTTTTCCTTTGTGTATTTGGAAAGTTTGTAATCATATTTCTGTTCCCATACCTGCACTATCGCTTTGGCAAGCGGGTTGCCGTTGTCACGGTTCAGCACAAAGAAATCGTTGCTGTTATTGGCATAGCTGATCCCGGACACATAAAAGAACCGGGCACCGATGACCGTTTTATTACCGGCAAAGTTGTTGTCGCTGGAAGCGGCCAGGATATATTCTCCAGCGGGCAGCGCTTCTATCTTTATTTCCGTGCCGTGTTGCTGCAGGTCATTGGTGGCAGGTAGTGCCTGTTGCCAGCTTTTTAATGGGGTGGCAGCAATAAGGGTGGGCCAGTATTTTTCATCATACTGATTCTCTAATGCCTTTTTTAGTTTTTCATCAGCCTTGATCAGGCGCAGGTAAAGGGTATTGATATTACGATATTGTACGAAGCTGCGGAAGGGCTGACCGGGCACATTGACTTTCTCTACAGAAAATTGCAGTGATCTGCCCCGGATAGTGTTCAGCAGGTTGTAGGCATTTATTTTTCCTTCAGAAGAATCTTTTTGCAGCAGCAGTTGCTCACAGATCTCTTTTGCTTTGATACGGCTGTACCGGTAAGCTGTATCACCAAGCGGTTTATAGGTGCTGGCTTTTTGTTCATGATAGGCAGCTAAAAGATACCAGGCCTGTGCCGCAGCAGGTAAGTTTCCATATTGGCGGGCAACGTGGTTCAGCGCATTGAAGTACAACTCATCTTTGGAAGGATGGGTGGAACTTTCTTTTATAAATGCTATTCGCTGAATGTCTGCATCAAGCAGTGCATCGGGCTTTGCATCATTCAGGTGAAAAGAAATGAGTTTTTGATAGATCAGTACCGCTTTATGTTTCAGCGACAGCGAATCTTTGGTAGGGAATTTCCGGGTAATAAAATCTGCAGCGGGATCAAAGGCGCTGGCCTGGTTTATCTCAAAGGCGTAAGCAGGTTTTTTAATATCCCTTTCATCATTTTCAAAATAATTTAATGCCCGGTGCGCCAGCAGATCATAGAGTGTGGGCCGCAGGTGGCGCATATTTCCTTTTATGATAATAGCGTTAAACGGCTCCAGCTTTGTTTGCTGCAATAATTTTTCTTCTTTAATGGATTGGAGATAGAGTTCACTTATTTTTTTGTGGAAGTCTTCCACTCCCCAGGTTGCAATATCTGTTTTATTGAATTTTTCAGTGGCAGTACGGCTATATAATTCCCAGCGGTGTTCCTGGTAGTAACTCCAGTACATTTCTGCCAGCAGGCTTTTTAGCAGTGCCGTTACCGGTTCTTTACTTACGGAGATCTCTTTTTCTATTTCTGCTACTGAAAGCACTTCATTGTCTTCCCGGTTCTCTGTTTGAAGACCGGTCATATATATTAATGCCTTGATGACCTGTGCATCCTGTTTCTCTTTTTTGGCGAGATCATATATTTTTTTAACCTCTGTTAAGGCAGATTTGGGCAGTCCCTTTTCCGTGAAAGCTTCTGCTTTCTTCCATTCTTTTTCATAGTTCTTTATGGGGGTTTGGCTGTTGGCACTCATACTTATAATACTAAATAAGCTAAGGGTGAAGAAAAGGTTTTTGAATACGGGCCTGGTCATGATATTTTTTTTACAAGTTAACTAATCTTAAGCGATGATAAGATGCTTTAAGGGTGTGGATTTCATATTTTTTGACACTAAACGGCCTTAATGAGTTTTTTTTACCAGCAGGGGTGCCATTATTTTCAAAGCACTATTGTGTAGTAATGACAGCGTTTGAAACGCTTATCCGACGGGCACTCCGGCAAAAACCGGCAGGAATATGTGAGAATCCTTTTTTCCCTTTAACATTTCATTGAACCATTTTCTGGCATGATGGCATGGCTTTGGAAATAACAGTACCGAAAACAAAATCGTTTCACTTTTAAATCAACAATCATGAAAAAAATCTTTACACTTTTAGTTGCTTCATTGTTTTCACTTTCCCTGCTGGCTTTTGATGGCAGCCGCCTCAGCATATCTTCTCCGGGTACCAGTACCGAAATGAAGATCGAGATTGATGGCCGGAAATTCAGCATGAAGAACAACTCTATTACCGTCAGTTACCTTGCAGAAGGACGCCACAATATCAAGATCTTCCGTGATAAGAAAAGAGGTGCATTCAAACAGGGAAAAAGAGAAGACATCGTTTATCAAAGTACTATTTTTCTGAAAAGAGGTTACCACCTGGATATCACAGTAAACCGTTTCGGTAAAGTAATGACCGACGAACGCCGGATCGACTTTGATGATGAATTCTACAGCGAAGAAGATGATTACTACGACAGCGACAACGGTGGCTGGAATGGTGGAAGCAGCAATGTAATGGGTGCCCGGGAGTTTGAAACATTAAAAGAATCACTCCGCAAGGAATGGTTTGAGAACAACCGCATCACTTCCGTAAGGACCATTGCTGATAAATCCAACTTTACCACGCAACAGGTAAAGGAACTGATGTTGCTCTTTGTATTTGAAAACAATAAGCTGGAAGTAGCCAAGATAGCTTACCGCAAAACGGTAGATAAGCATAACTACTACCTGCTGAGCAATGAGCTGACCTTTAAAAGCAGCAAAGATGAACTGGCCCGTTTTATCCGTGAATCCCGTTGATCCCGCAATATTCTCACACACTATACACAAGGGTTAAAAAAAAGAACCGCTCCGTTTTTACGGAGCGGTTTCTTTTTTTGACTATCGACTATGGACTATCGACTATTATCTACTTCTTCATCACTTCCGCCATCTTCTTACCAATATCAGCAGGGCTGCTTACTACATGAATGCCGCATTCTGCCATGATCTTCATTTTAGCTGCAGCAGTATCATCTGCGCCGCCTACAATAGCTCCGGCATGGCCCATCCGGCGACCGGCAGGAGCTGTTTGCCCGGCAATAAAACCTACCACCGGTTTCTTATTCCCGGTTTCTTTTATCCAGCGGGCTGCTTCGGCTTCCATACTGCCGCCGATCTCACCGATCATTACGATGGCATCTGTATTGGTATCATTCATAAACAATTCTATCGCTTCTTTAGTGGTGGTACCGATGATCGGGTCGCCGCCAATACCTACTGCGGTAGATATGCCGAGCCCAGCCTTTGCCACCTGGTCAGCCGCCTCATAAGTAAGGGTGCCCGATTTGGAAACAATACCGATACGGCCTGATTTGAATATAAAGCCCGGCATGATGCCCACTTTACATTCATCAGATGTAATGACTCCCGGACAATTTGGTCCTACTAACCGGGTATTCTTTCCCTGCAGGTAGTTCTTCACTTTTACCATGTCCTGTACCGGGATGCCTTCGGTGATGCAAACCACCAGTTTGATACCTGCATCTGCTGCTTCCATTACCGCATCAGCCGCAAAAGCCGGGGGAACGAAAATGATGCTTACATCTGCACCGGTTGCTTTTACACAATCCACCACTGTATTAAAAACGGGCTTTTCCAGGTGGGTGCTGCCGCCTTTGCCCGGGGTAACACCGCCCACTACATTGGTACCATACTCGATCATCTGCGTGGCATGAAAAGTGCCTTCAGTGCCGGTAAAACCCTGTACTAAAATCTTTGAATTCTTATTGACGAGGATACTCATATATAATTCTTAAAAGTCCGGCAAAAGTAAGGTATTTGATGCTTTTTCTAAATCAGCATTATTTCTCTTCTGAGGGGGGCATCAGCGGTGGTGTATCCTTATCCAGCATCAGGTCCATGTTCCGGTGATTGGGGATCTTTCCGGTCTCTTCCAGCATCCGCATATCTTTTGCATCCTGTAAGAACTCGGAGGCAAAGATGAAATCGTTCAACCGCTTATTCTTACTGAAGATGATCTCTTTTTTATTTCCTTCCCACTCTTTTTGGCCCTGGTACATATACAGGATATAAGTGCCGATCTCCATCACACTGTTCATATCGTGGGTATTTACCACCGTGGTCATATTGAATTCCAGCGTTATTTCCTGTATCAGCTGATCGATGACCAGCGATGTTTGCGGGTCAAGCCCGGAGTTGGGTTCATCACAAAACAGGTATTTGGGATTTAACACAATGGCCCTTGCCAGCGCCACCCTTTTTTTCATACCGCCACTCAGCTCCGACGGATATTTTCTATTGGCATCTACCAGGTTCACCCGTGCCAGCACTTCATTTACCCGGTCCAGTTTTTTCTTAAAAGAATCTTTGGTGAACATGCTCAGCGGAAACATTACATTTTCCTGTACCGTCAGACTGTCAAACAATGCTCCCCCCTGGAAAAGCATTCCTATCTCTTTTCGTATCTCTGTTTTATCCTGGCCTTTCATGGCCGTAAAATTCTGACCGCTGTATAATATTTCTCCCTGGTCGGGTTCAAATAATCCCACCATGCATTTCTGCAATACCGTTTTGCCACTGCCGCTGGAGCCGATGATGAGATTGCACTGGCCAGCCTTCATCACACAGCTCACGTCTTCTATCACGACTCTGTCGCCAAAACTTTTTTTTATGTTTTTTACTTCGATCATGGGAGGAGCTGCGAGCGGTTAGCTATGAGCTGCGAGTTTAGTCGTTTTTGTTTCAAGTTTCAAAAAATATCAAATCGGCAATACCTTTTATTTTACCAGCCACATCTGCCGCCTGAGTCTGGTACTTCATCATTCATCTGTTCCTGCCTGCGCCGCCTTATGCGGGGTTCATCTGTTCACCTGCTCTTTAGGTTGGCAGCAACAAGGCCGACAACACATAATCTGCAAACAATATCAATATACAACTTACCACCACGGCTTTGGTACTGGCCCGGCCGATTTCTAAGGCACCTCCTTTTACATAGTAACCATAAAAGGCCGGTACACTTGAAATAATGAACGCAAACACATAGGATTTGATAAGCGCAAAGATCACATTAAAAGGAACAAAGAATTCCAGCAGGCCCTTATCATATATACTTGCGGAGATGATTCCGGAAGCTACTGCCGCCAGTCTTCCCCCGTATATTCCCAATACCATTGCCAGCACCACCAGCAGCGGTATCATCAGCAATGCGGCCACTATCTTTGGCAGGATAAGGTAGGTCTTGGTATTGATACCCATTATCTCCAGTGCATCGATCTGTTCACTTACTCTCATATTGCCCAGCTCACTGGCGATGCGGCTGCCCGCTACTCCGGCCAGTACGATACAAACAAGGGTGGGGGCAAACTCCAGGATAACGGTATCCCGTACGATCTGTGCAATGGTGGAAGGGGGTATCAGCGGGCTCACCAGCTGGTAAGCCGTTTGTATAGTGGATACCGCACCAATAAAAACGGAAATGATGGCCACGATACCTAAAGAGCCGATCCCGATCTCTGTACACTGGTGAATGAATTCTTTCCAGTACATCTTAGCATTCTCCGGGCGGGAAAACATGCCTTTGATCATCAGGAGATACTGGCCTATGTCGCTGAAAATGGTCATTTGGAATGTAAAATACGGAGGAAAGTTGAGAGGTTTATTGGTTAATTGGTTTATTAGTTTATTAGGTATAGCTCGTTTATCGGAAAAAATTATATCGTTTCGGAAAACCTGCTATAACAAGACCCAATAAACCAATAAACTAATATACCAATATACTATACACTATATATCCTTACTCACCTTCCTGAACCGCTTCCACCAACGTGATTTTTTTACGATCTCATCCGTAGCATGCTTGCTTTTTATCTGTGCATCCACCACAGCGATAAGCGCCATGTTCAGTATGCTTCGTACCGAACTGCCCAGTTGCAGTATATGCACCGGCTTATTAAGTCCCAGCAGTATCGGGCCCACCGCATCAGCTGTTTCCAGTTCTTTCAGCAGGTTATAAGCAATATTACCCGCCGCCAGGTTGGGAAAGATCAGCGTATTCACATCTTTATCGGCCAGCTCACTAAAGGGATAGTTCTCTTTTATCAGGTCTTTGTTGAAAGCCACACTCGCCTGCATTTCTCCATCCACCAGCAGGGACGGCATTTTTTGTTTCACTATTTTTCTTGCTTCGGCCACTAACCGGGCCTCCGGTGAATCGCTGCTGCCAAAGTTGGAATAACTAAGCATGGCAATCCGGGGAATGATATTAAAGTTGCGCACCTCTTTGGCCACCAGCAGGGTGATCTCTGCCAGCTCTTCTGCCGTAGGATTAAAATTCACTGTGGTATCTGCCAGGAACAACGGCCCTTTCTTTGTAAGCATCAGGTACATACCGGCGATCTTTTTTACGCCTTCTTCGGTGCCGATGGTTTGCAATGCCGGGCGGATCGTATCCGGATAGTTTTTGGCCAGGCCGGAGATCATCGCATCTGCATCGCCGCATTCCACCATCATACATCCATAGTAGTTACGGTCCTTCATCACTTTTTTTGCTTCGTATGCATTGAAGCCTTTTCGTCCCCGTTTGGCAAAGAACAGTTCGGCATATTTATTTCTTCTTTCTTCCATGGCATCACTGCGGGGGTCGAAGATGGGCAGCCCTTCCAGGTCGATACCATTGGCATCCGCAATGGCTTTGATCTTACCTTCATCACCCAGCAGGATCGGGTAGCCAATACCTTCATCAAAGATGATCTGTGCTGCTTTCAGAATTTTTACATTATCGGCTTCTGCAAAAACAATACGTTTCGGGTCCCTGCGGGCTTTGTTGCCGATTATCCGCATCACCTGGTTGTCGAGCCCCAGCCGTTTATTCAGACTGGTGATATAATTTTCCCAATTGGTGATCGGTTGTTTGGCCACACCGCTTTCCATGGCCGCTTTTGCCACGGCCGGTGCCACGGTAGCGAGTAACCTTGGATCGAGTGGTTTGGGAATGATATAATTCTCTCCAAACATGATATTCTTTTCATTGTACGCCATGTTCACAATATCCGGAACGGGCGACTTGGCCAGTTCTGCCAATGCTTTTACCGCAGCCATCTTCATCGCTTCATTGATCTGGGTGGCACGAACATCCAGTGCGCCGCGGAATATATAAGGGAAGCCCAGTACATTGTTCACCTGGTTGGGATAATCACTGCGGCCGGTGGCCATGATGATGTCTTTGCGGGCGCCAGTGGCATCTTCCCAGCTGATCTCCGGGTCGGGATTGGCCATAGCAAACACGATCGGATTTTTGGCCATAGCTTTCACCATTTCTGGTGTAACGCAATTGCCGGCGCTTAACCCGATAAATACATCTGCATCTTTCATGGCCTGCAGCAGTGTCATCTCCCCTTTGGCGTTGGCAAATTTTAATTTGAAATCTTCCAGTTCGGTCCGGCCTTTATGCAGCACACCTTTACGGTCGAACAATAAGAAGTTCTCATGTTTGGCACCCAGTGCTTCATACAGCATGATACAGGCCATGGCGGCAGCACCGGCACCGTTCACTACAAACTTTACTTTCTCAATTTTCTTTTTCTGAATTTCCAGTGCATTCAATAAAGCAGCAGCGCTGATGATGGCAGTGCCGTGCTGGTCGTCATGCATCACGGGAATGTGCAACAGTTTTTTTAATTCTGTTTCAATATAAAAACACTCGGGTGCTTTGATATCTTCCAGGTTTATACCTCCGAAAGTGGGTTCCAGCGATTTTACGATCTGCAC
>CAYUCU010000185.1:0-8003 GCA_964443345.1 uncultured Chitinophaga sp.
TTTCATAACACCCTTCATCCGGGCATTCCAGAATTTACCGGCTTCATCTTTTACTATGTACCAGCTGCCTGTAGATTTATAGATCGTTCCTTTCATGGGGAAGAAGTAAGATTATAGTGATCAGGAGGAAAGATATAACAATTCTGTTTTAGGGAAATCTTCTGAATAGGGTAAACCGCAACATTGCTTCCAGGAAAAGAAATGCCAATGCAGCAAGCAGGAATGGGATGAACCGTTCTTCTGACCGGGTAAAAGAAGTGATATCAACCTTTGATTTTTCTAACTGATCAATTTGCCGGTACGTATCTTTCAATGCATCCTTATCTCTTGCCCGGAAAAACCGGCCGCCTGTTTCATCGGCTATTCTTCTCAGTAATTCTTCATCAATAAAATCAATACTGGCATTTTTTTGCTGAGATTTACTGCCTGTTACTTCTACTATAGAGGATGGCATGGCCCCGATACCAATCGTATAAACTTTTATCTTCTGCGACTTTGTAATTTCCAATGCGGTAAGCGGATCGATCAGTCTTGTGTCGGGAGGGTCTTCCTTTCCATCTGTTATAAGAATAATAACCTTGCTTTTGGAAGGGGTCTTTGAAAGCCGGTCTGTTGCAGTAGCTAATCCTTCCCCTATTACCGTTCCATCTTTCAGGTATTTACGACTTTCCAGTGACTGTATCTGTGTTATCAATGTGTTTCTGTCGCCGGTAACAGGACATTGAGTAAAACTTTCTCCTGAGAAGATCACTAACCCGATCCGGTCAACCGGTCTGCTGCGTACAAACTCCTCTGCCACTTCTTTGGCCACTTCCATACGGGAAGGAAGGATATCCCTGGAGCCCATACTACCGCTTACATCCATGCAAAGCACAATATCAATCCCTTCGCCTTCTGAACGTTGCTCATCATTTCTTTTTTGAGGACGGGCAAGAGCCACTATCAAACAGCTTATTGCCAGCAACCGGAGTATAAATGGCAAATGCCGAAAACGGTTCTTCCAGGAAGAAACATTGAATGCATGTGCGGATGATACGGTGAATGTTGCCTGTTGTTTGTCCTGCTTCTTTATATACCACCAAATGAGCAAGGGCAGCAAGGCAAACAACCCGAATGAATACGGGTAGGCAAAGTCCATATGTTTTATCCAGTCGTACAGCATGTTGTCTCAGGCGCTTCTTTAGCTCCCTCCCGGGGAGAAAGAGCCAGTCTCCTTTTTTTCGATAGCTATTATTGATTTTCTGATCTCCTCAAAACAAATTCCGTTATCTGTTTCTGAAGGAATATATTTTGCAAATTTTACAAAATCACTTAACCGCAAAGCCTGCGATAATTTATCAAATTGATCTTTATCCAACCCCAGCCCTTTTAGTTGTATCACCAGGTCGTCTGTTGTCTTTTGCAGAGAAAGGATCCCCCTTTTTTTAAAAACATAAAGCCGGAAAATATCTGACAGCCTGGAATGGTATTGCTTGGCACCAGGTTTTTCTTTATTTAATTGTTCCAGTTGCTGCATGGCTTCTTCGTATGGATCTATGGCTGGCTTTGCCACCGGAGCGGCAACAGTCCGGGGCTTTTTCCTTGTAACCAGCCAAATCACTACAGCCAGTAGCAGGGCACCGCCTGCAGCATACCACCACCATTCCGTTTTCTTTTCCGTCACTTTTACATCTACCACATCTTTGATCCCATGATACTCCTGATTAGGATCAAATGGTGAAAAAAGCACATCAACAGGGATCGTATCCGTTTTTACCGTTTCAGAAAGAGAAAAGGAAGGAAGTACCCAATGACCGGAGTCGAAACTGGTGATGGTGTAAACGCCTTTGATTTTTGTTCCCCCGTTTTCACTGACCGTATCAATAACGGGAATACCCAGTATTTCAAAATGATCTATAGTGTCAATAGAAGGGAATACAATAACTGCTTCTGCGGGTACCTTTACTTCCACCGTCAGCTTCATTGGCTGACCAATAAGTATTTTGTTCTTATCAACAGCGGATTGAATAGTAACGCCGCCTTGTGCCATTGTCAATTGCGCAGCAAATAAAAAGACCGGAAAAAGTATTGATTTATAAAAATTCATGCGGCTCATCTGTTGCGGCTGAGAAAAAATCGTTGAAGCACTTTTACATAATCCTCCCCGGTTTTAACGTGGAGCAGGTCGCAGCCAGCTTTCTTAAATGTTTGTGTACTGTATGCCGTTACCCTGAAAAACTCCTGTTCGTGGCTGTACCGCACCAATGCATTACTACTGTCCACCCATTTAGTTTGGCCGCTTTCAGAATCACGGATCTTTAATAATCCGGCATCGGGCAATTGCATATCCATTGCGTCATATATTTTTATCCCGATCACATCATGCTTTTTTCCGGCAATGCGTAATGCGTCCTCATAATTAGCATCAATAAAATCACTAAGTATGAACGCTATGCTTTTTTGCTTGGTGGAATTATTGAAATAACGTAACGCTTTGTTTACCGCTGTTCCTTTTCCTTTTGGCTCCATACTTAATAACTCCCTGACAATGTACAGGGCATGCTGTTTCCCTTTTTTAGGAGGGATATAGGCTTCAATCACATCACTGTAAAATATCACCCCGATCTTATCAGCATTATTTACGGCCGAAAAACTAAGCACTGCCCCAATTTCTGTAATGATATCCCTTTTCCTGGCATGAGTGGTCCCAAACAGGGAACTGTTGCTGATATCCACCAGCAGCATCACCGTTAGCTCTCTTTCTTCCTCAAACACTTTACTGAAGGTATGCCCAAACCGGGCAGATACGTTCCAGTCGATAAACCGGATATCATCGCCGGCGGCATATTCCCGCACTTCTTTAAACGACATCCCTTTTCCTTTAAAAGCACTATGATACTCACCGGTAAACAGATCGGTGGTGAGTTTCTTGCTTTTAATTTCAAGCTCTCTTACTTTTTTTAATATCTCGGCTGTTGTAAGCATTTATATTAGATGACAGATGATAGTTGACAGATGATAACTATTCAAATCTGTATATTCATTGCATTCTTTGAGGTTCTTTTAACTATTAGTTATTATCTATCAGTTATCATCTGTTATGGCACATTGATCTGTCTTATCACATCTTCTATCACATCTTCCACTTTCACATTCTCCGCTTCTGCTTCGTAAGTAAGTCCTATGCGATGCCGTAATACATCCTTGCAGATACTTCTTACATCTTCAGGGATCACAAATCCTCTTTTATTTAAAAAGGCCTGTGCCTTAGCAGCTAATCCCAGGTTGATACTTCCCCGCGGAGAAGCGCCATAAGAAATCAGCGGTTTCAGTTTTTCTAATTTGTAATCCCCCGGTTTGCGGGTGGCAAACACAATATCGAGAATGTATTGCTCGATCTTTTCATCCATATATACCTGGCGGGTCAGTTCTTTGGCGTTGGTCACTTCCTGTATGGATACCACTTGTTTTACAGTTGGAAAATTGCCTTGTATATTCTGCCGGAGGATCAGCTGCTCTTCATTCATTCTTGGATAATCCACTATTACTTTCATAATGAAGCGGTCTACCTGTGCCTCGGGCAATGGATAAGTACCTTCCTGCTCCAGCGGGTTTTGTGTAGCTAATACCAGGAAAGGGTCATCCAGTTTATAAGTACTGTCGCCGATGGTCACCTGTCTTTCCTGCATGGCTTCCAGCAATGCACTTTGCACTTTGGCTGGGGCCCGGTTAATTTCATCAGCAAGTATAAAATTGGCGAAGATGGGTCCTTTGCGTACTATAAATTCATTGCGCTGCTGATTGTAGATCATGGTACCGATCACATCGGCCGGCAACAGGTCGGGTGTAAATTGTATCCGGCTGAACCGGGCATGAATGGCCTGCGATAATGATTTTATCGCTAATGTTTTGGCTAACCCCGGCACCCCTTCCAGCAGCACATGCCCGTTGCTGAGCAGGCCGATCATCAGCCTGTCCAGCATATAGGTTTGGCCAATGATAACATGTCCTATTTCTTCCTTTAATTTGTCGGTAAACTGTCCGGCCTGGCTGATTCGTTCATTTAGCTGCCGGATATCTTCTGCGGTTTTAAGCATGGGGATCATTTATAGAGTCACAAAATACGAACTTGCGTGAAGCAAATAATTTGCCGTTATTATAAACGGCAGGAAATACCATACTATTTTAGGGTATTTTACCGTTTAATACTTCGAAAAGAATGAGTACTTTAGCTTAAAATCCAACTATTATGCAAAAACAACGACTTCTCTGGGCCGTTATAACTTCCTTTACGCTTTTAGCCCTTACAGGTTGTGGTAAAGATGACCCGGCTCCTGTTCCTCCAAAAACAAAAACAGAATTAATCAGCAGTGCCAGCTGGAAATTTAGTACTGCTACTGTTGGAGGCACAGATGTATCTGCCTTACTACAGGCTTGCCAAAAGGATAATACTATGGTGTTTGTAGCAGCCGGCACTGGTACATTGAATGAAGGAGTAACTAAATGCAATGCCGCCGACCCACAAACAAGCCCCTTTACCTGGAGTTTTCAAAGTGGAGAAACGCAACTATTCATTTCGGCAACCTTATTTGCCGGTGGCAGCAGCACCTTTACCCTTGTCAATCTGACTGAAGCGCAATTGGTGCTTTCTCAATCCATTATTGTAGGAGGGTCACCGCAAACGGCAGTCGTTACATTTATTCATTGATCATGCTATCACATAGAAAAAGGCGCCTTAACGGGCGCCTTTTTTATTATCACTAATTTATTGTATGGAGCAGATTGTCTTCAGTCAACTCAGGTATTTCCCCACTATCGGTACTCTTCGCCCCACTCCAAATGCTTTGGGTGAAATGCGGATGATAGGGCAAAACTGGTTGCGTTTGTACTCATTCACATTTACCAGTTTCAATACCCGGTCAACCAGGGCTTCATCAAAGCCCTTTGCTTTTATGGCTGCCGGGCCCTGTCGTCTTTCGATATATTGATATAATATCCGGTCGAGAATGGCATAGTCAGGCAATGAATCAGAATCCTTTTGTCCGGGCCGTAGTTCAGCAGAAGGTGGTTTGATAATAATGTTACCGGGAATTACTTCATTACTGCGGTTGATGTATTTGGCCAATGCATACACCTGCATTTTATAACAATCACCCAGCACTCCCAGGCCTCCCGCCATATCACCATACAACGTGCCATAGCCGGTAGCCAGTTCACTTTTATTAGATGTATTTAATAAGATGTAACCAAACTTATTGGCAATAGCCATCAGTAAATTACCCCTGGTTCTTGCCTGTATGTTTTCTTCTGCCACGCTAAAAGGCAGGTCTTTATAGATTGGTTTCAGCTCTGTAAGAAAGCTTTCATAAATATTTTTGATGGGAACGATATCGTATGGATTGCCCAGGTTCTTGCTCAGCTGTTCCGCATCACTTACCGAATGGCCGGTAGAATATTGCGAGGGCATTAATATGGCCCGCACGTTTTCTTTCCCTAATGCTTCACAGGCCAGTGCTAATGTAACGGCACTGTCAATACCTCCGCTGCTGCCCAGGATCGCTTTGGTAAACCCCATTTTATTGAAATAATCCTTTATCGCCATTACGATGGCATTGTGAATTTCAGCAGTGCACAAATCAGGCTCCAGCTCAGCCGGGTTGAATTCTGCATCAGGCAATTCATTTGACGGAACCATTATTGCCTGTGCAAAGGTGCCGTCATCCTCCAGGTCAAACATCTCCATCGCTTCTTTAAATAAAGGAAGTTGTTTTACCATGTTGCCATTTTTATCAAACACCAGCGAAGCGCCATCAAAAACGATCTCTGTCTGGCTGCCTACACAGTTGCAATAGAGCATCGGCAGTTTGTATTTGGACACATTGAGTTTTACAATGGCCTTCCGGTCTTCCACATGAGTGTAATCAAATGGAGAAGCAGAAATATTCAGCATCAGGTCGGGCTGCTGTTTCATCAGCTCATCCATGGGGCAGTTGCGGTACAAGGGGTTATCTCCCAGGTTCCAGATGTCTTCACAAATAGTGACAGCAAGTTTCTTTCCTTTGAATTCGATCACCTTCCAGTTATAGGCCGGTTCAAAATACCGGTACTCATCAAACACATCATAGTTGGGCAGACAGGTTTTATGGGCCACTGCTTTTATTTCTTTTTCATAAAGAAAAAAAGCACCGTTAAAAAGGTCTTTACCTTCCCGTACCGGGTTTCTGTCCGGGGCACCAACCAACACACCGATGGTATCTGCATGCTCTTTTATTGTATCAATGGCCTGGTAGCTTTTGCTGATAAAATCATCGAACTCAAGAAAATCCCTGGGCGGATAGCCGCATACACATAATTCGGAGAACAGCACCAGGTCTGCCCCCTGCTTTTTAGCCCATTTTATCCCTTCGATGATCTTGCGGGTATTATCTTCAAAATTGCCGATGTGATAATTTTGCTGCGCTAAAGCGATTTTCATAGGTCAAATTTACGCCAATAGCCACACCTGTGTAACGGTAATTTTTAAAGCAGTATTTTCGTTTCCACAACATTTAAACCGGCTTAACGTTTTCAATAGCTATGAAAAAAATAACCACCCTTCTTCTTTGTATATCTTTTTTTGCCTGCAACAACAAAAAAGGAATTCCCGATGTATCCGGCATAGCCGTGGAAGTAAAACTGGACCGGTTTGACAGGGATTTTTTTGCTATCGACAGCAATAATGTGTTGCCGGGCCTGAATCAGCTGAATGTAAAATATCCTTCACTTACGCCCATTTTTCTTGAAAGTGTATTGGGTCTTGATAGTGCTTCCACCCTTCCTGGTGTCAAACGGTTCATCAGCCTCAGTGGTGGTTTGTATGATACCGTAAATACTGTATTTAAGAGTACTGCTGATATTGAAAAAGATTTTAAAAAAGCGTATCAGTTTGTAAAATATTATTTCCCGAAGTATCAATTGCCTTCTATAGCCACAATTGCCGGACCTGTGGATGCTATGGCACAATCGGAGACCGGGCCAACGCCTGATTTCCTGGGACCAGACTTCTTAGGCATCAGTCTGCAATTTTACCTGGGTAAAAATTTTTCTATTTACAGCGATCCGTTCTTTATTTCCAACGTGGCGCCAGCATACCGCAGCCGTCGTTTCAGCAAAGAGTATATCATTGCTGATGCCATGCAGCTGATCGTTACAGATATTTTCCCTGATCAAAGCGGAGGAAAACCGCTGATCGATCAAATGATAGAAAAGGGAAAGCTCTGGTACCTGCTCGATAAATTTTTACCCTTCACACCAGATTCAATAAAAACAGGATATACCCGGCACCAGCTGGATTGGTGCAAGGAGTACGAAGGAAAGATATGGAGCCACCTGGTGAAAAACGAGGACCTGCATTCGCTTACTCCTTCCGTCATTCAAACGTATATCGGCGAATCACCATTTACACAGGGACTTTCGCAGGAAGATTCTCCTGGCAATATCGGGCAGTGGATCGGCTGGCAGATCATTAAAAAGTATGTTTCCAAAAACAAAGAATTGACCCCGGAAGAAGTAATGAAGACTGAAGCAAAGAAGATACTGGACGAAGCAAAGTATAAGCCCAAGTAGAGGCACGGATTGTGGGATTTATTAATGGATGGATACGGATTTTGCCTGCAATTTGTTATTGTTTCAAATGCAACCATCTTTTTAGCAGCATATCCTCTACAGTCATGCGTTTGGGCGGAATATTTCCATACTTTTACCGGAATCATGAAATCACTGGCCACCACACTCACCGATCCGGTATATGTACCAAAAGAAAAGCCTGGTCTTTACGATAAATTCTGGCTCCGTTTAATGAACGATAAAAGGGATCTGCCATTTATCTACCTGCTTACAAAAATTCACATTCTTGTATTGCCGGTTGCCATTCTTTTATTCACTCCTGTGCTGACAGGCTGGTGGTGGTGGGCCGTGGCAGTACCCTATTTCTATGTATCGCAATTATATTTTAAAGGCCGTTTTGGATTGATGTTTCATTGCTT
>CAYUCU010000186.1:0-7997 GCA_964443345.1 uncultured Chitinophaga sp.
CAATGATACTTGCTCAGTGTAACTCCAACCCCCTGTTACTCTGTGTTGAATTTCGTGCCTGTTGAGATGCTATTTTAAGAGAAAACAGTACATCAGTTCACACGGGCATTATCAATGAATACCGTTTTCACCATACTCTGAGAGCTGATCGTTTTATAAAAATCTTCGAGGTAATCGGTCATGATCTTCCTGTTTCTTTCACTGATAAGACTGAAATTATTTATGAGTGAAAAGATCGCTGCTTTTTTATTCCGGAACTCATCGAGTACTACCTGTACCTCATCCATTGACCGGGGAAAGCCCCTGAACACCCGTTCAGTTACTTTTTCGGTACCGATCACTTCATTGGGGATGGCATAGCTGGCATCCACCAGTCCGCAATAGTCAAAATCGTAAGGCACCACATAAGGCAATGAATTCACGGCCTTCCGGTCCACGATCAGTTTTACATTATGATTATTGGGTACAGACCAGTCGGTGTTGCCGATCATATACTCAAAAATGGATACCATGGTCATCATATCCCGGTTGGTACCTTCTGTTAAAAACACACCCTCTTTCTTTTTACACCCGTTTCTTCTGGCCATGTCAGCATCATCTTCAATAAAGAAAGAGTACTGGGTGAACGGCTTTACTTTGTTTTTGCTGTCTATATAATTTGTCTTTACCAGTCGCACCCGGAAACTTTTATCTTCCAGCAGGTTGTATATTTTATAGATGATAAACTCTTTTAGCAGCAACTGTTCATCATCTGCCTTCACACCACAGCCGATCACTAATTTTAATTTTCCGAGAGAGGAGAAGCGGGTGGCCCCGGACTGCCGGAAATTGATCATCATAGGTGGTATCCGGCAATAGCCCCGGCGGAATTTACCCCGGGCACCTACCTGTATATTCTCGGTGATTACCGTGCTGTCCGGAAACCGCATGGTGACCGTTCCGTCCTGGAACACATCGTCGCCCTTTTGTCCCTGCAAGCCCTTTATATCAGTGGTAAGGGTCATTTCGATCAGCTTTTCATCTGTAAAGAAACGGAGGCTGTCCACTTTCTGTGCCCGTGCAGCAGAAAAACAGGCAGCAATAAAAAATAGGAAGAAGAGAACGGGTTTCGTCTTTTTCATGTAATGTGTGTTTATGGTAGAGTGAATGGTTGCTTATCGGAAATTACAAAAGTTTGACTAAACACACTGTCCTGCCAGCCACTTCTTATTTCATCACCTCGCTGATCACCTGTCCCACACTGCCATTTGGCATTTGTATATGCAGCAATGCCGCTATAGTGGGAGCGATGTCTGTCATATAGGTTTCCCGGTTGGTTTTCCCCTGCCGGATGCCCCAGCCATACCAGAGCAATGGTATATGTGCATCATACGGATTCCATAATCCGTGTGTGGTGCCGGTGGTGCTGTATCCTTCAATGAATCCGGGTTTTAGTATCATCTGGATATCACCGCTGCGCCGGGGATAGTAACCATTATTAAGCATGTTGCGGATCGTTGCCGGTAATGGCACTTCGTTCAGTTCTTCCAGTGAAAATACTCTGGCAATGCCCGGCTCTGCAGATAAATATCCGACGATCCAGTCAATTACTTCTTCTGTATCAATTTTTGCAGAATCCAGTGCCGGATGATTCAGGTGTACCTGGTAATTATCATCGCTTACCACAATGGTATTGATCTTATACCGGTCTGCCAGCGCTTTGTTCAATTGTTTCATCACATCGGCCACCATGAACCGTCCGCCGGGCATTTTATTTTCCTGCATAAATTCCGGAATATGTGCCACACCATGGTCAGCGCTCAGAAATACCACATATTGATTTTTGCCCACCTTGCTATCTAAATAGTCAAGCAGGCTGCCGAGTTCTTTATCCAGCCGTAAAAAACCATCCTCACTTTCCACAGAATTGGGACCAAAAGAATGCCCGATATAATCCGGCGAAGAAAAACTGATCGCAAGCATATCAGTGATACTGTCTGCACCCAGTTGCTCACCGGCAATGGCGGCTTTTGCAAATGCTGCCGTCAGGGTATTGCCCATCGGTGTAGAACCTATTTTGCTATAATCTTTTCCAATATATCCTTTCAGGTCGTAAGGGAAGGAATTACCAAATGGTTTACCGGTATACTTTTTTTCACCTGTTGTACTTTGAACATAAGAGGAAACCGGGTACAAGGTATTCCAGCCCTGCTGGTAATATGTATCAACAAGCTTTTGACTGTTAAAACTGGTAACCCATTGCGGAAGGGCAGTCATATAGTAAGTGGAAGTGATCCAGTCGCCAACAGAATTGTCGTACCAGTAGGCAGCATTCGCACTATGCCCGGCAGGTAAAATGCCGCCCCTGTCTTTAATAGCGATACCTATTACTTTACTTCTGAAATTGGTAGCGAGCCTCAGTTCGTCGCCAATAGTGGATACCAGCAAATTGCGTGGACTTTGTTTTCCTAATGTGGAGTTACTGCCTACTGTATTCACTGTTTTATCTTCAGTGCAATAAACAGCTCTCATAAGTTCCTTGTCCCACCAAAAATTTCCGGTAATACCGCTTATTGCCGGTACAGCGCCGGTATAGATCGTACTGTGGCCACAGGCTGTTACAGTAGGAGCATACGGTATCAGCGTATTTTCGCAGGTATAGCCCTGGTTCAGCATTCTTTTAAAGCCGCCATTTGCAGCATACCGGTCATAGTAACGGTAGAGATAATCCCAGCGCATTTGATCAATCACAATTCCCACCACCAGTTTCGGACGCTGTATTCCCTTTTGCTGTGCCTGTGCTGTTACACTTAATACTACTATCAGTACCGCTGCTAAGGATCTCCGCATGAAAAAAAGTTTCGGCAAATGTAAGCTTTTGAATATTTCCTGATTGTAACCATTTCCGGACGAAAGATTTTCCGGTAAGGCTGCTTTCCGGTATTTTTAAGGTATGAAAACAATTGGTTTAGTTGGAGGTATTACCTGGCATTCGTCTGCTGATTATTATCGTTATTTCAACCAGCTCGTAAATGAAAGAAGGGGAGGTGATGAATCGGCAAAGGTGATACTCAACTCGGTTAACTATGGTGAGATCAAAAGATTCACACAGGCCGGAGACTGGAAAAGCATCAGTGCTATCATCAGCGAAGCTGCCCAAAAGGCGGAAGCAGCCGGTGCAGATTGCATATTACTCGGTGCCAATACCATGCATCATATAGCGGATGAAGTGGCAGCAGTTATCAATGTGCCTTTGATTCATATTGCAGATACCACGGCCAGAGCCATAAAAGAAAAAGGAATAGATACCGTTGCATTGCTGGGAACAAAGTACACGATGCAGTTTGATTTTTATAAAAATAAATTACTTCAGCATGGTATCAGCACCTTGATACCGGATGAAGAAGGCATTGGGGTCATTAACAGTGGTATTTATGATGAATTGGGAAAAGGGATCCTTCTGCCGCAGACTAAGCAACGATTCCTTACCATCATTGATCAGTTGATCCAACGGGGCGCACAGGGAGCGATCTTAGGGTGTACAGAAATTCCATTATTGATAAAACAAGAAGACAGCCCGGTGCCTGTATTTGATACCACTTTACTGCATGCCACTGCTGCAGTTGATTTTGTATTAAGCTGAACTTATTTATGCAGCTTCCAGAAAAAGAAGGAAGCAAACAGGCAAACAAGGCCCACCACCCACCACAGCAGATCAAAGCCTTTCCATTCCGCTAACTGGGCACCACCCATGGGGCCCAATGTTTGTGCAGCAGACCATGCCATGGTGTATAAAGCAGCATATTGCCCCCGGTTAGAAGGCTGGGTGCGGGAGATCCAGTAGCTGTTCATAAAGGGCATGGACAGTATCTCTCCAAATGTTACAACAAGGATCATCGTTGCAGCAATGAGTGCCGGTGGTCCCGGGCTATGCAGCAGTAAAAAAGAGCCACCCACCAGTGCCACGCCAATAGTTATGTACAGCATGTTCTTTTTCCGTCGTTCCAGTTTGTATATCAGCACCATTTCCACCAGGGCGATAATGATTCCATTAGCGGCCATCAGGAAACCGATAAAGGGCTCTGAAAAATGCAGGTCCTTTTTAAAATACACCGGCAGGTTGGTAAACAGTTGAAAAAAGCAACTGGCAAAAAGCATAGTGATGATAATAAAGGACAAGTAGGTAGTATCCGCATATGCGGAAAGGGCAGGGGGCTTTCCGGAAACCGAATGGTGTACCGGCTTGCTGTGTACAGGGTTTAAAAGCACCCAAAGTAAAACAGCAGCTGCCAGGTTCGTACACCCATCCACCCAAAACAGGAGTTCATAATTAATGTGCGCAATAAATCCACCCAGTGCACTGCCCACCGCCCAGCCCAGGTTGATGGCCAGCCTGTTCAGCGCATAAGATCTTGTCCTGTTTTCTTCCTTACTGTAAAATGCAATGGCCGTAGAATTGGCCGGACGAAAAGCCTCATTCACAAAACTGAGGAGGTAGGTGAAGATGCAGATGAGCGGATAGGTTTTCATTTGCCCCAGGGCAAAAAATAAAAGCCCGCCAACGGCAAGTGTAAATAATTGTACCGGGTAAAAGCCAATTTTATCAGTCAGCTTTCCGCCCAGCCAGGCGCCGCTGAACGCACCGGCACCAAATAGTCCGAACACAATACCAGCCTGCCCGATAGAGAAACCCATACCCGGGCTGGTTAGGTATAAGGTCATAAAAGGAACGACCATCGTTCCGCTCCTGTTAATAAGCATAATGAAGGAGAGGAGCCATGTTTCCTTAGACAAGCCTGTAAAGGCATTCCGGTATATTTTAGCAGTAGCCTGAAGCATTGGTGCGGGCAAAGTTATTGATTGTGTCCTGCAGAAAGCAACCGTTGAGAAAGTAAATTCGTTTGGACGGGAGGGAGTTTAATTATTTTTGAATATATTCATCGTTCAAAACTTAACCAACATGAAGAAGTATTTTATTCTGGGCTCATTAAGTGTAACCATTTTGATTTTTGCCAATTGCAGTAATACCAAAAAGATAGCTACGGTAGCTGCTCCTGCTACTACTTTTGAAACCAATATGCAGACATTGCTTGTTTCCAATTGTTCTCCCTGTCATATACCGGCCAATGGCGGACGAATGAGGCCTTACGATAATTACGCCAACGTAAAAACGGATATTGACGAGATCCTCCGCAGGATACAACTGAACCCGGGAGAAAAAGGGTTTATGCCTTTTAAGAAAACAGCTAAACTGAGTGACAGTACTGTAGCAGTATTTAAGCAATGGAAAACGGACGGGCTCCTGGAAAAATAATGAAGCACTTATCTTATCATCTTATACAGGCTGTTTACTTGTTAGCAGCCTGTATATTTTTTTGCTCCAGTCCGTCCGGATGATCATAAAGGAGAAATCATTTTTTTCAGCCGGCAGTTCGATCATCATTTTCTTTTGATACTTAGAGATGTACTGGTTCTCATTGATCTTTTTCCATCCGTATTGCTGCTGGCTTAATGCATGGTCCAGGTATTTCTTAAAACAGGAATCACAGGAAGCCTGAGTGGTCTCCACCTGGCATTTTCCCGCCTTATCAAACTGGTAAATAAAATCAGTAGCTATGCCACTGCTGTCTTTTACGGTAAGCCGGATGGTACTGTCTGTTTCACTGAGCTGAGGCTTTTCAAAACCAGGGCCTGTTTTATATTTATCCAGCAGGGCCTTTACCTGCTGTTTATCCTTATTGATGAATGATTGGGAAAAAGCAAAAAAAGGAAAAAGCAACAGTAAGGCGACTACTATTCGGCGCATATATCTATATATTTTTGATAGCCGTGCAAAAATAGCAGCTTCTTTTGTTAATTCCAGACTATTATCTTTGCGGCCTGTTAACATTACAGGAACAACTATCAGTATGGCATTATTAGAAAAGAAAGTGGAAGTAAAAGAGTCCACACTTCCCGGTGCAGGAAATGGTTTATTTGCAAAAACATTTATTCCGAAAGGGACCCGGATCGTAGAGTACAAAGGGAAGATTACATCCTGGGGGAAGGTGGATTGGGATGATGGCAACAATGGATACATCTATTACGTAAAACGAAACCATGTGATAGATGCAGGCAGGCATCGCCAGGCATTGGCCCGGTATGCTAATGATGCCAAAGGACTGCAACGGGTGAAAGGGATAACCAATAATTCAGAATACGTGGAAGACGGGGTAAAGGTCTATATCGAATCGAGGAAAGACATCCCTGCAGGTGCAGAAATACTCGTTGAATATGGGAAAGAGTATTGGGATGTGATCCGGCACAATATCAAAGTGGACAGGCAACGCCGGCGGTCGGAGGAAAAAAAGAAAACAAAATAACTGCTTCAGCCTTTTATCTCAGCACCCATTGCAGCATATGCCTCTTCAAAATGGATGGCGGCCTGCCGGGGAAATGTTATTTCATTGGCAAATACAAATTCATCATCAGGGCCCGGGTTGCGTTCGGTAGCTAACTCCTCCCATTTTTTTGTCCAGGCAGTATAATGTACCAGCAATGCGGCTGCATCCTGCTGCAACGACCGGGGCAGTAGCTGCATTTGTGAGAGGAGTGAAGAAGTAATGCGGTCATTGTACTTTTTTAATTCCAGGGCATAACGAAATGTTTTTCCTCCCGCAAGATATTCCCGGTAGGAAACCTCAGAAGCTTTAAGGGTGTTACAAACAGACAGGATAAGTTCTTTTAGTGGCTGTCCGGTAGCTGGCATAACAGGTTTTTGTAAAACTATCGAATTGTCAGGGGTTGTTTTCTTTTTCACCAGGGCTTACGGGGAATAATTTGTTCCCGGTCTTTTCCGGCAGCATAGGGTGGAGTAATTGTGCAGGATAATTTTTTGGGAAGGGTTCTTTAATGCCAAATTTTTCCGGCTCATGATCCGGGCAGGTATAGGTGCCGAAAATTATATCCATTAACGGAGATATGTTAGCATAGTTGCCGGCATTGCGGTTAAGGTCATGATGCCAGTGATGCAATTCCGGTGCACCGATCAGCATTCGAAGTCGCCCGATAGGCAACCGCACATTGGAATGAATGTAAATGGCCCAGATACCACGGAATGCAATAAACCCTGCAATAGTTTCCAGCGGAAATCCCAGTATAAATGCAGGAACATTAATAAGACCAACGGTATAAATAGTATCCAGCGGATGCTCCCGGTGTGCAGCCAGCCAGTCAAGGTGTTCTACACTGTGATGCACTTTATGAAAACGCCACAGGAAACCTGCTTTATGTTGCAGCCGGTGTCCCCAGTAAATTATAAAATCGCTGAGTACAATCACTTCGACCGCCTGTAACCACCAGGGCTGGTGCGCTACTTGCTGGCGGAACGAAGCGGGTACGATACCATCCAGCCAAAACCCAAATTGATTGATGACCCAAAGTACGAGACCACCCCATAATAAATATTGACCAAGGAAGAAACACAGGTCAGTGAACCAGTGAGGCCGCAGAATTTTCTGCCCGCCCTTTGCCGGAAACACTTTTTCCATAGGAACAAAGATCAGCAGCAGAAACAAAATGCTGAAACCAGTGGCGGCTGTTATACTATATAAATTCATGAATAAAAAAGAATTGATTTCAGCATCTTATTGATCTTTTTTCTTCTTTTTCTTGTCTTTGTCCGACGATGGCAGATCAGCTGGCCGGAAAACAGGAGCGGATTTGGTACTGTAAATTCTTACTGGTGGTTTGACAATTGTATCGGGCACGGACTTTACTGTATCGTTATTCAATTGCTGCAGCATGCTGTCTATTTGTGTAAGGCTCAGCAAATGAGTTTCCCCATTAATCAGGATACGGCTTGTATTGAAAGTATCAGGGGTTTTTAAATCAGAAGGCCGGACTACCGGGCCTGATTTGGAACTGGTCATCCAGTATAATTCCTGTTTTGCTTTTGCTTCAGCCCTTTTTTTAATTAGCTCATCAATAAGCCGTTTTTTCTCAACACTATCCAGTTGACTGATGTCTGGCTTTATAGT
>CAYUCU010000187.1:0-7946 GCA_964443345.1 uncultured Chitinophaga sp.
ATATCATCGGTATCCATTTCGGGTCTTTATTTGATGCCACCCAAACGAAAGTGATCACTGCGGGTGATAAACAACTGGTAAAAACAGTGAGCTGGTATGATAATGAAATGAGCTACGTGAGCCAATTGGTGCGTACCGTGAATTATTTTGCCAAACTCATCAGTAAGTAAGTTTTTTTTTATTTTCTTTACCGCTGCATGAGGCTGAGCCCTGTGCAGCGGTTTTTTATTTTAATCTTGACGCATGAAAATTAAGAACATTGCAGGCCTGTCTGCTGTGGATTTGCAACAGGAAGAGGAGAAAGGAGGACGGTTTGTTTATTTTGCTTTTACGATCTCGCTGATAGTGGTCACATTTAAACGTACATCCGGGGTGTACCTGATAAGGAAAGGCGAAAGTGCTGTTGCAAAAGGGGTACCTTTTACTATCCTGTCAGCAGTATTGGGCTGGTGGGGCATTCCATACGGACCGAAATTTACACTGAAAAGTATCCGTACCAATTTGCAGGGCGGAAAAGATGTTACAGATGAAGTGATGGCCACCGTATCCGGTTACTTATTGTTTGAAGAAGCAGAGAAAAGAAAAAAGAGCTATTCATAAATCACCTGTTTTAAAAAGAAACCTATGTCAAAGTTTTCGTCGAATAACTTCAAAGGACAGAAAGCCCTTATCCGGGTGGATTTTAATGTGCCGCTGAATGAGCAGTTTGAAATAACGGATGATACCCGTATGACTGCTGCCGTGCCCACTATCAAAAAAATAGTGGATGATGGTGGTATGGTCATCCTGATGAGCCACCTCGGAAGACCGAAGGACGGGCCCACTGACAAATACTCACTGAAGCACCTGGTCAGTCATTTGAGTGAGCTGTTAAAAGGCACCACCGTATTGTTTGCTAATGATTGTGTGGGAGAGCAGGCCTTTCTTACCGCCAGTATGATGCGTCCCGGTGAAGTGCTGCTGCTGGAGAATCTTCGTTTTTATAAAGAAGAAGAAAAAGGGGATGAGGCGTTTGCAGAAAAATTGTCGAAGCTGGGTGATGTGTGGGTGAATGATGCTTTCGGCACTGCGCACCGGGCACATGCTTCCACAGCAGTGATCGCTAAATTCTTCCCGGCAGAGAAACGATTTTTTGGTTTGCTGATGGAAAGCGAAGTGGCCAGCGCCGAAAAAGTATTGCATAGAGCGGAGAAACCTTTTGTGGCCATTATCGGCGGCGCCAAAGTAAGTGATAAGATACTGATCATCGAGAACCTGCTGGAACGGGCCACTGATATTATCATCGGCGGTGGCATGGCCTACACCTTTATGAAAGCACAGGGGGGCACTATCGGCAACTCGCTGTGTGAAGAAGACCGCCTGGATACCGCCCGGGAGATATTAAAGAAAGCAGAAGCAAAAGGTGTGTGTATCCATCTGCCTTCCGATTCAGTGATCGCAGATAAATTTGCTGCGGATGCACAAACATCCGTTGCCCCAAGTAATAATATACCTGCCGGGTGGATGGGACTGGATATCGGCAGTATGGCTTGCGACCAGTTTTCCAATGTGATCAAAAATTCAAAGACCATACTCTGGAATGGCCCTATGGGGGTGTTTGAAATGGCGAAATTTCAGCATGGTACCAAAGCGGTGGCGGTTGCCATTGCAGAAGCAACGGAAGATGGCGCCTTTTCACTGGTAGGTGGTGGTGATTCAGTGTCGGCTGTGAACCAGTTTGGGTTTGCAGATAAAGTAAGTTATGTATCCACCGGTGGCGGCGCCATGCTCGAATATTTTGAAGGAAAGGTGCTGCCGGGAATAGCGGCGGTGCAATCCTAGGAACAGATGAACAGAAGAACAAGGAATTTTGAATGAAGAAGTTGGAAACTCCGAAAGAACAGGGTCTCTAACTTCATACTTCTTCTGTTCCTTGTTCTTCTGTTCATCTGTTCATCTGTTCATCTGTTCCCACCCTCCCCTCATAAGGGTATAGTACATTTTTGCCAACGTTGTATATTTGTCTATCCTTAACCTTAAACGATTTTTATGAAAAAGACGATCTTCTTTTGCCTGGCAGTTCTTTTTGCCATGACCAATCTTGGCGCACAGAAAATAATTCCGATCGAACATAATGGCAAAAAGTATGAAGTGCTGGACATGACGGCCAAAGGCAAAGTGATGTGGGGCGGCTATGAAGAAATTGCGCTGGATGCTGCCAAAAGTGAATCGAACGGCGCTGCCAACACTACAGCGATCGTACTGGCAGTAGGAAAAAATTCAGGTTATGAAGGCAAACCCTATGCTGCCAAATTGTGCAGTGAAGCAACTGACGGCGGGAAGGATGACTGGTACCTGCCTTCAAAAGATGAGAGTGATGCTATCTATGCTTTCAAAGATAAATTCAATGTGGAAGAAAGAGGTACCATCTGGACATCCACTGAAGCCAGTGGCACCACAGCGGTTACCAAATACTGGTACACCGGCGCCTACTATAATGTACAAAAGGTGGACGAGTACCATTATGTATGTATCCGGAAAGCCGACTAAGCTGCACCCGGGTCTCTAACTTCATACTTCTTTATTCCTTGCCTGTCCCGTCTCATGCGGGATTCATCTGTTCATCTGTTCCCTAGTTATTCCTTATTTCAATGATCCGGTCGCTGTTGCCGCCATTGCTGGTGCAGATATATACTTTACCTGCCGGTGAAATGCAGATATCACGCATACGCCCATAATCGTTGGTAAAGAATTCATTGATAGTATTGACACCGTTGAAAGAATCATTTAACTGCAACTGGTACAGCCGTGCATTTTTCAGTGATACCAGCAGCAGGGAGTTTTTCCATTGTGGTATCAGGTTACTGTTATAATAATCCAGGCCACAGGCGGCCACGGTCGGCGTCCATGCCCGGAGGGGTTCTTTTACATTATTGGCAGCACAAAAAGTTTGTTCGCCGCTTTCATTGCAAAAGCCTCTTACAGTTGACCAGCCATAGTTTCTTCCTTTTTCAATGATGTTGATCTCATCATCCGTATCCGGACCGTGTTCAGAACTGTACAGTATGTTATTGGCGAAAGTTAATCCCTGCGGGTTGCGGTGTCCCAAACTCCAGTAAGGGTTTCCTGCCACCGGGTTATCTGCGGGAATAGTACCGTCCAGGTTCAGGCGAAGGATCTTGCCATTGAGCGATGCTGTATTTTGAGGCAATGATTGGTTGGAAGCATCACCCGTGGTGATCCATAGCTTCAGATCAGGTGTTATCAGCAGGCGGCAACCGTTGTGTATAGAAGAAGCGGTGATATTGTCCAGTATCGTTACAGGGTTGGTAAGCGTAGTACCGTTATAGGTAAAGCGGACGATCTTTTCTTTGTAGCCACCGGAATTATAATTGTATGCGGCAAACACCTGCGGGGTTGCTGCAAAATTGGGATGCAGCACCATACCGAGCAAACCCCCTTCGCCATTAGAAACCACTTCGGTGATGGTATATACAGGGGTAACGGCACCGGTAGTTGGGTTCACCCGGCTGATCTTTCCACCCCGTTCGGTCATCCAGATAAAATTGTCGGGCCCCCAGGTTATTTCCCAGGGAAAGTTGAGACCGGTCACGATCACGGAGTCTTTAATATTTACAGGACCGGGATTTGGGAAATCATTGTCGGCTGATCGTTTGCAGCCGGAAAAGCTGAATAGGGCTACTGCCGAAACAAACGGGATGATCTTGACTATAAACATAGAAGACAGGGTTTGCCGGAAGGGCACTAAAATCATGCCCACCGGCTTCTAATTTACAGCTTACCGGAAATATAGCCAGCCCAACCGAAAATTTACCCTGATGAAATACTGAAAGCACTAATTTTACGGTCTAATAAAAACTACTACAATGAAAGGAACCCGTAATATTACACTGCTTGTGATAGCAGGTTTGGTCTTGATCCTGTTTGTTTGGGGATGTAATGTAAGAAATGGCCTGGCCAGTGGCGAAACCGATATCAAAGGGAAATGGGGACAGGTGCAAACACAGTACAACCGTAAAGCAAAGTTGTATGAGAATGTGGTGAATACTATTAAAGGGGCAGCCCGTAATGAAGACACGACGTTGATAAAGATCGTGCAGATGAGATCAAAGATCCCAACCATTACAGAAAGTTCAAGTCCTCAGCAAGTGGCTGAAGCAGACAGGCAGCTGAATGCTGTGGGCCGGTCGGCGCTTAGTATCAATATAGAAGCCTATCCAACCTTACAGGCAACAGGACTTTATCGTGACCTGCAGGCGCAGATCGAAGGCACAGAAAACCGTGTTACCGTTGCGCTGAATGACTGGAATACTGCCGTTACCAATTATAATCAACGGATCGTCCGCTTTCCGGGAAGTATGATAGCCAGTATGTTTAATTATAAACAGAAGGAAAACTACAAAGCTCCCGAAGGTTCAGAGGACACCAAAGTGGATTTTAGCAAATAACACAAACCGTTTCAGTGAATCTATTTTTCTGGAAAAAAAGGAAATCTCTTCTAAGCGAAGAGGACAACCGGCTTATTGTCAAAGCGATCCGGCAGGCAGAGAAAAGCACCAGCGGAGAAGTAAGGGTGTTTATCGAAAGCCGTTGTGCCTGGGTAAACGCTATTGACAGGGCCGTGGAGATCTTTCTTACGTTGAAAATGGATAAAACAGAGCTACGCAATGGGGTGATCGTTTATGTGGCTATTAAAGACAGGCAACTGGCGGTATATGGCGATGAAGGCATTCATAAGATAGTCGGTAATGAGTATTGGAACAGGGTAGTGGGTGAAATGCTGGACAATTTTAACCGGGCAGATTATGGTAAAGGCATTGCCGAATGTGTTATTCAGATAGGCGATGCATTAAAAGCCCATTTCCCTTTTGATACGGATACTGATAAGAATGAATTGCCGGACGAAATAGTTTTTGGAAGATAAATTCATGAAGAAAAGTTTACTAATACTGTTCTCATTGCTGCTGTCAGTTTGTGTGTTTGCACAAATTGAAAAAGCCATTCCGGCCAAACCATCCCCCCCAAAACTGGTCAACGATTTTACCGGTAATTTTTTAACGCCTGCACAGAAGGAGGCGCTGGAGAATAAGCTGAAAGTATATGACGACAGTACGTCCAACCAGTTCACTATCGTAATCGTTCCCTCACTGGATGGCAATGAACCAAATGAATATGCGGTTGCCCTGGGAAGAAAATGGGGTGTTGGTAATAAGGACTTCAATAACGGGCTTGTTATTCTGATATCAACGGGTGCAGGCGGGGAGAAGCGGAAAGCTTATATCGCTACCGGCTATGGATTGGAAGGGGCTATCCCTGATGTTACCTGCAAAAGGATCGTGGATAATGAGATCATTCCCAATTTTAAGGAAGGTAATTACTACCGGGGGCTTGATGCGGCAACAGATGCATTGATAAAAGCCGCAGCGGGTGAATATAAAGCGCCGGCCAATTACGGAAGCAAAAAGAAAAGCAAGCTCCCCATTGGAACGATCATCTTCATAGCCATTATTTTACTGTTGATCTTTGGAGGAGGCGCTGCATCCGGTGGCGGCACCTATGTATCAAGAGGAGGATTTACAGGCTGGTCTGGCGGTGGTGGTAGTGGCTGGTCGGGCGGCGGCGGTAGCAGCGGTGGTGGTTTTGGAGGATTTGGTGGTGGAAGCTTTGGTGGTGGTGGTGCCGGTGGTGATTGGTAGTATATTATTACATCTGTTTATAAAATAAGAAAGCCGCCTGTACCCAGGCGGCTTTCTTATTAACTTGTTAACCTATTAACTTATTAACGATACTAAAACCCTTTCTTATCCGCCTCAGGCAATTGCATCTTGATGTAATTCACCAATTCCTGGAGGGCAGTATCACCAGCATTTTCTTTGGCTTCTTTATCTTTTTTGGTCAAAATACCTTTCAATACCACGCCATTGATAAAAGGATTGGTCTGGTTTCTGAAGTTTTCCGGGATCGCATCCCTGAATTTCACGATCTCATCCACACCCCATTTTATCTTTGCCGGGTTTTTGATAGCTGATAAATAAGTATTCAACCCGTTCAATGCCTGGAATTTGGCCTGGCTTAATGGCATTTTAGCAAAACCACCGATCACTTTATCCGCCATACTTTCATCGCCCGACTTTAATATTTCATCCATCACCACTTCCTGCAGCACGCCTTTTATCGGAGTGTCGGCGAGTTTTTTCACCAGTGCAGCAGCAGCAGGGGCATCTACTTGTTGCAAAGCCTGCAATGCATTCCCTGCCACAGTATAGGAAGAATCATTTACTGCATTCTTAAAAAGAGCAGCGTACTCCGGCTTATTGTATTCACCCAGTTTTTCAATGGCAGCAGCTCTTGTTATTGGATTTTTATCAGACTGGGCAAGGGCGGCTAATACCGGTTCCACACTTTTCTTTACGGCTTCTTTGCGCAGATCGGTTTTGCTGATCGCAAAATTGCGGAGCCCTTTGTACCGGTCATTCAATGCTGTTTTAAGCAGCTCCACTGCTTTGGGATCATCTAATTTTTTAGAAGCGAAATCAATGGCTTCTCTTCTGTCCATGTAGTTGCCCGCATATTTATACTGGTGAATATAATTGTCCAGTGTTTTATTATCCTTTTTGGTCCAGAGGGTTGTTTTTTCGGCATCCACATTCACCAGGTCGGGTCTTTTAGTATAGCTGAATGTAAATGAATCCACAGCATTCATGGCCCAGATGTTATGACGTACTTTTTCTGCACCATTGTATATGTCCACTGCTAAAGGCAGCTTGAAATACTTACCACTTTTCTGTGTTTGTTTTACCACCACCGTTACTTTTCCGGCTGCATCATCATAATTATAATCGATCTCCACACTGGGATGTCCGCTGTCGTAATACCATTGGTTGAAATACCAGTTCAGGTCACGGCCCGTCACCTCTTCAAAAGCTAGCCGCAACTGGTGTGCTTCTGCTGATTTGAATTTATTGGTCGTTAAATAGTTATTGATCGATTTAAAAAAGGCGCTGTCGCCAATATGGGTGCGGAGCATATGGAGTATGCGGCCACCTTTCTGGTAGCTTACCTGGTCAAACACATCTTCTTTATCCCTGTAATGGAAGCGGACCAGGTTCTTTTTGTCACTGCCACTTTGCAGGTAGTTCTGCATGCCCTGGAAGTTCTCTTCATCGCCGGCATCTTTTCCATATTTGTATTCAAACCATAAGGTTTCACTGTAGTCTGCAAAAGACTCATTAAGCGTAATATTGCTCCAGCTTTCTGTGGTTACATAGTCGCCAAACCAGTGGTGAAATAATTCATGTGCGATAGTGCTTTCCCAATTATTGCCATCTACTAATTCACGGGCATCCTGCTGTGCACTTTCCTGGTGCAGGGTGGCCGTAGTGTTTTCCATGGCCCCGGCCACAAAATCACGACCGGTTATCTGTGAATACTTAATCCAGGGATAATCAACACCGGTTATCTTTGAAAAGAAGGTCATCATCTCCGGGGTATTGCCAAATATTTTTTTGGCTACGGATGCATATTCTTTTTCTACATAATAGTTTACTTCTTTTCCTCTCCATTGATCTTTTACCACTGCATATTCACCCACTCCCAGGAAGAATAAATAAGGTGCATGCGGAAGTTCCATTTTCCAGTAATCGGTGCGGGAGCCATCTGCATTTTTTTTCTGGCTTACCAGTTTACCATTACTTAGGGTGGTATATTTATTATCCACTGTTACTGTTAGTTCTTGTGTGCACCGTTGATTGGTCTTATCTATCGTAGGAAACCAGGCAGAGCTGGATTCAGTTTCCCCCTGTGTCCATAGTTGGGTAGGCTTGCCCGGTTCTTCTCCCCTGGGATTAATAAAATACATCCCTTTTATTCCCAGCATGGCGCCTTGTGCATATTTTTCATCAAACTCATCCGGTTTGGCTGTATAATCAATGAAGATGATGTACGTC
>CAYUCU010000188.1:0-7832 GCA_964443345.1 uncultured Chitinophaga sp.
AGATAGTTCTTATAATGAACACGGTTTTGCTGAAAGGAGGATGGTAGACTCATGAAGGTATTTCGAATTTGCCCGATACAAAATAGATAAAATATTTGGCAACAATGGCATCATTTCTCCTCTTCCTTATGGAGTATGATGAATAGCTGTGATGTTTTAGCAAATGGTCTGCGGATAAAATCAAAAATGGCAAATCCTGCGCTGATGGGAGCAAAGAGCCAGTGAAAGATGATGGGCCTGTTTGCTGAAATATGAACCAGTTTTTTCCGGTACAAGGAAGCAATGATGCTGAAGGCCCAGAACGGGGCACCTTGTGTATAATTCAGTTTTTTGATCTTCAGCCCGGTTGACAATAATAAATGCCTGAAACTCTTTTCAGAGAATATAACCCAATGCCTCGGGCAATGAAGACCGCCCCAATATGATCTTTTATATATCCGGGCATCCAGGCTATCCGTATTGGGCGTTTTAATTACGATAACACCTCCCGGTGATAATAATGTTTCTGCTTTTTGCAGCACAGCAAGCGGATCTGCCACATGTTCAATAAGATTAAGCAGGAGAATGAGATCAAACTTTTTGGTAGTCACAAAATCTTCAATTGTTCCTTGGAAATAGGCATGGCCGTTTTCTTCTGCCACATTTTTGGCTGCAGAATCTATGTCAACACTTTGTGTAAATAGTATCCGGCTGTCCGTATCCTTTAACACATCCAGCATCCAGCCGGTGCCGCCACCCACATCCAGCACACTTAATTCCTTCCCGGGCAATTTTTTCAGGATCTTTTTAAAGAAACGTTTGTCCAGCCACTCCTTCAACCGTACTACTATGTTTTTTCTTTTGTTTACAAAAGAATAATAATTGGGAGGATAGATCTTTTTTAGCAGGCTTACAGGAACAGGATGAATAAAGATGGCTCCGCAATCACTGCAACCATAGTAGCTGAATTCTTCCGGCACGGAAAAATATTCATAATCCTTTGCCACACTCCAAAGGTGAATATTTTTTTGCTGGCATACCGGGCAATATAGAGGAACAGGATTCAAGGAGCTGCCAGTAATTTTTTAACCGTTTTTAAGTAAGTGGTTTTAGAGGTCTTGATAATGGGAGCGACCTTATCACACTGCAATAGAAACGCTTCTATCCGGGCAAGCTGGGTGTACGAAACCTGCGGATCCCAGTGATGGATCATATGCCGGGTAAAACCGGCAGACCCAAAACTGCTGCTGAGAATAGTATGTGCAAACAACCGGCTTACTTTTCCATGAGGCTGGGTTCTAAAGTCAGTGACATGATTTGCCAGTTCATCCCGGTGTTCTAATAACTGCCTGATGGTTGCGAAGAAAGGAAAGAATATGCCAAAAGCCAGTACCCATGTTATTGCTACTGCCCAGTGATGTGTAACAATTAAAGCTGTCAGCAGAATGGCATGAAAAATAAAACCCGCCAAAAGCATGATGCGGCTTTGCTGCTTTTGTTCTTTAGTCAGTACTTCAGTGCTTCCCTTCTGCATTACGGTTCGTAACAAATGAATACCGGTTACAGTTTCCAGAAAAAATAATTTGGTCAAGGCATTGAAGTAAGATACTTCAGTATCCTGTGGCGTACCTAAATGAAGATGATGCTGCCAGTGTATTTTGCGGTAGGATTTCATTGACAGACCAAACGGAAGACAAAGAAGAATAGTTGCGAGACGGTCATTAACTTTTTTATCCGGGTGAATATTAAAGTGCCCGGCTTCATGAATAAAGAGAGCAATATATGCTGCGATGTATCCAATCAATACCGCAAAGGGAATTGCCATCACCCACCAGTACAAATGATATTGGTTGTCCAGGTAAATACATAAGCCGGTTACAACAGCCAGGAAGAAGTATCCCTTGAAAATATCCCACCATACTTTTGAATAAACAGGAAAAAGCTGAGCTCTGAAGGTGGCATAGCTGGTGCCATCCGTATTCACGGCTTCTTCGAAAGATATTCCTTCAAGGTTGTTCTGCATACTTGTAATTGCAAAACTATGCAAAGCTGGTTTTATTTATCGTTCTGTTTTTTGCCACACAGCAATGATGCTTTTCCCAAAACGATGAAAGAACAGTTTATCTAAAAATTTAGATACTGGTACCATCCAGCGGTCCCAGAAAAGTACTTGTTTGATGGTCGGGTATTTTTGTCGCAGTAGCAATTTATTAATGAGAGCGGCAAAGTATCCCACGGTATCATAATAACGGTTGCTGCTTATTGTTAATCCGGCAGGAGTAATTCTTTTAAGTTTTTTCCGGGTATATCTGCGGTAATGACCGATGGCTTTGTCAAATGGGTTGTATAAAAACTGGAATGCCGGGGACAGAACTATTATATGTCCGCCAGGATTAAGTAAGGCAGCTGCCTTTTTCAATTCTTCAGCGTCGGCTTCAATATGCTCCAGCACATCTATATAAATAATAGTGTCGAATGATTCCGTAATAGTATCGATTGTTCCTGGTTTCAATTTCGTATTAACAGGAAACTCTTTTGAATTCATTTTTTTTTCAAGTAATGAACACATTTCAGTATCCGGTTCCAGCATCAGCCAGTAAACAGCTGTGCCATCATTCAACAGCAGGGTAGTGGCACCAATACCGGCGCCCACTTCCAGCACCCGGCCTTTTATAAATGGGTTGATGATGCGGGAGAAGTAATTCTTCCAATTCTTTGCATGCTGAAATAATTCCAATTCACTGCCCTGGTATTTGAAAGCGTCCGTCATTTATTGAATGGTTTCAATAGTGCCCGTATAATCTTTATAGTGATGAGCAGGAATGAATTTTCGTTGTGACTGTGAGGACAGATAAAGGAATATGGTGAAAAGAGACAGCAGGAAACTTTGCAGCAGAACGATAAGCATAGCAGAGCCTACTGTGGATGTCCAGCCGGGAATGGCCAGGTCGGTAAATGTGCGAATGCCCAGTAAGGCAAGAATAACGATCAGCGACATCCCGATCAGGCTTAAAGAAAATACGAGCAGGCGGCTGGCAATTACTTCAATAAAAACGGCGATGGCACCAAGTCCGTGAATTAAAAGCGAATTGAAATTCATCTTTGATTCTCCGGCATATCTTTTACCCCTGTGTGTTTCAATTGAAGCATACGGCAAGCCTGCTTTTAAGATACCACCGGCAATATGATTCCATATTTCGCTGTAATAAACAGCTTTATCCAGCAGCGGTTTTGGCAGCACCATAAAATTGCCAAATGCGATCTTCTTTCCTGTGAGGATCCTGAAGGCAAATTTATATAGCCGGTAAAACAAGCGGAACCGGGTACTTTCCTGTCTTGATTTACGACGGGCAAAGATGATCTTGCCGGGATTGTTTTCAGATTCTTTGATCAGGCTCACTGCATCTTGCGGCTGATCTTCTCCATCGCTGTCTATTACCAGTACTTTATCACAGGCACCATTTTCTTTGATATAAGCAAGGCCTACAGCAATGGCTTTTTGATGACCGATATTCCTTTGGAGGTGTAGTATCTGAACAGGAATCCGATTCCCTGATTTGATAGTTATATTTTCAGACGAGCCGTCGTCGATAACCAGCATCGAAAACTTAGTACCTGGCAACTCTTTGAATGCTGTATCCAGGTTGATCAATAACGTATTCAAAGATTCGCTGTCGTTAAAAAAGGGGGTAAGTATGGTAATTTGTTCTGCCATTGAGGTTGGGCTAAAGATACAATCAAAATGCAGATAATGAAATCGGCTTACTGTCAGGCAAGCTTGTCTTTTAATTTCAGGAAGTATCGCTCATAATACCTGAAACTTATCCAGCTGATAGCGATGGCTGCCATTGTAGCCACTACCGAAACGGTAAAATTGAGCGGATGGCCCGAAAGGTATTTTGCCAGCTGCAGGTATAGCCACGGACTTAGTAAAAGATAAACCGGCCAGTGAAACATATAAAAGCCGTAAGATATCTTCCCAAAAAAACGCAGAAGGGGAAACCGGAATATTTGCTGTACCAGTTTGGTATCACCTGTCACGGCATCATTGACAAGCAGGCCAAAGATCATAGCAAAAGTGGTGTAGCCGGCCAATGCCAGGTATGGGAAGCCATACTCATGTTTGCGGTTCACAAAAAAGAATGCAAAGTTCATGACTGCAAAAAATAATACGACCCATGGAGTGTATTTTTTCAGAAAGCCGGGATTGATTCGTTGCAGCAGTGCGATCATACAGCCAATACAAATGCCATCAATACGGGAGAATGTGTAAAGGTTGTAATAAGCCAGGTCGGCCACCTGGTTCAGCCATATCCATAAACGGAAGCCTATTACAGCCACTAATACCAGTGAAATAAATACCAATAGCCAGGTCGGTTTTTTTAAAAGCAGGATGATAAAGGGCCAGATCAAATAGAATTGTTCTTCCACTGCCAGTGACCAGAGATGATGTAAGGCATTGGTACCATCATGCCCGTTAAATATGTACAACCAGTTTTGCAGGTAGGTCCAGATCCATACCTGGTTGTCTGAATAATATTTAACATCAAAATGCGGACTTAGTTTCGGCAATACAAAAAGGCAGAGAATCACAAACAGGTAGTACAGGGGAAAGATCCTCAGTATCCTTCGTATATAGAAATTAGAAAGATACTTTGGTGAAGAAGATGTTTTTAAAAGTATGTCTGTGATCAGGAAGCCAGAGAGTACAAAAAAAAGGTCAACACCCAGCCAGCCAAAAAAGAAATAGTTGATAAACCCAAAATTGTGATATACTACTACCAGCAAGATGGCCAAACCCCTCAATCCGTCCAGCGCCGGATAATGTTGCCTGTTGGGGTTTTCAAGTTTCATATTGTGTATGGTAAATTACCGCAGTTACTTTTTCAGCTTAGTGATATTATGAAGGATGTACTTGCCCACCATATCAAATTCAATATTCACCAGGTTCCCCTTTTTTAAATCGTTAATAGCGGTATGAGTGAACGTGTATGGTATGACAGCCACCCGGAATGATCTCTTTTTTACAGCAAATGCGGTAAGGCTGATGCCATTGAGGCAAACGGAACCTTTTTCTATGATTAATCCGGAAAACTTACCCGGGTATTCAATTTCAAACTCCCAGCTTCCTTCTTTCTCTTTTATTTTGGTACAGGTGCCGGTAGTATCTACATGGCCTTGTACCAGGTGTCCATCCAGGCGGTCGTTAAGCTGCAGGCAACGCTCCAGGTTAACAGGCGTATTTATTTCCCATTTGCCAAGGTTGGTTTTTTGGAGTGTTTCATCGATGGCGGTAACACGGTGCCGGGTTTCTTTTATTTCTTCTACTGTAAGGCAAACACCGCTATGGCTTACACTCTGGTCCACCTTAAGTTGAGACGAAATGGGGGATTCGATCCAAAAGCTGCGGTTGGACCCATTGGCGATCACTTCTTTAACTATACCGGTAGTTTCTACAATACCTGTAAACATGCTTGCAAAGTAAAGAGTTATTGCGGTTTTGGGACAGAAATCGGGCCGTGCAAAACTTTAGAGATTAAACTTGAAACTTTCCAATTTCCCGCCTATCTTTGCCATCCTAAAAAAAGTACCAAGGAGGTATAAAAGTTATGCTTATAATTGATTCAAAAGATTGCGAGAACATCGACAAGGCGTTAAAAAAGTACAAGAAGAAATTCGAGAAATCGAAAGTTTTATTGCAACTGCGTGAACGCCAGGCTTTCATCAAGCCCTCTGTAAGACGTCGTGGTGAAGTGTTGAAAGCAGTCTACAAGCAAAATATAGCCAGCGGCAAGATCGAGAAGTAATTTCCTGGAATTGCCCCAATAATACTTGATAGCTGCCCCGATTTGACCGGGGCGGCTATTTTTATTGTGTAACTTTAAAGCTGCAATATGTCATTGATAGCCCAATCATCCCTGCAGCCTTTTTTGGATTACCTTAAGTTTGAAAAAAGGTATTCCATTCACACCCTCACCTCTTACCAGGCCGATATCATTGATTTTTCTGATTTCCTGGAAATGCATTTTGGAAGCGTTTCTTTAAAGGAGGTCAATCACAGCTTTGTGCGTAGTTGGCTGGCCGGACTGAAAGAAAATGGCCTGACAGCAAAAACCATCAACCGGAAGATCTCCAGTCTGAAGTCCTTTTTCAAATACCATCTGAGAACCGGCACTATTGACGCTACACCGATGGCAAAGGTCATCAGCCCGAAAATAGGTAAGCGGTTACCTGTGTTTATCAAAGAAGCAGATACTGTAAAATTAGTAGCGGCGCTGGATCAATCCACCGATGATTGGAAAAGCCTGAATGCAAAAATGCTCATCACCCTGTTTTATGCCACCGGAATGCGACTGAGTGAGCTGATCGGTCTGAAGGAAAAGCAGATCGACTTCAGCAACTCACAGATAAAAGTGCTGGGAAAGGGCAATAAGGAAAGGATATTACCGGTAAGCAGGGAAATAGTGGCGATGATCGGGGAGTATCAACGGCTTAAGAAAAAGGAGTTTGAAGTGGCTGAAGACAGGTTGCTTGTAACCGAAAAAGGGAAAAAAATGTACCCCAAATATGCTTATTTACTTGTAAACAAGGTGTTGGGGCAGGCAAGTACGCTGGATAAAAAAAGCCCCCATGTGCTGCGCCACACTTTTGCCACGCATCTTATGAATAATGGGGCCGATTTGAATGCCGTAAAAGAATTGCTGGGGCACAGCAGCCTGGCGTCAACACAGGTGTATACACATAATACCATTGAAAAACTAAAAGATGTTCACAAAAAGGCCCATCCAAAAGCCTGAAAGTTTCCACCTAGGACAATAAAAAATTAGCACAATTTTACTTGCAGGAAAGTTGGTTTTGCAGTAACTTGAATATGATAAAAGAACCACCCTTTTGAAAAACAGAAAACCGAGTTCTTTATTTATTGTTTCACAGATTAAAAAATGATGACTATGAACGTAAACATTCAATCAGTTCATTTTAATGCTGACAGTAAGTTAATCGAGTATGTAAAAAGAAAATTAGAGAAACTTAACTTATTCAGCGACCGTATTATCCAGGTAAATGTGTTTCTGAAATTGGACAATGTGGTACATGCCATCAAAGACAAGATCGCCGAGATCAGGGTACACATTCCGCGTCACAATTTTTTTGTCAAATCAACTTCTAAATCATTTGAAGAGTCATTCGATGAAGCGTTCGACTCGCTGGTAACTCAAATAAAAAGAAATAAGGAAAGAAAAGCCGCTTAAGAAATTCAGACCCCGTTTCGTTTCAAACGTGACGGGGTCTTTTTTTATCCGGTCGTTACAGAACAACTATTCCTTCCGACCTGCAGGATTGCTTATCCCTCCTGTTATTCACAACTTGCTGAAAACAAGCAAAAAATTCCCTTTCCAAAATTTTTCCGAATATCAAAATCCCTTACCTTTGCCTCCCCAATAAATGGGGGTAGCTCTTTATTGCTTGAACGGCTCTTAAACAGGTCTTTTAAAAGACTGGAAAAAGTAGCTAAAAATTACCACTTTAGCTCAGTTGGTAGAGTCCCGGACTTCCGGGATAATCAGCAGGTAGTTGGGGCAAAGAATGATACGCCACTTTAGCTCAGTTGGTAGAGCAACTGATTTGTAATCAGTAGGTCGTTGGTTCGACTCCGACAAGTGGCTCAGGAGAAATTCCAAAATATAAATTCCAAATCTCCGGAGCGGGGAGTTTGGTTGGAATTTGAGGTTTAGCAATTTGGGATTTTATTTTGGGCAGATGGCCGAGTGGCTAAAGGCGACAGACTGTACATCTGTTCTCTCACGAGCACGGAGGTTCGAATCCTTCTCTGCCCACTTTCTCAATGTCAAAGT
>CAYUCU010000189.1:0-7813 GCA_964443345.1 uncultured Chitinophaga sp.
CCACGAAAATGCACCAACCGTCCCTCCCGAACAAAAAATAAATCAAGAAAAAAAAGCCTGGTAGAAAAGACAATATATTTACTGTAAGAATAAACTACTCAACCATGACAAAACTGGCAGCATCATCCGGCATCATTATCTATGAAGACGGCAATAAATTATACATCAGCAAAAGCCGGGCAAACTGGACCAGCACTTTTCTTTTTGTAACCGGCCTGCTGGCGGTTATTTTATTGGTCAATGGGGTGTTGCAATGGACGGCCTTAAAGGATACGGTCAACGGGTCATCAATAATTGGAATGGTCCTTACCGGTATCGGTATATTATTTACCATTATCTTTTGGAGAGTGTGGGCCTATCGAAAAAAAAACCGTGCCATTCCTCCTGATCAATTGGAAAAAATAGCTATCCTCGATCCCGGAACCAATACTCTGCTGGACGGACAGCAAAATATTCTCAGTCCTCTTAGCCAGGCATACCTTGTGCGTAAAATTCAGCTCACCTCCAGCTCACCCGAACTGATACTATACTGGGGCGGTGGTTCAATTAGTATAGTAAAGGGGAATCCTTTTTCCGGCGGCATAGCAGCGATCGAAAAAGTGTTGTCCACAGGACCCTTCGGGATTTCGAAAGGTATCCCGAAGAAATAGTTGTTTATAAAAATTTTACCGGCTATTGGTGTTCCGAAATGCCGGAACAGTAATGAGTATACCGGACTTTCCAGCAACCCCTGAATTAAAGCCTACATTTGTTTGGCACTGACCAGACAAACCATAAACCTGAAAAATGAAACGAAATAAATTCATCACCACACTCGCAGCATTGGCAGCACTGCCGGCCCTGTCTTTTTCGCAGTTGAAAAAAATGGTTAACAGGAATGGCAAAGGATTTAAGATCGCTGCCGGTGAAGGACGGATACATGGCCATCTGAAAATGAAGGGCGTCAACTCCAATGTGCTGGATGTAAAAATCTCGGGCAGCGATACCGACGGAGACCTCGCCATCTTTGAGCAAACATCCCTTTCCCCGGGAAGAGGCACACCCCTGCATGTGCATCATTTGCAGGATGAGGTCTTTTACATACTGGAAGGAGCGTACTATTTCCAGGTGGGTGAAGACAAACATCATTTAACCGGAGGCGACAGCATTTTTCTTCCCCGCAAAGTGCCACATGCGTGGACACAGGTAAGCGAAAAAGGAAAAATGATGGTGATCATGCAACCGGCCGGAAAACTGGAAAACTTTTTTGTTACCGTGGCGGCATTGGAGAAAGAACCTACGCCAAAAGAGATGGCACAGATCTTTGCCGATAATGAAATGGAAGTGGTCGGGCCACCATTAAAGATCGAATAGTAATCTGGGCTTGTTGTATTGCTCCTGTTCTCCGCAGCATTCTTGTCAAATGAAAAAACTCCGAACTCTCAACCTCTTCCAGCGCCTTGTTCCGCCATGCTATAAGAAAACGAATTTCTATACACACTTCCAGGCGGAACACAGCGCCTCCCGTTGACCTGCATAACAGGCAGCAGGGTCTTGCACAATCACTACGAAATCAATAAACGACAATCAAATACTCAGACTCGCTGTGCGTGGGCTGGAAAAAAGGCGGAGCATTCTTTTTTCCTTGACTTTTTTGTTACTTTTTTTGTCAAGAAAAAAAGTAAAACAAGAGAAAGAAACTCAATCGTACGTAGTCTCTGGGATTTCTTCCCGGATAAAAGCCGGGACCTGAATGACAATACACTCGGTCTCAGTTGAATGCTTGCTGGGTGGTGGGACCTTGAAGATTGACAGTAGTCTGCATCTACTGGCTGAAAGAATCATCCTTTCATTTTATATACCCTCACCAGCATTTCATACAACTCCGGATGATTGGCTTTTAGTATTGCCGGCTGCTCAAAAAAGTATTCTGAAATAACAGCAAAGAATTCTGCTGGATTAGTGGCCCCGTACATATCAATATCAGATCCATACATCCGCATGTGCCGGATCGTTTCGTCCATATGGTTCTTCCATTGTTCGGTGTATTTCCGTTCCAGGATTATTTCAGGTACCCCATCCATCGTTCCATCCATTTTATCCACCAGGTGCACAAACTCATGTATGGCTGTATTATGTGCACTATTCTCATTGACAAATCCCTGCCGCAATTGCCATTTGGTAAGGATCATTACATTTTGCATGGCCCCGGTTCCCACCATGCCGGCAACAGGGCGATCTGAACCTGCCTGTTCAAAATCCGCATTGAATGCGCCGGGATACACTAACACTTCATGCAGGTTGATATACTGCCAGTCGGGAATGGCAAACACAGGAATAATGGCACCGGAGGCAATTAAGAGGCGGTCAAGATCTTCAACTACCGCATTGACCCCGGTAATTTTTACCGCAGATAAGAAGTGTTCCAGTCTTTTATCAAAACGGAGCTGATCTTCCTCATTCAGTTGCCGGTAAAATTTTACGTAACCGGTAAGCAACTCCCTGTAATTCTCCGGCAACAAGACGGCGTCTTTTACCACACTTATCCGAAAGACAAATAAGATTATTAAAACGATCAATCCAAAGCCAATTAAAACCTGCCAGACAGTAAACATAATTGGATGAAGGTAAACAGTATTTACCAACTGCAGAGCCAGTATCGCTCCGCCGGTTGTTTGTACTATTCAGGCAATACTGAATGGTTATGTTCCCCATTGCGAAGCGTTTCGTTTGGCAGCACTATTATGGCCCGTTCCTGAGGCATTATTCCTAAATAACAAGAGAATGATCAGTTGTTAATAGTCCCGGGTTCTAGCTCTGAAAGGTAGTGTCTCAGTTTGAAAATCTGTTGACTTTAAATGTGCTTGAACCACATAGAATCATAGTAACATACGATAAAACATAGGATTCTTTGTGTGTATTTCTATGTCCCTATGATTCTATGTGGTTCAAATTTATTTCAAACTGAGACACTACCCTCTGAAAAAGGAAATTAATTATAGTAAAAAAACTAATTTTGGTTCATGACCTACATTGTAACCCCCAAAAATAAAAAAGAGGAAAAAAAGGATGCGGCCATTGTAAAAGCAATGGAGAAAGGCAGGAAAACAAAACTCCTCACCCCTTCTGAAAAAACTGCCTTTCTTCGTAAATTAAAATCGGCTAAATGAATATTTCCCAATAGCTATCGGGCGACTCATTAACCTATTTTCCCCGATAAGTTTGCTTGTACCCCGCAACTATTTCTTACCATTGATAATTACATACTACCAGTCATCGGGAACAGGCAGCCATTCCATTGACGAATGCTGTAAATTAACAGTCAACCAGTTTAAAACATCCCCGTATGAACAGTACACCTTTGCTGCGCCGCCGCTTTATTAAAAGCGCTGCTTTTGGTTTTATTGGCATTACTGCCTTTGGTGTGGCCGCTGCCGGCGAAAACAAAAACAGGATACTAACACCCGGCAATGCCGATCCCGTGTTTTACCGGTATCCCAGTATGAATGATACTATGGCAAGTGGTATCGTTGGCGCTTCGCATGGAAATTTTGATAAAGTGAAAGAGCTCGTGACCAAACGTCCGGAGCTGGCCGGTGCATCGTGGGACTGGGGTTTTGGTGATTGGGAAACGGCATTGGGTGCTGCCTCCCATGTTGGTCGCCGTGATATTGCTGAGTTCCTGATCAGTCATGGTGCAAGACCTGATATATTTACGTTCACCATGATGGGTATGCTTAAAAGTGTGCAGGAGATCATAGAAATGGTGCCGGGTATTCAATCGCATACCGGGCCACATGGTATCACGTTGCTGCAACATGCAAAGAACCGGCTCGAGGATAAGACGATCACTGAATCAGATAAAGCCAATGTCAATAAAGTGATCAGCTACCTGGAAGGATTGGGAAATGCAGATGTAAAGCCAAAGAATCTTGAAGTAAGCGAAGAGGAAAAGAAAAAATATTTTGGTGAATACCGTTTTGGAGAGGGAGAGAACGAGATATTCGTTGTAGATCAGCACCGGCTGGGTTTTTTGCAGGTGGGTCGTAAAGGATATGCCGGAAGGAAATTGAATAAAGTGGATGAGCATATTTTTTCACCGGCAGGTGCGGCTTCTGTAAAGATCATTTTTAAATTAACAGATAACAAAGCTGTTTCGTTTAGTGTACATGAACCTGAGCCATTGGTCACTGCGATAAAGATCTGACCTGTTCGCTGCTTTGAATGCTCTGCGAAACGTCCCGTTTCGCAGCACTATTATGTCGCCTCCGGCGACAATGCTCTGGTACTTATCACTGATCAGCTTCCACAAAAAATCAACTGATAAAAGCAGGCCGTTGTTCTTCCCGTTGCTCACCTGCGCATACCACTCCCCGGCTGCCGCTAAACGGAACCGGTTTCCATTATACCCAAGCGAAAGAAACTTTGCCCCCCAAATGTCACGGGTGCCAAGGCCTTTCCAGAAAAAGACCTCTGTTCCAACAGACACAGCACCCCTGTTATACACGCCAAAATAAAGTGGAAGGTATGCGGGATTTTTAGAATGCTGGCGGACGATCATATTCGTAGCAGCATCAATAAAGATGGTGTCAAATACATTGGCTTTGCAAAAAAGAAAACCGGCCTGGCCCACCAGGTTAAAATACCGCCTGGCAGATAGTTTTTTGGGTGCATCATACCGGAGGTGTGTTTGCAGGCTGATCGAACCGGGGTCTGTAATAAAAAGACTGCTTTTGCCATACTGTATCTGCCGGGTCACCACTTTTATTCCCCAGGCCAGTTCCCGTTGCGGTTCTTTTTCTGCATCCTGGGCCTGGCTAACGAGTACAGAAAGTTGTAATCCCGTAATGATAAGAAAAGCCAACCGGTATTGATGCCGTAAAGAGTGCCACATGAGCGTTAGTTGTTGATAACTGATCGTCGTTTGTCAGGAGGATTAACGAACAGTCTATTCGAAAATTGCAATGAGAAAAGAGAAACAATAACATTCCTTTTACAGATACAGGCACAGATTTTTCGTTTTTCACGGGCAATCTCCCCACACATGTATAACACCTATATCTTGCTGCGCAATAACAGTGAAAGCACCTCCCTTAACCTGGACGACCTGAAACGTATCGGCATCCTGCCCACCGACCTGTTCTGGGTAGAATGCCAGAGCGTATGCTGGCAGCACCCCAATGAGATCCCGGAACTAAAACAACTGCTTGCCGAAACAGCACAAATACAAACAAAACCAGTACAAACGTTGCCTGGCACACTTACTAAAGAGGACCCCCTGGAAAAATATGCTCCGCAGGTTGAAAAGGACCAGTCCTATATAAAATTGTCCACAAAAGGAAACTCCCTGAAGGTAAAAGAGGAAGACAGCACCTCTTTAAAACAAGACCTCCCCGGCTGGAAAAAGGAAACGAACACCGCCCACACCGTTACTACCAATCATAAGGCCGCCGGGCTTACCCTAAATGATACGCTGCTGGATAATGATAACAAAAAACCCTGGGTACGCCACGAGGCACCCAAAGAAAAAAAGGACCTGATGGAAACCCTGCTTTCGCTACCTGCGAAAAAAATAGCAACATATGCCGGGTTAGTAATTGCCGGGGCACTGATGATGCTGGTGATAAGAGGCACAGGGGCTAACGGAAAGATGAAACCGCCACCCATCACTCAACAAACTGAAACAGAGAATACAGTTCCCGCTGAAGAACTGGCGGAAGAACCGGCAGCAGACAGCACCGTGGTACCGGAAAGCTATACCCCGCAAATTACTCCTGCAACAGAACTGACCTATACTCCCACAGAAGAACCAGTTGTATCCGAACAACCTGCCAGGAAAACAATACCGGCAAAGAAAACAACTGATAAAAATGAAACGACTCCACCAGTCAGCGAACCGCCGGTCAGCAGCCCACCCCCTGTTGCCGAAAAAAAAGAAGTGAAAAAAATGACTGCTGAAAATATTGCTTCGAAACTGCAGCTGAAGGCCAACGAATATAATGTGGCCGCATTTGGCGGTATCCGCAATCTTAAAATGACCCTGCAAAATGATTCCCGCTACCTGCTTGATAAAGTGTCGGTGGAACTTCGATACCTGAACCCGGAAGGCGCCGTGGTAAAAACGGAGATGATCGATTTTAATTTCGTGCAGCCAGGCGGAGAAGTAACGGTAGCCGTTAAAAAAACAAGCCGTGGTGTAAAGGTGGATTATAAGATAACCCACATTGAATCAAAAGAACTGGCGGCAAATGAAATACAAATTTTACCGAAGGGACGGGGAGCCGCAGAGAGTAAGTGATATTATACTCTTGTATTTCTCTGCGTCTCACTGCTGCTTCAGGCTGAACCCCCTGAAAGAAAATATTTTCCTGTTCCGGTCAAATTTTATTTCGATCCGCTCATACTTAAAAGAAGTTCCGTCGAGGTATTCTTTACCAATAATGATAGCAGTTGTAACACCTGCCCTGCTCACAAGCTGCACCGGGGCCGTCATTTCAAATTTATTGTTGGGGTGGGCCTTCCAGAAATTTTTATCACTCTGTGTCACTACTCTCTTTGGCACATTCCTTAAGTATTTCATATACACCCGTACGGTATCGGCAAAATAGAGCGCTGCAGAATCTGCCTTGTGTTCATTTCGCAGTCGGAATAATTCCTGCACAATGGTGAGTTCAGGAGGTTCCTGTTCAGGTGAATCATGAAGATTTCCGGCAATAGCTCCTGCAAACAGCATGTACACAATGAATGTCATATATTAAAGATGAATCAATAAACGTGTCGCCGCATTCAACTCTTCCTGGTGTACTTTGTGTCAGAAGATTTTTTGCTTCAAATCATTTATTGCGTACTGTAAATATGGTAATCCGTTCCGATGATAAAAGTGGTGCCATTATAAGAACAGATATCCAGCCCTTTACCATACCCGGGCACCTCTCTCCATTTCTTATTGGCCCTGTCATAAAAATAAATACTGTCGTCTTTACCGATCACCCTTACTTTATTTTTTCCCGGGATGCTTGTTTTGCCCGTGTACCGGATCATTACATAAGCAGCAAATATAAACCGAATAAAGCTTACACCCGGTGCATTTCAGAAAGGGATAGCTGTAAAAGAAATTACAAAAAGGGAATGCACTTTTACGATCACTTGCTAACTTTATGTCCTGCACTAAAAATTTTTTACCATGGCAGAATTAAAAACCCAAAAGACCGGGCTCAGTGTTGCTGCATTTATAAAGACCATTCCGGAAGCACCAAAAAGAAAGGATGCCGCAACAATCGTTGAGCTAATGGAAAAAGCCACCAAATCAAAAGGCAAAATGTGGGGCCCCGCTATTGTAGGCTTTGGCGACCGGCGCATAAAATATGAGAATGGCCGGGAACTGGATTGGTTTATAATGGGATTTTCTCCCCGTAAGCAAAACCTGACCTTTTATATTCCCGGTGCCGTGCAAAAGCATCCCGCCCTGCTGAAAAAATTAGGGAAATATAAAACAGGAAAGGGCTGTTTGTATATCAACAAACTGGAAGAAGTGGATATGGCTGTATTAAAAAAACTAATCAAACAGGGACTTGCAGAATAACCGGTCTGGTTGGCCGTAACAGAAAGTGCAACCGATCAACACCCGGTGTTTCGTACAATAAGACATTATATCAATTAACTTAAACTGAAGGATGAAGCGCATCGTATTGTAATAGCAATAGCTTCACCTAAATTTTCTAAGTAGTTTCCCTGATATATCACACCTGCTGCTTTTGCAGCTTTTTTTGAAAGTGATTCTTAACGGGAAAATACGGTAGTGCAATTACGATGTACCGTTTATTTACACCCTAAG
>CAYUCU010000190.1:0-7788 GCA_964443345.1 uncultured Chitinophaga sp.
GCTTAAATAAAGGTATTACATCACGAGGGAAATAACAATGCTTGTTTTTTTAGTATATGAATGGGTTATCATGACAGGTTTGTTTGCAATGGGTAGTACTATATATTATAGGTATTACTCCTTAGCGCAGCGGTATTGAGTGGGTATGACATCGGGGTCTATCGTCTTTTATTGCGGCTGTTGATCTCATCCCGTATGGCGATGGCCCGGATATAATCTTCACTGTCCAGTACGTCATTTAACAGCGTGTTCAGTTCTTCGAGTGTCATGGTCTTCAGGTCCTCATTGCCGGCAGGCCCGTCTTCTTCCACCATTACTTCCTGTTTGCCTTTTTTCTTTTTGCCGGTGGCGGCGGAATCTTCCATCAGGATGCCGGCGCTTTCGAGTATATTCTCATAGGTATAAATGGGGCAACCAAAACGAACGGCCAGTGCAATAGCATCGGAGGTTCGGGAGTCAATTTCGACGGTATCATTTTCGGTGGAGCAAACCAGTTTGGAATAAAATATGCCTTCCTGCAGGTCGCAAATGATGATCTCATGCAGGTCCACCGCAAAGGCGTTCATGAAATTCTTCATCAGGTCGTGGGTAAGGGGGCGGCTGGGTTGCATCTTTTCCAGTGCCACGGCAATGGCCTGGGCCTCAAAGCCTCCTATAACGATAGGCAGGCGCCGCAAACCGTTCACTTCACCCAGCACCACGGCATAAGAATGGGTTTGGGTAATGCTGTGCGATAGGGCCACTATTTCCAGTTCGATCTTCTTCATAGAAGCCACGAATTTACACCATAACTTTCAATGCATTCAATTTTGGCAGTATAAAATACGGGTAGTTTCCGGGCTTGCCTTTAGCTTATTTGGGGCGGTATTCAGAGAGGTCAAAATAAGGGGCCGTATCACCCGGTTCTATCTTATAGGCCACTATATAGGTGTTTTCATTGGCGGCTGTTTTGGTGCGCCAGCCCAGCACTATTTTATACCCCAGCACTACCGGCTGGATATTCAGAAAATTATAGTCAACGGTAGAAATAAAGGAGTGCTGGTTACTTACCAGGGCGGCGGCTTCATACACTTCCCCGTCGGGGGTTTTCATCTGGCCGCTGAATTCCCGGCAGAAGAACTTGAGTATCTGGCTGTTTTTTTTGAAGTAGCCCAGTTCGAATTCGGTTCCGGCATTACGGGTGGAAAGCTTTTCAGTCTTGTAGGTTTTCGTTCTCTTATCGAGAAGGATAAAACTGCTGTCGAGTACATTGGCAATAAATGTATTCTCGAACATCTGGTCGGCCCTGCTTCCGGGAATGAACATGGTTATGCGGATCTGGTTGTCGCCAAATACGATGATCATAGAATCATTATCGGCCGGATCATCTGTAGTAATGCGGTATTTGATAACGCCTTTGAATTTGGTAAGGGTGTCAGCCACCGGCGTAGGTTGCTGGTAATCGGTAGTGACGGGACCGGATTTGCTTTTCCCTTTACTTTTTTTGGAAACAGGAGGTGCCACAGTCGCTGTACTATCGGGTTGATTGTAATCGGTTGGGGGCGGAGCGTTCTTTCCTTTATTTTTCTTTTGTGCTGCTGCCGTAAGTGTAACTGAGAAGAGCAGGAAAACGATTACGATCTTTTTCATAGAAATGGGTATTATTGGTACTGCAAGTTTGTAATAAAAAACCACAATCCCAAGTGGAATGTGTTTTTTTGAAACAGATGATATATCCTTGTTCTAATCCTCCTTTTTGACGGGAGCTTTATTCGTGTTTTTTGTTTTTACAGGTGGTTTGACAGGGGTCTTCCGTGGTGGTGGCGGTGGCTCTGATGGTGTCATTGCTGTTGTATCAACCAGCATTATTGCAGTATCCATCATAGTATAAGTGGTGTCGGGGATGCTATACGAATGAGTACTCCTTTTTTTATAATCATCCGGGATCATAAACAGTGAAGGAGGCTGAGTACCTGGAATTACTTCGATAGCTGTCATTTTGATCTCATATTGTATCCGGCCACTTTCCATTTCATTCTCATCGGTATAGGGACTCATGAAGTCGTCCATCCTGATAGTTGCTTTCAGGAGTATCCGGTTGTTGTCGATCATCATCAATTCTTCATTGCCTTCAAGATTTGCCGGTATATGGAAGAATAAACTGTCGGCAAACCAGAGAGTAGAACCTCTTCCCATTGCCTGGATCCAGTTGATGCCGGAAATTTGTAATGGTGTGGTAGTATATCCTTCAACCATCTCTTTACCGGCAGGGGCAAAGGGACTGGAAGTTGTAAGTCTTTTTGCCCGGTAGGTTTTTTCCGTTTTGTTAAGCTCGTACGTTTTTGCAGAATCAAGTATCACCAGGATATCTTCTTTTTCTCTCTCTTTGGTTGTCTTCAGCAACAATCTGCCCGGTGCGAAGTGGATCTTTATTTCAAAAGTGTCCGACCTGTCTTCTCCTTTTCCTTCGGGAGAGATCAGTTTGTAGCGTATCACCCCTTCAAAGTCTTTCTGGGCCGTTGCCTGTAAAGTGATCAGCGCAAGCAGTGTTGTAATTAAATATTTCATGGTATAAAATAAAAACCGGCGATATTGCCGGTTTTAAAAATATTAAAAAAGATCGGAATTTATTATTAAGCTACTCCTTTCAGTTTCTTTATAGCTTCATTCAGTTTTGGCACTATTTCAAATGCATCACCCACTATTCCATAATCAGCTGCTTTAAAGAAAGGCGCTTCAGGGTCTTTGTTGATCACTACGATCACTTTGCTCCTGTTCACACCAGCCAGGTGCTGGATAGCCCCGGAAATACCGATGGCGATATAGAGATTGGGTGCAATGGCAAAACCGGTTTGTCCCACATGCTCATTATGCGGACGCCAGTGTGCATCTGCCACCGGGCGGCTGCAGGCAGTGGCAGCATGTAATGTTTTAGCAAGGTCTTCTATCATGCCCCAGTTCTCCGGACCTTTTAATCCGCGGCCGGCACTTACCACCACTTCTGCTTCTGTCAATACTACTTCGCCGCTGGCTTTGGTCACATTGGTCACTTTTACTTTTGGTGTATCTACTGTGGCATTCAGTGCAACCACTTCCGCTGTTCCTTCACCGGCGATGGTTTGGTAGGCATTGGGACTTAGTGCCACGATCTTGATGTCAGTGGCTACGGATATGTTGGCAAATGCTTTACCGGAGAAAACGTTTTTCTTGACCACAAATCCATTGCTGGTATCGGGTAATGCAACAGCACCGGATATCAAACCGGCTTTTAACCGAACGGAGAGGCGGGGGGCAATGGCTTTGCCGGTAGCGTTGTTGGAAAACACGATCACTTTAGCGCCGGTGGCTTCCGCTGCCTGTGCGATCACTTTGGCAAAGACCTGGGCATCCAAATGATCCAGGGAGTCGTTGGTCACCTGGTGTATCTTTTTTACACCATATTTTCCAAGAGCTGTAAGATCATCACTTACGGAGCCCAAGACCACACCTTCAGCAGTGGTGCCCAGCTGTTCTGCTATTTTAGCGCCATAGGTCAATGCTTCCAGTGAAGCTTTCTTTACATGGCCTTCGGCGGTGTCTATAAAAATTAAAACAGGCATATCAGTGATTTTGGGTTTTAGAATTTCGATTTTTGATTTCCGATTTGTCCACAGGACCCTGCGGGGAATTTGGTTTTTGTCATTTTGAATTTGCCTTTAGATCGCCTTTGCTTCTTCATGCAACAGGCGAACCAGTTCTTCCACATTATCAGCAGCTACTAATTTTACACCGGCTTTGGCGGGTGGCAGTCCGAATCCTGCCACACTGGTCAATGCAGCTGCTGCAACCGGCTCTACCACTTTCAATGGTTTGGTCCTGGCGGCCATGATGCCCCGCATATTGGGTATCCTTGCTTCGGCCATTCCTTTTTGGGCACTTACCACTACCGGCAGCTCCACTTCATTTGCTTCTTCACCACCTTCTATTTCACGGGTGATGGTGGCTTTGGTTCCTGCCAGTTCAAATTTGGTGGCAAGGGATATATAAGGCTGATCTAATAATTCAGCTACCATGCCGCCGATAGAAGAACCGTTGTAATCAATGGTTTCTTTTCCGGTCAACACTAAATCATAACCGCCTTGTTTGGCCACTTCGGCTATTTGCGAAGCGATATAAAAACTATCGTGACTGTCAGCGTTCACCCGTATGGCTTCATCGCCACCGAGGGCCAGTGCTTTGCGGATGATAGGTTCAGCATCGGCAGCGCCTACGGTAACTAAATGAATAGCGGTGGAAGCATCGGCTTCTTTCAGTTCGATAGCACGAACAAGAGCATACCATTCATCGTACGGGTTGATGATCCACTGAACGCCATTCACATCGAATTTCGTGTTGTTATCGGTGAAGGCTATTTTTGCCGTTGTGTCCGGCGTTTTACTGATACAAACTAAGATCTTCATATTACTGTTTTAATATGTTCCCACAAAGCCACAAAGTACACTAAGAGTCTTACAAAGCTGTGTAGTAATCCTTTGCGCTCTTTGTTTCTTTGCGGGAAAACTTTAAAAATACAGAAGCCCGCAGGGCTAAAGTGATTAGTTGTTTATGCAACTAAAGCAAAGATAAGGGAGGTAATTAATAATTAATAATTATTGATTAATAATTTTTTCACAGCTAAGAATCTAACTGGTGGATAGAATTCTGAAATTAAACGAGTTTTTAAAAGCGGCGCCGCAGGACAGTTTTTTGCAGCATGCCCTGGCATTGGAGTATATTAAACTGGGTGATGATGAAAAAGCGAGGGGTTTATTTGAGGAGATCTTAAACAGGGAGCCGGGTTATATCGGCAGTTATTACCACCTGGCCAAGCTGCTGGAACGGCAGGAAAAAACGGATGAAGCTGTCAGCGTATATGAAAAAGGGATGGACATGGCATTGAAAGCCGGGGATAAACATGCGTTTGGAGAATTGAAAGGGGCGTGGGAGGAGTTGACGTTTTAATTTGGAAATGTGAAAATGTGTAAATGTGAAAATGTGTAAATGTGGAAATGTGAAAATGTGGAAGTGTGCCCAAAGGGCCCTGCGGGGAAGTGTGAGAATTTGTCCGCCAGCAGGATATTTTGGACAGGACGCTGCGAGGAAATGATGAATAATATTAGTAAATGAAATTACTGGAACGATTTATTGAGAATAATAAAAAGCAGCATCTTTTTACTTCAAAAGACAAACTGTTGCTTGCCGTAAGCGGCGGGGTGGATTCTGTGGTGCTGTGTGAGCTGTGCCGGCAGGCGGGATATGATTTTAGTATTGCACATTGTAATTTTAAACTAAGAGGTGCTGAAAGTGAGCGGGATGAACAGTTTGTAAAAGAACTGGGAAAGAAATACGGAGTGGAAACACCCGTCAGGCAATTTGATACGGAGCAATATGCTGCAGATAATAAGCTATCCATCCAGGAAGCGGCGAGAGAGCTGAGGTATAATTGGTTTAAAGAATTAATTAGCCAATCAACCAATCAACCAATTCACCTGCTCACCGCCCACCACGCCGACGATAACAACGAAACCCTGCTGATGAATTTCTTCCGGGGCACCGGGTTGCAAGGCCTGACAGGTATTCCTTCTTCTAATGAATATATCCGCAGACCACTGCTGCATTTTTCAAAAGAAGCGTTATTGGATTTTGCCAAAGAAAATCAGCTTGCCTTTGTGGAAGACTCTTCCAATGCTTCCTCTAAATACACCCGCAATTTTTTCCGGAACGAACTGATCCCCGCCATCAGCAAGGTGTATCCGCAGGTAAGGGAGAATTTACAGCACAATATTGATCGTTTCAACGAGATTGAAAAACTGTATCGGTTTTCAGTTGAGGCACTGAAGAAAAAGATCTGTAAGCAAAAGGGCAATGAAATCCATATTCCGGTAAAACAATTGATGGGTTTCGATAACCGGGCATTGATCTATGAGATCATTTCACCATTTGGGTTTTTGGAAAAGCAGGTGGAGGAAGTGGTAAAACTGGCAGCCAGTGAATCCGGTAAATACATTCTTTCACCCGAAGGCCATTATCGTATCATCCGGCACCGGCATTGGTTCATCATCAGCCCGGTACAGGCAATGAAGGCAGCAACCATTATTATTGAAGAAGAGGACAAAGAAGTATTCTTCTTTTTGGGCAAACTCGGAATTGAAAGAACATCCGACATCAGGCCTGCTGCCTTAAACAATGAAGTGTCTCTTGATGCAAAGAAGATCCAGTTTCCCTTATTGCTGCGCAGATGGAAGACCGGTGATTACTTCTACCCATTGGGCATGACCAAAAAGAAAAAAATAAGCCGTTTCCTGATAGATAAAAAACTATCGCTGACAGAGAAGGAGAATATCTGGGTGATTGAAAGTGCCCGGCGCATCATCTGGGTGGTAGGGCACCGGATTGATGAACGGTTTAAAGTGACGGACACCACGAAGGAAGTGCTTCACCTTACTATGCATACCCTTTGACCCTAAGGTATAACTTTACACCGTCAATAAATTCCTGGATCGCATTATAGTTGGCAACAAATTTTCCCACCACAATAATAAATGCGATGCCGAAAATGGCGCCCCATATATGTGCAGAGTGATTGATGTTGCCACCGCCCTGTCTTTCCATCCAGGCAGAGATCAATAAATATAATGGTGCATAAATAAAGCCCGGTATGATGGGTGGTATAAAGAAGAAACCTACTTCCACATAGGGGGCGATCATTAACCCGGCAAACACTACGGCACTCACGGCACCGGATGCTCCCAGGCTGCGGTAATGATAATCGTTCTTATGTTTTCCAAAAGTGGGCAGCAGGGATACGAATAAGGCCAGCACATAGAGCAGCAGGTAAAACAATTTTCCTTTATCCTCAAAGATGTCCACAAACTTTTCTTCTACAAACTCACCAAAGAAGTATAAAGAAAGCATGTTAAATATCAGGTGGCCATAGTCCGCATGTATGAGCCCGCAGGTAAAAAAGCGGTACCACTGTTTCCGTTGAGTAATGGCAGGTGGATAAAAAATCAGGTCATCAATGATCTTCTGGCTGCTGAAGGCACTGATAGAAATGACGCTGGTAACGATGATTATGATGAGTGTAATGGACAGATTCATAGTACTGTTGAGTATAAGAGGTAAATCTAAAATCTAAATGCTGAAATCTAAAATTTACTTATGATGATATTTTTCATTCTTTAATATGGTGCAGGCCCGGTACACCTGTTCGGCCAGTATCAGCCGCACCAGCTGATGCGGGAATACCAGTTGGGAGAGGCTCCATTTATGATCGGCCCGTTTCAGTACCGCTTCATCAACGCCAAAGGCACCACCGATCAGAAAGATGACCTGCTTCCTGCTTTCATTGGCCCGGGCCTGGATAAAAGCTGCCAAACCTTCAGAACTCAGCTGTTTGCCTCTTTCATCCAGTACCACCAGGTAATCATCTTTGCCCAGCCATTGCAGTATGGTTTCTCCTTCCTTTTTCTTCAGGTCCATTTCACTCATCATGGCTGCATTTTTGGGTACGGGGATGATATTCCATTCCACTTTAAAATACCTTGAGATGCGGCGGGTGAAATCTTCCACACCTTCTTTTACATATGTTTCATTGGCTTTGCCAACGGACCAAAACGAAATGTTCATCTGGTGAAATTTATGATCAAATCTAAGCAAGAGAAAGTAAAAATAGATGATAACTGACAGATGATAGATGATAGTTCTTTCTGCCCGAATATTCACTACTGGTAATTTGAGCGTCAATAACAGGCAGCCAACTACATGGGAAAGAACTATTATCTATTAGTT
>CAYUCU010000191.1:0-7770 GCA_964443345.1 uncultured Chitinophaga sp.
TACACGGCCTGCGGCATCATAAGAATAGGTGGTGGTGCTTTGTATATCGAGTGAGGAATCAATGATACTGATCACCCGTCCATTATCATCAAACCGGGAATACACCACCGTTTTATTAAAGTTGACTATCGAAGAACTTTTGAGTGCTTTTCCATTTTCTTTTACTTCCAGGAATTCAGAAAAATCGGTTGCCTTTACACCGTTGTTGTCATAGCCCGTAGCAGTAACGGTCCTTACTTTATTGGCATTGTAATTTTTTAACTGCTGGTTAGTTTCCGCTGTGCCGATAATATCATTGTAGTAATATTGGGCCTGTAGTGGTGCAGTAACAAGAAGATAAATAGGCAGCAAAAGGATTTTCATTGTGTTGATATTGTTTTTAGCCAGTCAAAGTTACCTTATAGTCTTATGAAATACAAATGCATCTGTTTGCCATATACCCGCTATCTGCAGTAGGGGTAACGCTTTCTTTGCGAGTATATTTTACAGACGCCGGGATATTCAGTGTTTAGTGACGAAAAAGAAAGCTTTTATGTATTTTTTGTACTTATTTTTAAGTAAAATTTTAACGTGTCCCATATTCCACAACGAAAAGAAAAGGACTGCCTTAATTGTGGTACCATAGTAGAAGGAAGATATTGCCAGAATTGCGGCCAGGAAAATGTGGTGACGCATGAAACCTTCTGGCACATGGTGACACATTTTTTCTACGACATCACCCACTTCGACACTAATTTTTTCAGCACTGTAAAATTCCTGCTCTTCAAACCCGGCTTTCTGTCCAAAGAATACAATAAGGGCAGACGGGCCAGCTACCTGCACCCGATAAAAATGTATGTATTCACTTCAGCTATTTTCTTTTTGTTGTTCTTTAGCTTTTTTGGGCCCAACCTCAATACAGCTAATACTGGAGACAACCCGCTGACAAGTAAGGAAAGGGCAGCCTTTATCCGGCAATTGCAGCAAGAACTGCAAAAGGATTCAGGGAATATTAACCTGAAGAACAAGCTGGCCCTTTTTCTCGATACCAGCAAAGTTGTGAGAAGCAGTGACCTGGTAAAAGATTCTGTTAAGAAAGAAGAAGAAGCTAAAATTACTTTTGGGGATTCTGATTATATGAGCTGGGAACAATATGACTCTATTCAGAAATTGCTTCCCCCCTCTCAACGGGATGGATGGGTGGTGCGGCGAATTCAAAAAATAGAAATTGACCTGGAGGCTGCTTATCGTAAGGACCCAAATGGTACCATAAAACGATTTGTCAATACCTTGTTGCATAAGCTGCCCTATATGCTTTTTATATCACTACCCCTGTTTGCATTGATATTGCAACTGGTGTATATACGCCGCAAACAATTTTTTTATGCTGATCACGGAGTCTTTACACTTCATCTGTATATTTTTTCTTTTATACTATTATTAACTGTTTTTAGCATTGATAAATTGGAAGATGTGACGAAATGGGATTTCCTTGAGTTCGTTCAGGCGCTGCTGTTCCTGCTATTGTTTTTTTACCTGTACAAAGCCATGCGGAATTTTTACGGCCAACGGAGGGGAAAAACATTTCTCAAGTTTCTGCTCGTTTCTCTTTTATCCTTAGTGATGATGTTTGTATTGTTTATCATCTTTATTTTCTTTTCAGCTGCTTCAATTTAATTTCTGATTATGGATACTACAACAGGTGCTGCTTTTTTGCGACTGGTGACCATTATGAACGACCTGCGGGAAAAATGCCCGTGGGATAAAAAGCAAACTATTCAAACGCTCCGGCAATTGACTATCGAGGAGACCTATGAACTGGTGGATGCTATTACTGAAACAGATTGGAAAGGTATCAGGGAGGAACTGGGCGACCTGCTCTTGCACATCGTTTTTTATGCAAAGATCGGCAGTGAACAAAAACAGTTTGAACTGGAAGAAGTGATCAATGGTATTTGTGAAAAACTGATTGCCCGGCATCCGCACATTTATGGTGATGTGGAGGTAAACGATGCGGAAGAGGTAAAAAGAAATTGGGAAAAGCTGAAGCTAAAGGAAGGAAAAACATCTGTAATAGGAGGAGTACCTAAATCGTTGCCGGCCATGGTAAAAGCAATGCGCCTGCAGGAGAAAGCCAAACAAGTGGGATTTGAGTGGGATAATAAGGAGCAAGTTTGGGAAAAGGTGGAAGAAGAAATGGGAGAGCTGCAAACGGCGATAAGCAGCCTGGATACAGCAGCCGGCGTGGAAGATAAAGCGAAGTTTCAGACAGATATTGAGGATGAATTGGGTGATGTGCTGTTCTCCCTGATCAATTATGCACGGTTTTTGCATGTGGATGCGGAAAATGCATTAGAACGGACCAATAAAAAATTTATCCACCGGTTTACACAGATGGAACAACAAGCCCTTCAAAGCGGAAAAAATCTAAATGAAATGACCCTGCTGGAAATGGATGCCATCTGGAATTCCATAAAACAACAGCGGCACGAGTAGTGATGCCACGTCTAAAAAATACCTCATTGCGAAATTACAGCCTGCTGCTCCTGTCGGCATTGCTTTTCGTTTTATCCTTTGTATTTAATAAGCTGTACACCAACCGGTCTTCTGTGGGCAGGGAAGTAAAACTGGCAGAAGCATATATCAGAGAATACGAAGAAGATTTCAGTAAATTTTTGAAGGATACTGTTCTTGTAAACCGGTTGCTGGTTAACCAGGAATCACTGGAACAACTTTCTGCTCTTACAGCTAAAAAGTATGGCATATTTCTTTATTCAACAGACGAATTTGGATATCGGGATTTGAAATTCTGGAGTAAGCAACTGGCCGTTCCGGACCCCTAGGTGTTGGAAAAGGAAGATGGAGAATACTTCCGGCAACTTTCCAATGGTGCTTACATTGTTGTGAAAAGAACACTGGGCGACAGTTCGGCCACCCGGAAAGCCATTGCCGTTGCCATCATTTCTGTACGGTCTGAATTTTTTATTACAACAGATTATCTTCCTGAAAGATTTTCATTTAGTGACCTTGCAGAAAAAAGGGTTCGTATCAGCAAGGACAGTACAGAATTTCCGGTAAGGTCCGGATCGGGACAAACGTTGTTTTACCTGGACAAGAAAGTAACAGTGTCTGTTCCCTATAATGACCGTAAAACGATCTTACTGCGTTTTGCCGGTGTGTTGTTATTATTTCTATTTATTCATTTGCTTGCAGAATCTGAGGAAAAGAGAAAAGGAGTGTGGTGGGCCATTGGTTTGCTCACCATTATATTGGTGGTGCTCCGGGTGCTTACTTATTATTACCCTTCCTGGTTGAACCTGCGACAGTTTGAGTTATTCAGTCCTGTTATTTATGGCTCAAATTTAATTCAGCGGTCATTGGGAGATCTGCTGATCAATGCGATACTGTTCTGCTGGATCGTTTTATTTGCCTGGTCAAAATTGCGGCACAGAGAAGACCCTGCTACCAGGTTTCCGGGTAAATTGCGATGGCTGGTGGGTCTATTTTCCTTATGCCTTCTCATTTTCTCCACGTTTATTCTTGCTACAGTGATCCGCAGCCTGGTGGCTGATTCAAAGATTTCTTTTGATGTAACGAATTTCTTCAGCCTTAACCGCTATACGGTTTTTGGTTTTTTTGTGCTGGCCTGCCTGTCATTGTCCTATTACTATTTTTCGCAACTGCTTTTTCGACTCATCTTTCCACTGTTTGCCGGGAGAAGTTACCTGATCTATTTCGCCATTGGTTTTGCCGGGCTGGCACTGCTCACCATCCGAACTGGTAATAAGGATGTCCTGTTTTACTTACCCGTATTGCTATGGTTGCTGGCTTATACCTGGTTGGTAAACCGGCGTGGTGTTATTTTTAGTAAGGTACGGGTGAACATCGCCGGCATACTTTCCTGGATATTTATTTTTTCAGTTTCCATCGCTGGTATCATGCTGTCGCAAAACAGGAATGTGGAGTGGAACCGGAGAAAGTTTATAGCAGAAAAACTGGCATTGCAGACGGACCCATCCAGTGAACGATTAATGAGTATTGCGGTCAAGTATATTGACAATGATTTTCTCTACGAAAATTTTTACCGGTTCAAAAACCCCGAAAAGAATAAACAGCTGAAGGATAGCATCATTGCAGGCAATTACAGTGGTTACCTGAACAAATACGACACCCGACTTTATGTGTATGATTCTGCGAATAAACCGCTGTACAACGAGGATCCTGCTTCTTACGAGGATCTGAACATTATACTTACTGTTCAGTCGAAACCCACAGAAACGGAGGGCCTATTTTACTACGAAACATCTTTTGATAAATTCAATTATATCATCCGGAGGGATATTACAGATTCAGCTGGTAAAGCAGCAGGCCATCTTTTTATTGTATCCAACAGGAAGAGCTACAGCCAGGATGCAATGTTTCCGGAATTGTTTAAGCAAAGCCGCGGCAGTGATCCTGAAAATTCACCTATCTACTCCAATGCTGTATATACAAGCCGGCGGCTTGTTTCCCCGCCAGGTAATTATCCATTTCCCATCTGGCTCTCAGAAAACGAAGTGCCAAAAGAAGAAATTCAGCAAAAGGAAAACGGTGATTATGATGAATTATGGTACCGGGCCAGCAATGAAAAAGTGGTGGTGATAGCCAGGAAAAAAGAAACGGTCATCGAGACCATTACTCTCTTTTCTTATATCTTCTGTTCGTTCCTCTTCCTGGTGGCTTTTGTTCAACTGATCTCGTTCGTATTAAAGACCGGGTTCAACGACAGACGGCTGAAAGAATTGCTGCAATTGAATATCCGTACCCAGGTGCACAGTACCATTATTTTCATCAGCGTATTCTCCTTCCTGATCATTGGTGCGGCCACCATTTCCTTTTTCATCAGCCGAAACAAACAAAGTAACAGTGATAAGCTGAGCCGTACCATGAAGATAATGGTGAATGAAATGGAGAAGAAACTATCGGAGCACAGCACTTTTGATGATGTAATTAAGATTTACGACACCGTAGTCAATAACAGCCTGCAGGTGCTGGTGAATGATGTTTCAGACATACATGGAGTGGATGTGAATGTGTATGATCTGAAGGGCGATCTGAAAGTATCATCAGAAGCCAATGTATATACCAAAGGAGTACTAAGTAAAAAAATTGATCCGTCAGCCTTTTACCACCTCAGCCGGATGCGACAAGTGTTGCATGTGCAGGATGAAAGTATTGGCAACTCTTCTTATTTAAGTATTTACTCGCCGGTACGAAATGAGGAAGGGAATGCGTATGCTTATATCAATATCCCGTATTTTACTTCCAAACCTGAATTGCGCCAGGAGATATCGAACTTCCTTGTCACCATCATCAACCTGAATGCATTTATTTTTTTGATCGCCGGGTTGATCGCCTTGTTCATTACCAACCGGATCACTAATTCTTTCTCCATTATCAGCGATAAGATGAAGGAAGTGAACCTGGGTAAAATGAATGAACAGATATCCTGGAATCGAAACGATGAGATCGGCGAACTGGTACAGGAGTATAATAAGATGGTGGCCAAACTGGGAGAAAGTGCCAGCGCCTTGGCCAAAAGCGAAAGAGAAGGCGCCTGGCGGGAAATGGCAAGACAAGTGGCACATGAGATCAAAAACCCGCTGACTCCAATGAAACTCAGCATCCAGTATTTGCAAAAGGCCATCAATAATAACCAACCGAATGTAAAAGAACTGTCGAGTAATGTAGCCAATACGCTTGTTGAACAGATAGATCACCTGTCGAAAATTGCAGCAGACTTTTCGCAGTTTGCCAATATCGGTAATACCAATGTTACCAGTTTTGACCTGCATGATGTCATCGGATCATTGCGGGAATTATATACAGCCGACAGCAATGTTCAGTTTGACTGGTGGCCGGTAAATGACCGGGTGATGGTGGAAATGGATAAAACACAAATGAACCGGCTGTTCACCAACCTTTTTGCTAACGCTGTGGAAGCTTGTAATGGTAATGGCATTTGCAAAATAGAAGTGAGTGAGATAAGAAGCGGTGACAACATCAGGGTTAGTATAAAGGACAACGGGGAAGGTATTGCAACAGATATGCAGGAACGGATCTTCAGCCCCAATTTTACTACAAAATCATCTGGTACCGGCCTGGGCCTTGCCATGTGCAAGGGCATTGTGGAACAGGCCAAAGGAAAGATCTGGTTTGAAACAGCGCAGGGCCAGGGTACGGTCTTTCATGTGGAGCTGCCGCTTGCCAATTAATAATTGCTTTCTGTTTACTCTTTCCCCTTCCTATCTTTAAGTACTAAATACCAGCAAATGAAACGCATCTTCTTATTTTGCATTATTCTACATACGACAATAGCAAATGCACAAACGCAGAAGCCACCATTGCATGGGAAGAACTGGATGGCCGTTACTGGTAAGCCGCTTGCGGCAACTGCTGGCTCGATGATCTTTCAGCAGGGAGGCAATGCGGTGGATGCAGCCTGTGCCATGCTGGCAGCCACCTGTACCATGTGGGATGTGCTGAGCTGGGGTGGCGAAACGCAGGCATTGATCTATAATCCAAAAACAAAAAAAGTAATTGCTATTAATGCACTGGGAGTAGCGCCAACAGGTGCCACACCTGATTTCTTTAAGAGCAAAGGATATGCATTTCCTCCGGAGTATGGCCCTTTGGCAGCCGTTACACCCGGAACGGTAGGAGGGCTTTGCCATATGCTGGCAGAGTATGGGACCATGAGCCTGGAACAGGTATTGGCACCTGCCATGCAACTGGCTGCAGGTTATCCGATAGAAGCACAGACGGCCAATGCTATGGAAAGAGGTAAAGCAAGAATAAAGGAATGGCCGTACAGTAAAAAAGTATTTCTGCCACATGCAGGTGAGAAAAGAGAAGCACCGGAAGCAGGAGAGATCTTTGTACAAAAGGAATTGCTGGCCACACTCACCAAAATGATAGAAGCGGAAAGGGAAGCACTGAAGAAAAAGAAAAGCAGGAAAGAAGCGATCATGGCAGCCAATGATCGTTTTTATAAAGGAGATATTGCTAAAGAATTTGTAAAGGGTTGCCAGGAACAGGGTGGATTGATAACAACAGAAGACCTGGCCAGGTGGAAACCCATTGAGGAAGAGCCGTTATCAGTAAATTATAAAGGTATTGAAGTGTATAAGTTGCAGCAATGGACACAAGGACCGGCACTGCTGCAATCGCTGAACATACTGGAGAATTTTGATCTGAAGAAAATGGGGTACAACAGTACTCAATACATTCACACGGTGTATCAAACAATGAACCTGGCATTTGCTGACCGTGATTTTTATTATGGAGATCCCTACTTCCTGCCCCAGGAGCCTATAAAAGGGTTGTTGAGTAAAGAATATGCAAAGCAACGGGCAGCATTGATCAATCCCGGTTTTAATGATCCATCCATCGGGCCGGGTGATCCTTATCCTTTTGAAGGGAAAATAAATCCTTACTTGTCTTTACTGGAGAAAATAAAATGGCAGGCAGATAGCAGTCGTAATCCGGCTAATGCAACTCCGGCCCACGATACAGGCAGTGTGGCGATGAATGAGGCCTATATGGAAAGATTGTGGATGGGCACTACTTCAGTAGAGGCCGCTGATAAAGAGGGTTGGGTGGTTTCTATCACGCCAAGTGGCGGATGGTTGCCTGCCTGTATTGCGGGTAATACTGGTGTGGGTATGAGCCAGCGGTTGCAAAGCTTTGTACTGGATCCATCATTAAATCCATTTAATGCAGCTTGTGAAACACCTGCTGTTACAGGGAATG
>CAYUCU010000192.1:0-7646 GCA_964443345.1 uncultured Chitinophaga sp.
AGTAATAAAGGGAAGAGTGAGGCTGATCGGTAATACAGGGCCCGGAGATACCAATCCCCGGCGGATGCGGTTACGGATCATTTATTCCAAACTATAATAGTTATCAAGATATGTTTAAAAGTCTTCCCGCCTCAGGCGGGAAGACTTTGTTCATTTATGCCCTCACCCTTATCTTTGCGTCCGCCTATGCTGTCCCGATGACCATCGGGAAGCGGCTATAACCCAAAATTTTTTATTCATGCCTTATTTATTTACATCCGAGTCTGTTAGTGAAGGACACCCCGATAAAGTAGCAGACCAGATATCTGATGCCCTTATTGATAATTTCCTGGCATTTGATTCACAATCCAAAGTAGCTTGTGAAACACTGGTGACTACCGGACAGGTAGTATTGGCTGGTGAGGTTAAGTCAAAAGCTTACCTCGACGTACAGGAAATTGCCCGTGGTGTTATCCGTAAGATCGGTTATACCAAGAGTGAGTATATGTTTGAAGCCAGCAGTTGTGGTGTGCTATCAGCCATACATGAACAATCTGCAGACATTAACCAGGGTGTGGACAAAAAGAAAAAGGAAGAGCAGGGTGCCGGTGACCAGGGAATGATGTTTGGTTATGCCACCAATGAAACAGAACACTACATGCCGCTTGCACTGGACCTGGCACATAACCTCCTGATCGAATTAGCAGCTATCCGCAGGGAAAAGAATTCGAAGATGCCCTACCTGCGCCCGGATGCTAAAAGCCAGGTCACATTAGAATATGATGATAACAACCAGCCTTCACGTATTGATGCCATTGTGATCTCTACACAGCATGACGATTTTGACAGTGAAGCAAAAATGCTGGCAAAGATCAAAAGCGATGTGATCAATATCCTTATTCCAAGAATAAAGAGCAAGTATAAAAAATATGCAAAGCTTTTTAACAACGATATTAAGTACCATGTGAATCCGACTGGTAAGTTTGTGATCGGGGGGCCGCATGGTGATACAGGATTAACAGGCCGTAAGATCATCGTGGACACATACGGAGGCAAGGGTGCACATGGTGGTGGCGCTTTTAGCGGAAAAGATCCTTCCAAAGTTGACCGTTCTGCAGCCTACGCCACCAGGCATATTGCGAAGAACCTGGTAGCTGCCGGCTTGTGCAGCGAAGTGCTGGTACAGGTTTCTTATGCTATCGGTGTGGCACAGCCCACCAGCATCAACGTAAACACCTATGGCACTTCCAAAGTGGAATTGAATGATGGTGCCATCAGCAAAATAGTGGAGACCGTGTTTGATATGCGTCCTTACTTTATTGAGCAGCGGTTGAAGCTGCGCAATCCTATTTATAGTGAAACGGCTGCTTACGGACATATGGGACGTAGGCCTGAGATAGTTGAAAAAACATTTACATCTCCTGATGGTAAGAAAGTAACAAAGAAGGTAGAACTGTTTACCTGGGAGAAACTGGATTATGTAGGAAAAGTGAAGAAAGCGTTTGGGTTAAAATAATGGCCCAATCTCCGCCAGTTGGCGGAGACTTTTGAAGACCCCGAAAGTTTTGAAGACCTTTCGGGGTTTATTATTTCAGTGTTTCTGTGTCTCAGTGGCAAATCATCTAATTTTGACAAGTGAAAAATTTCAGACATCAACAACGACCCAAAAAAAGTTCGCTGGTCATTGGGCGTGCGGCAGTTATCACTGCTTTACAAACCGGGCAGCAATTGGACAGGATCTATCTGGATACGAAAGCAGTGGGACAAGATATCAGTGAGATCAAAAGGCTGGCTTCTCAAAATGGGGTGCCGGTGAATTATGTGCCCGTGGCCAAATTAGATGGCTTCAATATATCCGGCCATGAAGGCTGTGTAGCCCAAATAGCCAAAGTGCAATACCAGAACCTCCAGAATGTTATTTCATTTGTTATTGAGAATGGTGAAGTGCCGTTATTTCTTATTCTTGATGGGATAACCGATATCCGTAACATTGGTGGCATTGCCCGTACGGCATACTGTACCGGTGTGCATGCCATTATCATTCCTGACAAAGGAGTGGGGGCATTGAATGAAGATGCCATCCTTACGTCAGCCGGAGCGTTGGAACAGATAGCGATTTGCCGGGTGAACAGTTTGATGAAGACGGTCGATGAATTGCATTTGAACGGCATCAAAGTTTTTGCGAGTGAGATGACGGCAGATAAAACCATAGCTGAAGTTGATCTGAGTGAGCCCTGTGCCATAGTAATGGGCAGCGAGGATAATGGTATTTACCCGGCGCTGATGAAGATATGTGATGAAAAAATAAAGATCCCCATGCAGGGTGATTTTGAAAGTTTGAATGTGTCGGTAGCTACCGGGATCATTTTGTATGAAGTGATGCGGCAACGCATTTTGTAATCTGTTTAACTTAGGTTATGATGGCGGACAGTAATGAATCAACAGACTTGAATCTCCCTCTCCGGGGGACAGGGCATATCAAACTCATCGAATGTCCCCGTGATGCCATGCAGGGCTGGAAAACTTTTATTCCAACTGAAAAGAAGATCGAATACATCAATTCCTTACTGAAGGTGGGTTTTGATACGATTGATTTTGGCAGTTTTGTTTCACCAAAGGCCATTCCGCAAATGGCAGATACGGCTGAAGTAATTACGAAGCTGGAAGTTGGAAGTACGAAGTCGAAGCTGCTGGCAATAGTTGCCAATTACCGCGGGGCGGAAGATGCTTCTGTGTTTGACCAGATAAACTACCTGGGCTTTCCTTTCTCTGTGTCGGAAACCTTTCAGCAACGCAATACCAATTCATCCATTGAAGAGTCCCTGGAACGGGTGGAAGAGATTCAAAATCTATGCATAAAAACGGGTAAAGAACTGGTAGTGTATATCTCCATGGGTTTTGGAAATCCCTATGGCGATCCCTATGATGAGGAGATCGTTTTTGAATGGGTGAATAAACTCGTGGCAATGGATATCGGTATCATCTCACTGGCAGATACAGTAGGAGTGGCCACTCCGGCACAGGTGTATGACATGACCAGTTACCTGTCAGATTCACTGCCCGGGGTAGAGACAGGAGTGCATTTGCATTCTACTCCCGATACCTGGAGAGAAAAACTGGAAGCAGCAGTGAAAGCAGGCTGCAAACGCTTTGACGGCGCTTTAAAAGGAATTGGCGGCTGCCCGATGGCCGATGATGAACTGGTGGGTAATATGGATAGCGAACTGATGATCCACTATTTTGAAGAACAAAAACAGTTATCTTCTCTTAATAAAGAAGCATTGGCTAAAAGCCTTGAGCTTGCCGGGCAAATCTTTATTTAATACGTATGGAACTGCTGCTGCATATTGATCTGAAGAGATTATCCGAACCTGTTACGTACCGGGATAAGATATTGCTTACCGGTTCATGTTTTACGGAACATATTGGTAATGCGCTGGCGAAATTGAAGTTCCGGGTGTTGCAAAATCCTAATGGCATCCTGTTTGGACCGGACAGTGTTTGCAAAAGCCTCCTGTCTTATATAGAGAACAAAAAATATACGGATGCTGACCTGTTCCGGCTGAATGAAGTATGGAACAGCTGGCAGCATCATTCCCGTTTTTCCCATATGGACAGGCAGGAAACTATAAAGGCTATCAATGAATCGCAGCAGGCGGCACATAATTTTTTGAAACAGGCTGACTGGCTTATCATCACATTGGGTTCTTCTTATTCATACCGGCTTACACAGGAAGCGGACCCGGGTTCTGAAGTAATTAGTAATGGCGTGGCCAATTGCCACCGGGCGCCGGCCAGTTGGTTTACTAAAGACATGCTGGAGACAGATGAGATAAAAGACATGCTGGAAGATTGCCTGAAAAGGCTGAAAGCTTTTAATCCTAAACTGAAATTTATTTTCACAGTAAGCCCGGTGCGGCATATACGGGATGGGGTGGTGGAGAATAACCGGAGCAAGGCCCGGCTGATAGAAGCGGTACATTATCTTGATACAAAGTTTGAGTCAGCATTTTATTTTCCAGCGTACGAGCTGGTGATCGATGTGCTGCGGGATTACCGCTTTTATGATATTGACCTGGTGCATCCGAATTATCCTGCTACAGAATTTGTGCTGGAGAAATTTGCCGAAGCCTGTATTGATGAAGCGTCAAGACAACTGATGCAGGAAGTAAAACGAATTGTTATTGCCAGGAAGCACCGGGCCTTTCAACCGGGAACAAAAGCGCACCAGCAGTTTTTAATAACTCATTTTGAAAAAGCAAAAGCCCTGCAGGAGAAATACCCGTTTCTGGATTTGACAGAAGAATTGGTTTATTTTTCGCAAGTATAAGGAGGAGAGGAATTATTAATTATTAATTAATAATTAATAATTCCTCAAATGCTGTACTTATATTCCTGTTGCAGGAATTCTTCCAATGATACAAGTAATGATAGTTGATTCTTCGCCCGGTCATAGTTCTGTTCCGGGTAAGTGGTACGATAGTACACATCTCCGCTAAGGTAGTCGGTAAGGAAGCGCAGCGATTGCATATAGATGATCAGCAGGCCTGCATGGTGAATGTATTTTTTTTCGGCTTCTGTCAGTTTGTCGCCCATCCATTCCAGGTAGCCGGCAATGATGGCTTCATAATACTCTTTCCTTATGTTAATTGCCTCAAGGCTGGTATCGTTCTCATCCAGTGTACTGGCCATGGACCGGATCATATCACCCAGGTCGGAAAAGAAATAACCGGGCATGGTGGTATCGAAATCAACGGGGCAAACAGCTTTGCCGGAATCAATATCAAAAAGCACATTACCGATCTTGGCATCATGATGCATCACCCTTTGCAGAAATTCGGATGATTCTGTAAATACATCGTACAGGTGGGCATAACGTTCCCTTTTTCTTAACTCACTAATTACCGAAGCTGCTTTTTGAAGCCGGTCATACTGGTGATTTTTCAGTGATCGTTCAAACTGGCTGTACCGGGCAGACAGGTTATGAAAACCGGGAATAGTGATATTCAGTTCGTCAATATCAAACGCATCAAAGCTGGAAGTGAATCTTCCGAATATAGCAGCCACTTCTTTTGCCTGCGCCGGGCTACCGGGAGAAGAAAGTGTCTCGGTGCCATAAATGTATTCAAATACCCGCCAGTAATTATTGTCGCTGTCGCAATACAATGTAACCTCCCTGGTAAATTCTTTGGGCTCGGGTATAAAAAAGTCAGTTCCGGAATCTTTCAGGTAATTCCATACCAGTTCATAATTCTCCTGCACCAGCACCGGATCTTTGAAGACGGTGTGATTGATCTGTTGCAACAGGAATGAACTGCCTGAAGTATCACTTGTAACGATGTATGAATGATTTATCAATCCATTAGAGACGGGCTCCACGGTAAATTCATGAAAAGGATTGCAATAGGCTGCCAGTACTTCTTTGTAAGAGGCTTGTTTCATTATTGCCGATGAAATTAGGAGGAAAATGTGGAAATATACAAATGTGGAAATTAGAAAATGTGGGAATGTGAAAATGCAACAGCCTGCACTCCTGCATTTTCACATTTTCTAACTTCCACATTTTCTAATTTGTCTTATCTCAATGTATTCTATCACCCCGTACTTCCAAATTCTGAATCACGGCTGCTTCATACTCCAGCCATTCATTCCAGCGCAGTCGCACTTTTTCTTTGTCGATATAGGTTTCGGCCAGTTCAATGAACAGGGTGTAGTGCCCGGCCTCGCTTTCCATAAAGCGGCGGTAAAACTTTTGCATGTATTCATCGTTCAGGCCTTCGCTCAATCGTTTGAAGCGTTCACAACTGCGGGCTTCGATGAGGGCCATGGTAAGGAGCTGGTCGAGAAAACGGTCTTCCAGGTGTCCGCCTTTCCGTTGAAATTCGATCAGGGCGTTTACATATTCATCTTTTCGTTGTTTGCCCAGTTTCAGGTTTCTTTTGTGCAGTTCGGCCAGCACCAGGCGGAAATGGCCCCATTCTTCAGTAACAATGGGTGCCAGGGCGGCTACCATCTTTTCCCGGTCGCTATAGCGCTGAATGAGAGAAATGCAGGTGGTAGCGGCTTTTTGCTCGCAATAGGCATGGTCAGTTAGTATCTCGGCCAATGATTTTTCAGCCAGGTTTACCCAGCGGGGGTCGGTGGGGAGCTGAAGACCGAGTATGTTTTTGGTATCCTGTGAGAGTTCCATAGGGGTGCAAGATAAATCGAACAGAGGAACAGATGAACAAGGAACAGATGAAGGGTGAAGGAAACAGCCTAACCAAGAACAAGGATTGATGAAGTAAACAGCCGAACCCCGGAGGGGTGATATGTTAATGGCCCCGGATGTTAATCCGAGGGTATGATGGGAAGTGTAGCGAACAGAGGAACAGATGAACAAGGAACAGATGAAGGGTGAAGGAAACAGCCTAACCAAGAACAGGGATTGATGAAGTTAACAGCCGAACCCCGGAGGGGTGATATGTTAATAGCCCGGATGTTAATCCGGGGTATGATAAAGACGAATGCATTTAGAGCCCTGAAAGGGCGGCATCTAAAAAGCATCGGGTGAAGCCCGTTGCGTTTTGAAAGACCGGAAGGGGGTGGGAAATGGGAAGACGAAATAAGGTGGAAAATAAAAAGTCCGGCCTGGTGACCGGACTTTAATTTATAGATCGAATTCATTAAAGCGTATAATAGAAACCAATATTGAAGCGGTTGCCGATTGAACTGGCATCGAGTCCGAATGAGGAGGAAGAGGATTTGTTATTATTATCATCCCTGGTGGTACTGGAATTGTATCCGAGGAAACCAAAGGAACCAACACTGGTCACTCTTTTGCTGAGGGCATAACTAAAGCCGGCATTGATGTCCGCACCAAATCCCCTTACTGTAGATTCTGTAATAAGAATCCCGTTTTCAGCTTTTTGTTTCCCAAAAGAGAAGGCCGTACTAACGCCTGCAAAAGGCTTGAAAGCTTCTTTTCCAAAAAAGTAACGGCTGTAGGCAGATGCGCCATACATCGTTGATCTGGAAATGGACGGGCTGGGAGTATTAGTTGCTTCATTTTTTCCAGTTGAAATATTCAGGCTGACACCTAACTGCACATGATCGGTTAAAAAAGTACCCACTTCAGGACCAAAGCCCCAGTAGTTGCCCTTTACGGTGTGGATGGTATTTCCGTTGGTCTCCGATTTTGATTTTCCAGAAGAAGCGGCAATACTTCCGCCGAGGTACCAGGAGCCTTTTTGTGCAGTAACGGATACGGATATGAGGGTGAAGGCAGCGAGTAGGGTAAATGTTAGTTTCATGGTCTTGTTTTTAGGTAAAAAATTAGTTTACCTGCAAAACAATGTGTTTTTACTAAAAGGTTTTCTTGACAATAAGTTAAACAATGAAAAGTCCATCTAATGAAAGGCCGGATAGTAGAAAGTTTGGAGAGGTGTTAACAGGGATCAGCTTCCCTGTGCCAAAAGGAGGGTTAGATTCCGAGGTTGTAAAAATCGGAGTGCTATCAGATTCTAAGCCCTCCTCGGGGCATATAAACCGGTCGAGATGAGTTACACATGCTGATATGAGGGTTACAGGCTGGTTTTGAGTATTTTAGCGAAAAAAATATTCTTTTTTCGAGGGTTAGAGAAGGAAGACAGGAATAGATTTGAATCGGAACTGGCTTTTGCGGAGTA
>CAYUCU010000193.1:0-7441 GCA_964443345.1 uncultured Chitinophaga sp.
TGCCCACCAAACATGGCTCTTCGTTCGGCTTTCCTGCCACTTACACTCCGCCTGGCGAGAGCATTATCTCCCTTTTCATCTTTGTTCTTTAATATCTCCGCATCGATCCAGGAGGAATAATCCATCATAAGATAGGCCAGTCCCAAAAAGGCAATCAATGCACCGATGACATACAACAACTTCTTAAATATCGGTTTAAATTGTTGCGGGGTGTAGGATGCGGACAATAGCTTTTCGAGACAAAGAGCAGCCATCAGCGGGAATGCCACTTGTGTAATTACTAATGACATGGACGGTGCCCTGAATTTATTATATAAGGGGATCGTATCAAATAAAAAGGCATTGAAGCCATAGAAATATTTTCCCCAGCTGATACAGATGGCAAAGATGCTGGCAGCAAGTAATCCCCACCGCAAAGGATGTTTAATGAAAACAAAACCAATAATGGCAAACAGGCAAACAATAGCACCAAGGTACGGAGGACCTGAAGTGCCTGCCCCGTCGATCCCGCCCCAATACTTGGGGATACCGGAAGCGATCTGTGCTGCCTGGCCTTCGGACATCCCTTTGTCAACTAATGCTTTTACCACTTTCGACCCTTCATCAAATGTTTTCCTGCTACTGCCACCAAAGGCTTCCGGCATTAATAACACACTCGTCTCCATTTTTCCCAGGCTATACTGAAAAGCATAATCCTTACTAAGGCCCGACGTTTTCTTATTGATGACAGAATCATTTTTTATTTCTACAGATGACCCGCCCCGCATGGTGGCTTTTGCATACTCATAGTTTGTCATAAGCAGCAAGGCACTGCCGGCCATACCAATAATGCCAGCCACCACGGAAAGACTGCCCGCCGTGATGAGATGCTTCCAATCCTTTTCTTTGATCCATTTTATAACATAAGGTATGGTTATGGCAATTACCAGTAATACGAGGTAAAAAGTTATTTGAATATGATTGGCCCCTATTTCATTAAAGGCTGCATAAGCGGCAACCGCCAGGCCGGGCCAATATTTTTTTTGATAGATCAGTAAAAGGCCACAAAGCACTGCGGGCATATAGATCATGGCCAGCATCTTTGTTTCATGGCCTGCACTAATTATGACCGGTGTGTATGTGGCAAAGGAAAAGAACAAAGCGGCAAACATAGCAACGGCGGGACGTGCCCCAACCGCTAAACACAAAAAATAAAACCAGAGACAGGCCAGGAAAAAATAATTCATGGGTTTAGGAAGACCGAGGGAAAGAACTTTATTAAGATCGGGTAAAAAATTCTTGCCCTCCATACCCACCTGGTAGTTCGGCATTCCGCTAAAAAGGTTGGTATTCCACAAAGGAAGCCGGCCATTCCTTTCTTTATATTCTAAAGAACCCTGCACCATTCCTTTCCAGCTAACAATATCATGTTGGTTCAGCACTTTGCCCTCAAGAACAGGTTTGCAAAAAAGCAATGTCACGATAAGGAAAACTCCAGCTGCCAGAAGGTGCGGGACTGCTTTTTTGAACCGGAAACCTTTCATACTCATATCTTTAATTAGTTGACAAAATAACGCTATTTTACAGAAAAATCCCGATGCGCTGGCTTTTATTTTTATCGAGACTGGCATTCATCTGCGGCCTTTTTTTTGTTGCATCTGTATCGTTGCTCATCAATGATTGGGTGAAAGATCCCATCCTTGAATCCACTATTATTACTATCGGATATGTGATGGGCCTGGTACTCCTGCCACTTACAAACCTTTGCTACATCAGCGTGTTGGTGATAAAGAGAAAATTAAAGGCGTATGTGCCAGTATGGCTGGTACTTGCCAACCTGTTGCTCTTCTTATTTTTAATCTTCTTTATATTTTACCTGAATGATCCATACTATCATCAAAAATAAACCCACCCGCTTATTTATCATATTAAGCGGCATCTTTCTCACCAATGCACTGATCGCAGAATTTATCGGTGTGAAAATATTTTCTCTCGAATCCACACTCGGGTGGAAGCCCGCCGAAATACATTTATTTGGTGGCACTTATGCCTTTAACCTTACCTGCGGTGTTTTATTATGGCCGGTAGTATTCATCATGACGGATATCATCAATGAATATTACGGACAAAAAGGAGTAAAGTTTCTGAGCTGGATGACCATCTGCCTTATTGCATTTGGTTTCCTGATGGTCTTTGGCGCCATTCAAACAACACCTAATGCCTGGTGGGTGACCAGTAAAAATGAAGCCGGTATTGAAAACATGAACGTGGCCTTCAACGGTATCTACGGTCAGGGCATGGGCATTATCTTTGCTTCAATGACGGCCTTTTTAATAGGACAGCTGGTAGATGTATTCATTTTTCATAAGATCAAGAAAGCTACAGGGGAAAAAAAGATATGGTTGCGGGCCACCGGCTCCACACTCGTATCGCAACTGATCGACAGCTTTGTCGTATTACTGATCGCCTTTTATTTTTATCCCATGCTGGTAAAAGGGCAGGGGAAGCCCTGGCCATTTGATCAGCTGATCGCCATTTGCATTGTCAATTACATTTATAAATTTATTGTAGCGATCTTATTGACACCGGTGATTTACCTTGTACACGGCCGGATAGAAAGATACCTGGGACATGATGTGGCAGCAGAAATGAAAAAAGCAGCAATGAAAGATAATTGATAACGACATAGCCTCATAGAGGCGTAATGTCGGTAGCCTCGTAGAGGCGCAATGTCGGTAGCCTCGGAGAGGCGCAATATCGGTAGCCTCAGAGAGGCCTAATGTCGGTAGCCTCAGAGAGGCGCAATGTCGGTAGCCCTGTAGAGGCGCAATGTCGGTAGCCTCAGAGAGGCGCAATGTCGGTAGCCTCAGAGAGGCGCAATGTCGGTAGCCTCGTAGAGGCGCAATGTCAGTAGCAGCAACAGCAGCAATTGATCTTCCTTCCAGCTCTGTAGGAGCGGCATGTTAAACCCAACAGGTCAATATCGCTCCTTAACCAGGGCCGCCACGATCTTATCAATCGGCAGCGTTACACTTTCAGAAGAAAACGAAGACCAGTCAATGAACCGGAAGGTTTCCGTTTCTTTTGTAGCCTCATACACTTTCAGCTGTGCTTCATCAAAATCAAAAGGTTTTTCCCGAAGGGGTACTTTTATCGCTTCCAGTGCAGTGGCAAAATAATAAATGGAGATGATCTGGTGTTCCGGGTGGAACGCAGATAGCTGGAAAAAATCAGTGGTGTAAAGATGATCGCCAATTTCTACCGCAAGGTCCATCTCTTCCCGAAACTCCCGCCGCAAACAATCCCGGGTGCCTTCACCAAATTCTAACCCGCCACCGGGAAACTTGGTAATATAACTGCCCCGTATCAGTTCATCACTGACCAGCACCTGCTTTTGGTCATTAATAAGGATACCATAAACCCGGAGATTAAACATGCGGTCAGAATATTTTCTTTCGGAAGAAATACCAGCCAATGATAAGGGCAATACCGAGTGAAAGGAAGGCTACAATATAAAAGGCATACTTTGACTCTTCAAAACCACTGGGCACATTCATCCCAAACAAGCTGGCAATAAGTACAGGAAAGGTGAGCACAATAGTGATAACAGCCAGTCTTTTTAATACCTGGTTCTGATTATTGGCAATGATACTGGCAAAAGCATCAAGGGTGCTGCTCAATATATTGGTATAGATATTCGCCATCTCCAGCGCCTGGGAGTTATCCACGATCAGGTCATTAAAGAATTCTTTTTCTTCTTCCGTTAGTGCGAGGAAGTTGGTCCGTTCCAGTTTCATCATCAGCATTTCATTGGAGCGGAGGGCCGTTACCAGGTACACCAGGCTTTTTTGGATACGCATCAGTTCCAGCAGGTGTTCATTCCGGCTGGAGTCGTACAGTTGTTGTTCAAACGTATTGCGGCGCTGGTTGATCTCTTTCAGGTGGTCCATAAAATTCTGAACGATCTTCTCAAAGATCTTCAGCACCATCATGTTCCGTTTGTCGGGATGACGGTTCTGAAACGTATTCAGGAATTTTTTGATGGCCGTGTTCTCGAAAGAGTTTACGGTAACGATCTGGTTATGCGTAAGGATGATACAGATAGGAATGGTAATATAATATGCATCACTTTCATTAAAGGAATTGTTTTCAGTAGGCGTCTTGATAACGATCAGCTTTACATTATCATCTTCCTCAAAACGGCTGCGTTCATCAATGTCTAAGGAGTCGGTTAAGAAGTCAATGGGAATTTCCAGTGCATCCGACAGTTCGGTAAACTCTTCCTGCTTCAGTGGGGGCAGTACATTCACCCAAACACCGTTCTCCGGTTTGTCGATCTCAACGGTTTGCTGGTTAATATTTTTGAAATAGTGGATCACGGGTGGCGGCCTGTCCTTATTTTATTCCGTCAGGCACGCAAAGGTAAGCGGCCAATGGCATTTGGCGGGTAAAAAATGCACACTTAGCTTATCCGCCCGTCATCTTTTGAATACTGCTGAGGTGATGCCAGGTGTGATGAATAGTGAAGTAGCCCAGTTCCCGCAGGGTGATCTTACCCAGCAACGGGTGGGGGGAAAGATAGTTGTCCGGCATAGCTTCGTCCGGATTTTTTTTCACGGCATTGCTAAACCGCTGCATAGCACTGGAGAATTGCAGCAGTAATTTTTCTTTGCCATAGGAGGGAGGTATCGGTTTAGGAACAAATCGTCCGCTGGCCCGGCCACCCTGTTCCAGTTTCAATTTATATTTTGCTACCAGTTCCTCATAGCTGCGGGATTTCCTGTTCGGCTTGCCGGCTATCAAACGAACGATGAACCGCGGCAGGGTAAATGCCAGCCGGCTCATGTTAGCGGCCACCACCAGGTGCTTTACCTGTTGCGCAGGCGACCATTTCCCTTCGGGCTGAAAAAAGAACTGCTCATCAGGTAATGAAGTGCAGTAGTGATGAAAGGCAGTTTCCGCTTCCTGGAGTTTATTGGTGATCTCTGTTATCGTAAGTTGTCCGTTCATATTACTTTATAGTCACTGTTCCTTCAAATACTTTTTCTGCAGGCCCGCACAACCAGATGTTTTCATAGGTGCCGTCCTCAATGCGGTCAAACTCCACCGTCAGCATACCACCCAGCGTTTTTACTTCCACATCATTAAATCCGTTCTCATTGTGATAGCATACCAGCGCCGCAGCAGTAACACCTGTGCCGCAGGAATGGGTCTCATCTTCCACGCCCCGCTCAAACGTGCGGACGTAGATCTTATCCGCTTCCCGCTGCTGTTCCACAAAGTTCACATTGATACCCTCTTCCTCAAATTCTTTACTATGCCGTATCTCATATCCTTTTTTAAATACATCAAGACTGTCCAGGTTGGTCACCATCTTAATATAGTGCGGAGAACCGGTATCCACTATAGAATCATTGTGAAACTTCCGGATCGTTTTCACATCTTTCATCTTAAGAGACACAATGCCATCCATATCGATCTCCGCTTCATGCATGCCATCTGAGGCCAGGAACCGGTACAGTTCCCGGTGGATACCCAGGTGGTAGGCAAACTTAATGATACAGCGACTACCATTACCACAAAGGCTGCCTTCTTTGCCATCGGCATTATAGTATTTCATTTCAAAATCAAAACCGGCTTTTTCATTCAGCAGCATTAGTCCGTCAGCGCCAATGCCAAAGCGGCGATCGCAGAGTTTATGTATTTGGGCAGTGGTTAAACCGGAGTATTCATTCTTTCTGTTGTCAGCAATGATGAAGTCGTTTCCGGTGCCCTGGTATTTATAAAATTTGAGTGTCATCAGGCGAGTGGGGTTGGGTTAGTGGGTAGTGGGCTTTCCCGGAGGTTTTCTATCATTTTGCTCAGCATTCTGAAAGTGGATTCGAGGTATTGCTCTAATTCATTTATTTGTCCATTTTTAAAATAGTGCAGTATCAGTGCGATCTCGAACTGGGTGTCCATTTCTACTAATGAGCTTCTTGATATTTCATAAAATCTTTTCTTCTCTTTCTTCGAAACCCTGGAAGCACCTTCCGCTAAATTGCTGCATACAGAAATGGCCGCCCTTCTGATCTGCGAAACCAGTACAAATAATTCCTCTTTAGGAAATGTTTTAGTCACTTTATAAACTTCTTCCACCAGTTTTAAAGAAAATTTGTATACGTCAAGGTTTTTGTGTGATAGTTTCAACATAAGGTAGTTTTATAAGGTATGAATAAATAGTACTCCAATTGTATTGTCGTTCCCCTGTATTCCCACTCCCCTGTATTTCCCACTCGCCACTTCCCTGTATTCCCCACTCCCCACTCACCTGTATTCCCCACTCGCCACTCGCCAGCATTCCCCACTAGCCAACATTATCAGCAAATATCTCAATAAAAGTCCGGATCAAATTCTCCACAGCAGCCAGTCCATCTTTGGAAAACTCTTTCTTCACCCGGTTAGCAACTATGGCATTTACCGCAAGACAACTATGTCCCAGCATTTTTCCCAATCCATAGATAGCCGATGTTTCCATTTCAAAATTAGTGATACGGTGCTGACCAAAACGGAAATCCGTCAGCCGGTTGATCAGTTCCGGGTTGCGGATACCCAGCCGCAGCACTCTTCCCTGCGGACCGTAGAAGCCGGGACAGGTAACGGTAATACCCTGGTGAAAATTGGTAACAAAATGTTTGATCAGCGAAGCAGCCCCACTGGTGATGTACGGGTGACCGATCTGCCCGTGTATCTGTGTGTGCGTGATAAACGATTGCAGCAGTTCTTTTTCCTGCTCATTATGTTCATGGCGATAAAAGTTCAGCAGGTTATCCACGCCAAGGCCATGAGTGGATGCCACAAAACTATCCACCGGAATATCCGCCTGCAGCGAACCTGATGTGCCGATACGTATAATATTAATGGACCGCAGTTCTTTTTTGATCTCCCGTGTCTCAAAATCAATATTAACCAGGGCATCCAGTTCATTGATCACAATATCGATATTATCCGGGCCGATACCGGACGACAGGACGGTCAGTCTTTTCTTGCCCACCATCCCGGTGTGGGAGATGAATTCCCGGTGTTGCCGTTTTACTTCAATAGAATCAAAGTATTTGCTCACTTCCTTCACCCGGTCGGGGTCGCCAACGGTGATAACGGTACCCGCAATTTCTTCCGGCCGCAGGTCCAGGTGGTAGACCGCCCCGCGGGGATTGATAATTAACTCAGATTCAGCAATGCGGCTCATATTTTTACGATTTGAATGTCAGAAAATTGATCCAAAAATGTATCTTTGCGACCTTTCAGGTTCAAATCTAACTCGTTAGCTTTAAAATCTGAAATTTAGGTCTTTTGATAAACCAGGTGCGGATCCGAAGGATCAATCCTTCAGCATTCAAAATTCCTTGTTCATCTGTTCTTCATTCTTATTGGTCCTGTGTCCGCCGCGGCGGATAGGCAGAGTTCAGCAAAAGCTCTGTTT
>CAYUCU010000194.1:0-7351 GCA_964443345.1 uncultured Chitinophaga sp.
CTGGCTTACACCGGAAATGATCAACAGGATCCGCAACTTTGAAACAGTACTGAATGGCTATTACCCCACCGTGTCGGACATCCGGCTTAATACCATCAAACGGAACATGATAAAACTGGTATCGGGTATCCGGTACAAAACAAATTTTTACCGCTTTCCCTACGAAATAAAATTATTACACCGCATCTGGAAATACCGTCAGCCGGAGATCCAGGGATTCTGAGGCTACTCTTATGCATACGGCCGGGTTTACCATAATAGATAATGTGACCGTTCCCGAAAAGGTGAGCACTCAAAACCTGTTTGAAAAAAGATACCTGGAACTGCGCAGTAAAGAACAAAGGGTCTATTCAGATGAGGCCCTGGTGCGTTTGCCGGAAGTGGCGCCCGATCATCCTTATTATTCCGAATGGCAGCTCCGCAAAAGATCAGCAGAAAAATTAGTGCAATGGCTGGGGAAGAAAAAACAGCCATTGCGGATACTGGAAGTTGGTTGCGGCAACGGGTGGCTGGCCAGGCAGTTGACGGCCGTTCCGGACAGTAAAGTGATCGGCAGCGATATCAACTTTACCGAACTGCAACAGGCGGCAAAAGTGTTCAGTGCGGTTCCGGGTCTTCATTTCATTTATGGCGATATCCGTCACGGTCTTTTTAAAGAAATGGAATTTGATTGCGTCATCTTTGCTGCCAGTATCCAGTATTTCCCTTCGCCGCACGGCATCATTTCCACTGCTCTGTCTTTATTAAAGACCGGCGGTGAGGTACACATTTTAGATTCTCCCTTTTACAGGCAGTGTGATGTGATGGCTGCACAAAAAAGAACAGCCGCTTATTATACCGATCTCGGTTTCCCGGAAATGATACCTCACTATTACCATCATACCCGGGATGCACTGGAATCATTTGACCACGAACTGTTGTATGATCCTTCTTCCCTGCAACTTTTTTTCTCCAAAAACAAAAACCCCTTTCCCTGGATCTGTATCAGGCCAGGCGCCAAAGTTGTATGAGCATCACACAAAACCTATATCATACCTATAAAAGATACCGGACGCTGCAAACGCACCGCATCACTGCCCTGCCCATTGTGATACTGATGCCGCACAGCGCCTGCAACTGCCGCTGTGCGATGTGTGATATCTGGAAAGACAATCAAAACCTGAAACAACTTACTGAAGAAGATATCACCGGTCTGCTCGATTCACTGGAGAAAATGGGCACACAGCAGGTATTAATGTCCGGCGGCGAAGCATTGCTCAATCCCAACTTCTTCCGCTTTTGTGATATCCTGCAGCAACGGGATATTAAGATCACCTTACTGTCCACCGGGCTTACGTTAAAGAAACATGCCGCTACGCTGATCAAATATGTGAACGACATCATCATCTCCTTAGATGGTGATGAAGCCACTCATAATGCTATCCGCAATATTCCCGATGCATTTCAGAAAACAGCAGAAGGTGTACAGGCAATAAAACAACTGGACTCTGCTTTTCGCATCACAGCCCGAACGGTCATTCACCGGCTCAACTTTCAAAAGTGGCCGGCGATCATTGAAGCGGCCAAATCAATGGGGTTGGACCAGGTCAGTTTTTTACCAGCAGATGTAAGCAGTCATGCCTTCAACCGGGAAGTACTGTGGAGCGATCAACGGCAACACGAGATATTACCGGATGAAACCGAACTGGCAGCATTAACAGCCATACTGGAGGAGCTTCTTGTAAATAATCTATTCGATTTCGAAAGCGGCTTCATCGCCGAAAGCCCCGAAAAGCTGAGAAAGATACCTGCTTACTACGCCGCCTTTTATGGTCAAAACCCTTTCCCGTATAAAAAATGTAATGCTCCCTGGGTATCCACGGTGGTGGAAGCAGACGGTACGGTACGCCCCTGTTTCTTTCATGCACCAATGGGCAATATCAGGGAACATTCATTAGAAGAAATTTTAAACAGTGATGAAAGCATCCGTTTCCGCAAAGAACTCGATATGGAAAAGGACAGCACCTGTATAAAATGTGTGTGTTACCTGAACCTTTCACCCGGATCTAAAATAAATTGAAGTAAGCAACAGCGATATGAGTAACATTCTTTTTTCCCATTCCTATTTCATGCGGTTCGATCCGAAGCAATGGACCACCGGGCAACCCTATGCCCCTATCGGCACTTTGTATGCCGCTGCATTGATGCGGGAGCAGGGCCATACCGTATCACTGCTGGATACCATGTTTGCCTACGGCCCCGAAGAAGTGATACTGCCGTTGCAAAAGAACCGTCCTGATTTTTTTGTGGTGTATGATGATGGTTTTAATTACCTCACCAAAATGTGTCTTACCAATATGCGGGAGGCCGCTTTTGAAATGATGAAGTTTGCCAAACAATCCGGCTGCACGGTCATCGTTTCCAGTTCTGATGCCACCGATCATTTTGAACAATACCTGCAGGAAGGCGCCGACTATGTGATACTGGGTGAAGCAGAACAAACACTGGCAGAATTAGTGACTGCAATTAATAATGCCCCCGCAGGGCCCGTTGGATCTGCTGATTTCTTAACCATTCCCGGGCTGGCCTACCAGCAAAAAGGGGCCGTTATAAAAACCATGCGCCGCACCGTGATGAAGGAACTGGATGAACTGCCTTTTCCTGCATGGGACATCATTGACATAGAACCGTACCGGAAAATGTGGCTGAAGAACAAAGGCTATTTCTCCATGAACATGGCCACCACCCGTGGCTGCCCTTTCAAATGCAACTGGTGCGCCAAGCCGATCTACGGCAACCGGTACAATTCCCGTTCACCACAAAATGTGGTGGCAGAATTAAAAATGCTGAAACAACAATTCGCCTTCGATCATATCTGGTTTTGTGATGACATCTTTGGATTAAAGCCCGGCTGGGTACATGAGTTTGCCAACCTGCTGGAAAAGGAAGGTATTCAGTTCAAATTCAAGATACAGGCCCGTGCTGATCTGTTGCTGCAGCAGGATTATATCAATGACCTGGCAAGGGCCGGTTGTGAAAATATCTGGATGGGCGCCGAAAGCGGTTCGCAAAGCATACTGGATGCGATGGACAAAGGGACCCGGGTGGAACAGATATTTGAAGCCACCCACTTATTGAAAAAGAATCATATTCATCCCTCCTTCTTCATACAGTTTGGTTATCCCGGTGAGACCAAGCAGGACATCATCAAGACCATTGACATGATAAACACCCTGCTGCCTTATGAGATCGGCATCTCTGTTTCTTATCCATTACCCGGTACTGTTTTTTATGAAAGAGTAAAAACGCAGCTGAACGATAAATCCAACTGGACCGACTCGGACGAGCTGGCACTGCTGTTTCGCAATACCTATGCTCCCGCCTTTTATAAGCAATTGCACCGCTATGTGCATAAAAGCTATCGTAAACACCTGGCACTGGAAGCCATTCGTACATTGATACGGCAACCTGCGGCGCTCCGGTTCAGCAAGATCAAAAAAGCAGTATCATTGCTCTACTATTCTCCTACTGCATGGATAGCAAAACAAAAATTACAGCAACTGGAAACTCCGGCCCGTTGAGTTCCCCTTCTCCGGCTGCCACTGAGCAGGCTGCGGCTGAGGCGTTCAGCAAACAAGCACCTGTGTTTGATGCATTGTATAATGCAGATACCATCATTCAATATAAAAGAAAAAGAGTGCGGCAACATATGGAGCAGTTCTTACAACCGCAGTCTGCCATATTAGAATTGAATGCCGGCACGGGTGAAGATGCCATCTATTTTGCCCGACAGGGCCATACGGTACATGCCACCGATATTTCTGAAGGCATGCAAACCCTGCTGGTGAATAAAATAAAAGAACAGCACCTGGAAAACAGTATAAGTAATGAGCTGTGTTCCTTTACCGAACTGGAAACGCTGCAACAACAGGGACCGTATGATCATATCTTTTCCAATTTTGCCGGGCTTAATTGTACGGGCCGGTTGGAAAAAGTGCTCGACTCTTTTCAGCACCTGTTGAAACCGGGCGGCTTTGTTACCCTTGTCATTCTTCCTAAATTCTGTCTCTGGGAATTTTTATTACTGTTCAAAGGAAAATTCAAAACGGCCTTTCGCCGCTTTGCCGGACGTAAAGGGGCACGGGCGCATATAGAAGGCCAATACTTCCGTTGCTGGTATTACAATCCTTCTTTTGTGCGCAAGCGGTTGAAGATCTCTTTTGAAGTAAAAAACCTGGAAGGGTTATGCACTATCGTTCCGCCCTCTTACATTGAAAATTTTGCAGTAAAGCGTCCAAAGCTATACAACAGGCTGGTGCAAAAAGAAGATCAATGGAGATCAAAATGGCCGTGGAGAGTGATCGGTGATTACTACATCATCAGTTTGCAGAAGAAGCAATAAAAGAAGCAGGTGCATTCTTTTGCAACAGTTCTTCTACCTGTTTCTGGTAAAAGGCCAGTACTTTTTCCTGGAAGTCATCGGGATTGGATTTTGCAAAATGTTTATTGGTGATCAATCCCATGCGGATGCCTTTATTATTTTTCATACCGCGGAGTTCTTTCTTTTTCCACCGGCGGGTGGTGGTGGCCAGCAGGTAATTATCTATACGGTTGCCTATGCCGCCACCCAGTAACCATTCTCCCAATCTTTTCATCCAGGAGCGTCCGGGGTCTTTTGCAGCTTGCCGCCGATACGCACAAGCGGGTAACCATTCTTCCGCCCAGGTATTAGCTGCAAAAAAGGACTGCATGTCCTTTTCACCGGATACCGGTAGTACTGTTTTTAATTCCGTAGCGGTAAACACATTTCGTTCTTCCAGTACAAAGGCCTGCTCATCTACATAATAATTCATGCAATGCAGGTGCTGCCGGCCGGTAAGGAAGGTGAGCTTTTTATACAGGTGCATCAGTGTACGGGCTATCCACAACCGGTTGGCACTGGTGATGATGAAGAAATCAATATCCGCTTTCTGACCAGCAAAGTTTTTGGATAAAGAGCCGGATATGCCCACAGCTTTTACAAAAGGGAACTGGTACAGGAAACGGCCGATCTGCTGTCCTTTTGCCAGTAACTCAACTGCTTTTTCATTTCCTTTCATTCTCCGGTGTACCAGCAGCGGATTATTATGCAGGCAAAAAAAACCATCATGCTGAAAGATCGTTTGTTGCTCCAGCAAGCGGGCCAGGGCCTGCTCCACCCGTGCCGGTGATACCGTTGCCGGAAGAAAAGTGTGTATTTCAGTTTGGGTAAGCGGGTAGTGAAAGATGTCGAAATAGGCCAGTGTTTTCAGCACGGCTTCTTCTGCCCCGGCTGGGGAGCTATCTGTGGCCCCGTGGCCTGCCATCCGTAGATTTAATTTGTTATGCTCCATGAAAATGGGGGCAACCTTTTTTTGGCAGCCGCCGATATTAATTCAACTTCATCTATCAAAAAAATGGCCGCCGCTTGAATCCTGTTCCAAAACATACCTCTATCCAGTCATTTCCTGCCACCAAGTGGCAAGCTAATCAACAAAACGGCATTATCCGCAGCTTCGTTGCCAGTCGCAAGAAGTATTTGGTGGCCAAGCGCAGCTTTGATATTCTCTTTTCTTTGTTTATGATCGTTGGCTTTTTAAGCTGGCTCACCCCTGTCATTGCCCTGCTGGTTAAAGTTACTTCAAAGGGACCGGTATTTTTCAAACAGCGCCGGATCGGCCGCAACGGGATTCCATTCAATTGCTACAAATTCCGAACCATGGTGGTGAATGAGGAGGCGGATGAAGTGCCTGCTGAAAAAAATGATGAACGTATCACTACTGTGGGCCGCTTGTTGCGCCGTACCAATATAGATGAGTTGCCACAGTTCTTTAATGTGTTGCTGGGGCAGATGAGTGTGATCGGCCCGCGGCCGCATATGGTGGCAGATTGTATCCGTTTCTCCTTCGTCATATCTTCCTATTCTTTCCGGCACCTGGTCCGTCCCGGTATCACGGGATGGGCACAGGTGAATGGCTATCATGGCCCCACTTCAGATTATGAAAGCATCATCATCCGGTATTATTGGGATGCGATGTATGTACGCAAGGCCGGTGTGCTGCTGGACCTGAAGATCTTCTGGACAACCGTTGTACAAAGTATCTCTAATGGGGTGCGGGCGGTGCTGAGATAAGTATCTTTTTTATTACTACGATCTGCCCTAAATGATAATGACAATGCTCAATGATGCCATGAAGGTTGCGGTAATAGTTGCCATACTTTTCATCTGAAAATATTTCCTCCAGTTTACTTTCCGGCAACTGTTCGATCAGGCTGGCAAAGGTTGTTGCTTCGGTCCAGGTCTTCTCCAGCAGTTTTTCCCAGTCTTCTGCAGATTGAATGGGCGGAAGGGCAAAACTGTATTTGTCGCTGGCCCGGAGCGGTTCTCCCTGCAATACTTTCAGTACCGCACTGATATAGTAATTCATATGGTAAACGAGGGCTGCAATAGTATTAAGGGAATGGACGGGTGTGGTGGCCTGCTGCCAGGTAACATCCGCCAGGTTATCTTTCAGGTTGGAGTAAGACCAGTTGCCTCCAAAATGAACTTCTCTTAAATGCTTTGCGATCTGTGCTTGCCAATTCATATGTCCTGTTTTTACTTTTAGAAAATTACGGGCATAAAGTTACTTCTTCCGGGCCAACACCCTGTTACCTGGCTGCTTTGCCGTGCCGGTTCAAAAGAAACTTTACTAATTCCTTTTCCTGCTGACACAGGGTTGTCACTACCCCGTGTTTTCTTTGTGTTCTAACTAAAACATATATATATGACACGCCTTTCCTTATTCAGAAATGAACTCGAAAATGAAGCAGTGGCCACCAAAAAGATGCTGGCGGCTGTACCGGATGATCAATATGACTGGAAGCCACATCCCAAAAGCATGAGTATCCGGCAGCTCACCACCCATATTGCCGAACTACCCTCCTGGATCGGTATGATCCTTAATACCACTGAGCTGGACTTTGCCACTATGGATTACAAACCCACACCTATCAGCAGTACGGCCCAACTGGGAGAAGTATTTGAAAGGAACCTGGCTGATGGGCTCGGTCAACTGAGCAATGGAAAAGAAGATACGCTGGACGAACCCTGGACCCTGCGTAATGCGGGACAGGTGTACAGTGTGGAGCCAAAAGCAGCCGTTATCCGTTCGTCCATTTCGCAGATCATACATCACCGGGCACAGTTGGGCGTATTCCTTCGCCTGCTGGATGTGCCCATTCCGGGTGCCTATGGCCCCAGTGCGGATGAAACTTTTTAAGGAGAAGTGTGGCGATCATTATCCCTGCCGTAAGGAGTTATGGCGGGGATATTTTTTGTTGCTTCGTTGTCAGGGTGCTATTATACAGGATG